>PMMJ01000485.1 GCA_003162255.1 Acidobacteriaceae bacterium | reverse complement strand
ATCGAGGAGGCCGGCATCCACTCCGGCGATTCCTCCTGCGTGCTGCCGGCAGTGGACATCCCCCAGCCGCTGCTCAAGCGCATGCGCGAATACACCTTCAAGCTGGCGCGCGCGCTCAAAGTGATCGGGCTGATGAACGTGCAGTTCGCGATCCCGCGCGGCAACGGCGCAAGAGGCAACGGCCATCATGAAGCAAAGGTCTACGTGCTCGAAGTGAACCCGCGCGCTTCGCGCACTGTCCCCTTCGTTTCAAAAGCTACCGGAGTGCCCATGGCCAAGATTGCTGCGAGGCTCATGACCGGGCGCAAGCTGCGTGAGTTCCTTCCAGAATATGTCGAGCGCGGCACGGACCTCGATACCGGCCGCTGCTTCTACGTAAAATCGCCGGTATTTCCCTGGTCAAAATTTCCCGGTGTCGACACGGTGCTGGGTCCGGAGATGCGCTCCACCGGAGAAGTGATGGGCATCGCCGACAATTTCGGCGAGGCTTTCGCCAAAGCCCAAATTGCCGCCGGCCAGAAGCTGCCGACCGAGGGCACGGTTTTCATCAGTGTCACCGACCATGACAAGCCGCAGATCGTCGAGGTCGCGCACCGCTTTGTCGACATGGGATTCAAACTCGTGGCCACGCACGGCACGGCCGACATACTCGAAGAAGCTGGCTTGGCCGTTGATCGCGTTTATAAGGTGAAAGAAGGACGCCCGAACGCGGTTGATCTGATCAAAGCCGATCGCATTCAGTTGATCGTCAACACGCCGCACGGCCCCGACCCTTACTTCGACGAGAAGGCGATCCGACGCGCCGCCGTCACCGGCCGCATCACGACCATTACCACGCTCTCCGCTGCCCGAGCCGCCGCGCAAGGTATCGCGGCACTGCAGCGCGGAGAAGTGCGTGTGCAAGCCCTGCAAGCGCTGCACGCGGAGAGAATCGCTGCGAAATAACTTCGCTGACAGCGCTCCTGCCTCGACGCGAGAACGACAGCGTTAGCTCGGACTGACAACGTTCGTGCATTTAGAAGTCGGGGAGAACGATGGTCAGCATTGTTGTGTTTCATATCCTGTTGTTACTTCTCGGTCTGGGTATCGCGAGTCGGGCTATACCGACCCAGCTCGTCAGTAACATGCTCGGCTATCTGCACAAGACGATTGGGATCACCACACCTTCGGCGCAACAAGTTCGGATGGTTGCGTTGATCTGGATCGGATCCACGGTGATTATCGTTGACGGATGTATTCTCCTGCTGCTGTTCATCGCTTCAGTGTCAAACTCAGGATGACAAGGGTGAACGCGAGAGCCGATAATTTCAGAGCAAGCGTATTTGCGAACGACTAACGACCAACGACNNACTATCAACTATCAACCGAGGTCCACATGCTTCTATCCGGAATCTTCCCGCCGATTACGACGCCTTTCTATCCCGATGGCGAAGTGTATTACAAAAAGCTCGAAGCGAATGTCGAGCGTTACTCGCGCACGCCGGTCGCGGGCATCGTAGTGCTCGGGTCAACAGGCGAGGCGATCCTGCTTTCCGATCAGGAACGCCGCGACGTGCTGAAGGCCGCGCTGGCGGCCGCGGCTCCTAATAAAGTCATGATCGCAGGTACCGGCATCGAATCGGCACATGAGACCCTGCGGCTCACGGAATACGCCGCCGAGCTCGGCTACGACGCGGCCATGGTGCGAACTCCGCATTACTACAAGAAGCAGATGGTGCCGGCGAACCTGCTGGCTTTTTATCGCACCGTCGCCGACCGGTCCGCGCTGCCGATCATCATCTACAACTTCCCGCAGGCTACCGGATACGACATACCCGCCGAAGTGGTGATCGAACTCGCCGGCCATCCCAACATCGTCGCCATCAAGGAATCGAGCGGCAACCTCGACAAAGTGAAAAAGATGGTCGAAGGCACGCGCAAAATTAATAGGCAAACCACGGTAACGGAAACGTTCGAAGCCGTGACTCCACGCATGTTGAAGGCCGCAGCTGCGGAAAGCGAGAAACAGAGCAGGGAACTGATAAGCGTCGCCTCGCTCGCAGGCGAAGCGCCATCGCCCGTCCACGAAGGCGGCGCCGCAAGACCTTCATCCTCTGGCGTAACCGTCGTTGGCAAACTCAAAACACGGCAGAAGGACGTGAGCTTTCAGGTCATGGTTGGGGCCGCTCACCAACTCGAACCGTCGCTCGGACTCGGCGCAGTTGGCGCCATTCTGGCCTTTGCCTGTCCTGCGCCCACCGCGTGTTACGAAATCTACGCCGCGCTCAAAGACGGAGACAATGCGCTCGCCCGCGAAAAACAAGAGCGCGTGAAACTGGCTTCCCAGCGCGTGATCAGCGAACTGGGTATTCCCGGCGTCAAGTACGCCATGGACCTTAACGGCTACTACGGAGGTCCTGCGCGCCTGCCATTCTTGCCGCTCTCGGGTGAGCAGAAAGCGGAGATCGAGAAATTGATGGTGGGAATCAGGAGTTAGCTAACAACGCTTTGCATTGCCGGACTGAACGATTCGCAAAGCAAGCCGCCGGAACTGATCTCGCCGGCCGAGGCGCGCGAGGGTATCATTGGTTTCCTTGAGAAACGGCGGCCGCAATGGACAGCCCCACGGAAAGCGCGAAGGCTAAGATCGGAGCGAAGCTGCCCTACCGTTCTGGCCACCTGATGTGCCGGACGCCATTGTGGGGCGTGGCGGGTTTTCTCGGCTGTGCTTACTTCGCGTGGATTTCGTTTAGCCACGTCACTCGCCACGAATATGAATGGCCGCACGATGCCTGGACCACCGCGACCTACATCGTGTGGATCCTGTTGCTGGCAGGCCTGGCGCTCGACACGCGGTGCCTGCGCGAGAGATTATTTTTCGGCGTGTTGGTGGTCAATTTTGTGGTGGGCTGTGGATTGACGTTGTGGCGCAACGTTCCGCCCGCCGATGTGCGCACGGCTCGAATCGGGACTGGCGCGCTCTGGGGGCTGGCCGCGGTGATGAGCCTGACTACCATGGGAAGAGCGGAGCCTCGGAGAGATAACTGAAGGTGTCATTCAGCGAAGCGAAGGACCTCTGAATTTGAATCCGCCCCTGTGCATACGTCTTTCGCTTCGCTAAGATGACAGTTCAAATTGCGTCTNNTGCTCGATGTTCGCGAGGCTTGGGAATATGAGGCCGCGCGCATCGCGGGGGCGAAGCACATTCCGATGGGCGACATCCCGGCGCGCGCTCACCAGGAGCTTGACCCCGACGATCACATCGTGGTCGTGTGTCATCATGGGGTGCGCTCGTTGACCGTCACCAACTGGCTCCGCCAGCAGGGATACGAAAAAGTTCAATCCATGCGCGGCGGGATCGACGGCTGGGCGCGGACAGTGGATCCGAAAGTGCCGTTGTATTGAAAACAGCTTCTGGCTGCTAGCTCCCGGCCTCTAGCGAACGGGGTTGTGATTGCCAGCCGCCAGAAGCTAGGAACTGGCCTTGATCACCGACTGCCAAAATCCACATCGAGCCCCTCGAATTGTACAAGCTTCATGCGCTTGAACTGCTGAAGCACAAGCGCGCCAATTTCGATGAGGGCGCCCGTCCCTCCACGAGCCTGCTATTCGCCGGCGGCCTTCGTGCCGGTTAGTTCGTCAACGAGCGCGTCGGCGCCATAGATCTTGCGAAGGGCTTCGAGGATGCCCCGCGAATCTACCTGAACGGCGCGGGCCTGACGATCGTCGTAATAGAAGTTCAAAACCAGCGACTGAATGTTNNCCGGCCAGCGACTCGATGTTGCCGTCGAAGATAATGCCCACCACTTCGCCAGCCTTGTTCACGGTCGGGCTGCCGGAGTTGCCGCCGATGATGTCCGCCGTGGAAACACAATTCAACGGCGTTTCGAGATTGAGTTTCGATTTCATCTTCGGCCAACTGGCGGCGAGATCGTACGGAGGCTTGTTGCCGTGCTCCTCCGCATGTTGAAACGCTCCGGCGAAGGTGGTGAAGTAAGGAATCTTTTTGCCGTTCTCCTCGTAGCCCTGCACCGTGCCATAACTGAGGCGCAGGGTGAAGGTCGCGTCTGGAGGCTGGGTGAAGCCGGCTTGGGCAAAGCGCGCCCTGGCGATGGTTGCGCCGTCTCGCTGCACCACCGCATCGACCTCGTCGTCGAAGCGCTTGCGCACCGTCCGTGCCTCGCGATCCACATTGCGCATCAGGACGATCAGTGGATCCGTACTGGCATCCACTGCTGCCTTTCCACCTTCATAGAGTTGTTTGCGGACGGTCACGTCGTCCAACTTTGTACCGGCGATCAGCTCCTTAGCAGCCTCTTCGGGCGACTTGCCACTCAGCGATGCCTTCACCGCTGAATCTTCGGGCCCCAGCGCTTCCTGCATCTGGGCCAGGGCGCCGGCCAAAATCGCGGTCTCAAGATTTTTGTAAATGGGGACCGCGCTCAGTAGTTGCTGCTCCAGGGAGGGCAGGGCTGAATCGCGATACTCGCGCAGACGGTCTCCGTTCGGTTTCGACTTTTCCTCGGCGACACGAACGAGAATGCGAGCGTATCCCGGCAGGTCAAAGTTGAACCCACGCAGGCGCTCGACATGACTGAACCCGCGCATACGCTCGACGTAGGTAAGGGGAGCATAAATTTCGCGGTTCACCTTCATGGCGTTGGAAACTTCTTCCCAGGGGTTGGGCTCGCCAGTGTGCTTATCCAGGTAAGCCTTTTCCTGCTTCCGCTCCGTCGCATCCATCTGCTTCATCATGGTCCTATCCTGCAGCCCTTCATACTCGCCGTTAATCGCTTTCTGTGAGTTCTGGAGCCCGAAGATGCGCTCCTGCGCGATGCGCGCGTTCTCCGGCGACTGTGCACTGAATTTCTGGAGCATAGCGATACGCCGCTTGTAGTTGGCGAGGCGCGACGGATATTCCACGTTTTTCAGAAACTGCAATTGCGCCACCGTTTTCAGTCGATCCGTGCCTCCGGGGTGGCCGGAAACGAAAATCAGATCGCCATCCTTTGCTCCTACCTTCGACCATTGCAGATAGTGGTTGAGGTGGACNNTTGTCGGGATCGCCGCCGAAAAATGCAGCGGCAAATTCAGGCGCAAACACCAGGCGTACGTCCGTGTATTTCTTGTATTTGTAGAGGTTATAGACCTCGCCGGAGTAGAACGGGACCACGTCGCAGCGCAGGCCGGTGGAAGTAGCACAGTCTTTTTCAATGGCGCTCATGACGGAGCGCTGAGCGTGTCCAGCGTCGGCGGTAGACATGGTTGCCGGGGCAGCGGCCTTCACCTTCGCGGTCACGTCGTCGATGCCGACCAGCACGTTCAGTTCAAGATCGGGGCACTTGGCTTCGTCCGCCTGGGTCTTGGCGTAAAAACCGGTCTTCATGTAGTCGTGGCCGGAGGTGGCAAGTTTCTCAATGCAGTCGGCACCGACGTGATGATTGGTAAATGCCAGGCCGTCGGCTGAGACGAACGAACCGGATCCTCCATTGTTAAAGCGCACCGACGAAAGCTGGAGATGGTCGAGCCATTCCTGCGTGGCGGCAAAGCCGTATTGCTTCTGGACGCGATCTTTGGGGAAGGCGTTGTATAACCACATACCCTCGTCGGCAAGCGCGAGAGGCGTTGCCAAGGCAAGGATGAAGCCGAACACGAGCAGTCTTGTCTTCATGAATTCTCCGCGGAGTACTAGGGTCCGCCAGGGACTATATGTACTCTGGCGGCAAAGGGCAAAACAGGAAGTTTACGCCGCAGCCGCTTCCTGGCCAAACTTCGCGACCAGGTAGTGGCTCAATTTGCGAAACCATTAACCACCAANNACCACCAAGGCCACGAAGGCACACGAAGGAAATATCTGAGATCGAAGGCCTTAGTGGTACCTCGTGTCCTTGGCGGTTCAGCCTCTTGTCGCCTGCATCGCGAAACTGAGCCACTACCCCGGCCAAGAGCGCTTGGAAACTGCCGCCGGTTTAGCGTATAAAAGAGGGTTGTCGTGCCGCGTGTTGTGGGGGGCCGGCAGCCTATATCCATCCGCACTGCCAACGAGGAGCCCATGTCCAGCGTTACAAGCCTGCATACCCCGAAAGGACTGGAAGGCGTTGTCGTTACCACGTCCAGCATCTGCTATATCGACGGCGAGCAGGGAGTGCTGGCCTATCGCGGCTATGACATCCACGATCTGGCCGACCACTCTACGTTTGAGGAAGTCTGCCACCTGCTGTGGTTTGGACGCCTGCCCAACGCGGAGGAACTTAAGCACCTCAAATGGCGCATGGCGGAGGAGCGCAAGCTCGACGCATCTATTTTTTACCGGCTGCAGTTGGTGCCGCAACACGTTCCTCCCATGGACGTGCTGCGTACGCTGGTTTCCGCGCTTTCTTATTACGACCCGGAATATGACAAGAACGATCACGACGCAAATATCAACAAGGCCATCCGTCTGACGTCGCAGCTGTCGATGCTGGTAGCGAACTACGACCGGATTCGCAAAGGCAAGCCGGTGGTCTCGCCGGGCCGCGCCCTCTCGCACGCGGCCAATTTTCTGTTGATGTTGAACGGTGAATTGCCCACCGCCACGGCGGAACGAGCGCTGGATATTGCGCTCATCCTGCACGCTGACCATGAACTGAACGCTTCCACCTTTGCAGCGCGGGTTACGGCCGCGACGCTTTCCGATATGCACTCCGCGGTCACTTCCGCCATCGGCACGCTGAAGGGGCCGCTGCATGGCGGCGCCAACGAGGCCGTGTTCAAAATCCTGATGGAAATCGACGCTAACGGCGCCGACCCAGTCGATTACGTCAAAGGACTGCTCGCGCAGAAGAAGAAGATTCCGGGTTTCGGACATCGCGTGTACCACACGGAAGATCCGCGGGCCACGCATTTGCGGCAGATGTCGCATGATCTGGGGCATTCCAGTGGCAATCCCAAATGGTTCGAATACTCCCAGAAGATCGAAGACTTCGTGCGGGCCGATAAGAAGCTCAACGCCAATGTGGACTTCTATTCCGCCTCCACCTACCACACCCTCGGCATCGAGGTTGACCTGTTCACGCCAATCTTCGCGGTTGCACGGGTCGGCGGCTGGACGGCGCACGTCATCGAGCAACTCGACGACAACCGGCTGATCCGCCCGCGCGCGGATTACGTCGGCCCGGTGTATCCGCAAAAATACGTGCCGGTAGAAAAACGCTGAGATGCTGGCGGAGCGCCGGGCGTCCCCGCCCGGCTTAGGCTTCGCCGCGGGACGGGCAAGACGCCCGTCGTCCATGTGACTCTGTGACGGGGCAATCCCCGTCTCTACTTCCCGAACAGCCGTAGGACATCGGTACAATGGAAGCAGCATGACGCGCCGGGTCTATCTCGACAACAACGCCACGACTCCGGTGCTCCCCGAGGTACTGGAGGCGATGCGGCCGTACTTTGGGGAGCGCTTTGGCAACGCGTCGTCCATCCACCATCATGGACAGGAGACGCGAGCTGCGGTCGAGCGCGCCCGTGAATCGGTGGCTGGACTGCTGGGCTGCCGGGCTTCTGAGATCGTGTTTACCGGCGGCGGTACGGAAGCCGACAATTTGGCGATATTCGGTATAGCGCACGTGGGCGACCACGTTATCTCCTCGACCATCGAGCATCATGCGGTCCTCAATGCCTGCAAGCATCTGGCGGCAAACGGATTCGAAGTCACGTACGTTCCGGTGGATGGCCGCGGCCGGGTGGATCCGGCGGATGTGAAGCGCGCGCTCCGGCCGAATACGAAGTTGATCACCATCATGCTCGCCAACAACGAGACCGGCGTGGTGCAACCCGTCGCCGAGATCGGCAAGATTGCAGCCGATGCCGATGTGTACTTCCACACTGATGCGGTGCAGGCGGCGGGGAAGATCGCGATCGATGTCAACAAAATCGGCTGCGACCTGCTGACCGTTTCCGGCCACAAGTTTCACGGGCCGCAGGGGGTGGGCGCGCTCTATGTTCGCAAGGGAACTCGGCTTGAGCCGATGCTCTATGGCGGGAGTCATGAACGCTCGCGCCGCGCTGGGACGGAGAACGTTCCGGGCATCGTCGGCTTGGGCAAGGCGGCGGAGTTGGCGCTCGCGGGCTTCGAACGAGGCGACGATATTAAGATGGCCGCTGCGCGCGATCATTTCGAAAGGGAACTGCTCGGCATCGAAGCGACAGGCTTAAACGGCGCTGGCTTAAATGGCGAACGAGCGCCGCGCGTGCCGAATACGACCAACATCTATTTCGATGGCATCGAAGGCGAGGCGCTGGTCATCGCGCTGGACTTGAAGGGGCTGGCCGTCTCGACCGGCGCGGCGTGCTCTTCTGGAGCTATTGAACCGTCGCACGTGCTGACCGCGATGGGGCTGCGTCCGGACCGTGCGAAAGCCAGCATTCGTTTTAGTCTCGGGAAACAAAATACGCGCGAGGATGTAGACTTCGCCCTCGGGTTGATTCCGGAAACGGTCGCACGGCTGCGGGAGTTGTCGCCGGTGTGGACCAAGAGCGCGGTTAGCACTTAGCATTTAGTACTTAGCTAAAGCGAGATCGTGAACAGCTGACGGCTAAGTGCTAAGTGCTAAATGCTAGCTTCCGAAACTATCGCCGTTGCCATGTCGGGAGGAGTGGACTCCTCGGCCGTTGCGGCCATGCTGCGCGCCGAGGGGCGCAACGTCATCGGCCTGACCATGCAACTTTGGAACCAGCGCCGGCTTGCCGGACACGAAGGGATGCCCGAATCGGTGCAGGGCCGCTGCTGTTCGATCGACGATGTCTACGATGCTCGCCGCGTTGCCGAGGCGCTGGGCATTCCCTACTACGTGGTCAATCACGAAGAACGCTTTGAGCGCGATGTGGTGCGGCCGTTCGTCGAAGAGTATCTGGCCGGACGCACGCCCATTCCTTGCAGTCTCTGCAACAATCACTTGAAGTTTGATCAGTTACTTATTGTGGCGCAGCAGATTGGCGCTGAACAGATTGCCACCGGCCATTACGCCCAAGTGGTTTTTGACGAGCAGCTTGGGCGATGGCTGCTGAAGCGCCCAACCGACAAATCCAAGGACCAGACTTACTTCCTCTTCGGCCTTACGCAGGAGCAATTGAGCCGCACTCTGTTTCCGCTCGGCGGCATGACCAAGCCAGAGGTGCGCGAACTTGCCCGCAAGCACGGCCTCGCCATCGCCGAAAAGCCCGACTCGCAGGAAATCTGCTTCGTCCCCGGCGGCGACTACAAGCGTTTTCTCGAAGCCTATCTCAGCGAGCAGGGAGAGCAGTCGGCAGGAATTTCCAGCAAGACGACTGCGGGTGAGATGGTCACGACCGACGGCAGGGTGATCGGCAAGCACGCCGGCGTGCACAATTTCACGGTCGGACAGCGCAAGGGACTCGGCGTGGCCACGGGCTCGCCGCTCTACGTGATTCAAATCAAGAATGACACGCGGCAAGTGGTGGTGGGCAAGGACGAGGAGCTTTACTCGCGCACTCTTCGGGCGCGCCGGGTAAACCTGATCTCGACCGCCGGCCTGCGCGAGCCCATGCGAGTCGCAGTGAAGATCCGTCACAAGCATCAACCGGCGCCAGCCGTGATTGAATGCGCGGAGCCGGACGAAGTCCAGGTCACCTTTGACCAGCCGCAGCGCGCTCTCACCCCCGGTCAGGCCGCGGTCTTTTACGATGGCGACATTGTCGTTGGCGGCGGTTGGATAGAGAGCTCCAAATAAACACGCGGCTTGCCGCGTCTCCCCGTTGCCGTAGACGGGGCAAGCCCCGTCTCTACACGAGTTGTTTCCAGTTACCACCCTCATTACCTCGGATTACTTTTGCACAGATTCATAGCACCTTCGTGGACTAGACCTGCCGATGAAACAAGAGGTAGCGTTAATTCACGGCGGGACCTTCGTAGTCTCTCCCCGGTAAAGGTCCGGCGTGGGGAGCGATTGTATGAAACTCTGGCATCTGTGTTATGCGGCATTGGGAATTGCGGTGGCGCGCTGGGTTTTTAAGCGTCAACCAATGCAGGTAACCGATCCAATCAGCCGTTTTCGTGCTTCTGGCCTGCTGTAAGCAGCGATTGTGAAAAAGGCTTGGGCGCGCCCCGTTGCGCGTCGCTTCGATCTGAGCGCGTCCAAGCCGCTTTCAAGCATACTTCTTTTCCCATCCCCGGAAGTGCTAGCACCGACGTGTCCCTTCGGTAACTTCTTTTCCATTCCATCTCGCCTAAACTTTTAGATGAACTCGCTGAGCGCCCACGCGGCTTCAGCGACCGAAATCATGCGATCCAGACTCCCCAGCTTGCGATTGGTTGCACTCTGTTTGCTGCTCATTGTGTCTTTGCTGCCCTTGGCCGCTTGGGCGCAAGAGCAAGAAGATGCCCAGCCGCTCGGAGACTTGGCGCGCGACCTCCGAAAGAACAAAGCGCAGCATCCGCAACAACAACCAGGCTCTGCCGGCACAGTGATTGATAACGACAATTTGACGCAGGTTATGGAGGACGCTAAGAATGCAAGACCGGTCAAGCAAGACAAGACCGTGTTTTCCATTGACCCTTCCAGCAACACTGTCAAAGTATCGTCGCCCGATGTAACCTGCAGTCTGTCGTTCAACGCCCGAGCCAGTTCGCTGCTGATCAAGCCGGTTCTGATTGAAGATCTGCCGCTCACCGAACTGATCAAGATCGATGGTCCCGGTTCCATTCAGGATGAAAGTCTGCAGCTCGAGGTATTCAACGGAACCGACTGGGATATTCGCGAAATTACCATCGGCCTGACGCTCGAGCGTAAGCCCGGAGAGAACGCGGAATTAGCCGCGCGCGCGCGTGTGATTCCCGCCGCCGAAGGCTTGGCTCCAATCGCGGTCGAGAGGCGCTCTGATGTAACGCTTCTCTATCACCTTAAGGCCGAGGCCAAGCCCTTCACCACCACCGCGTTTCACGAAAATATCGGCATCACTCCCGGCCCTGATGAAGATTGGCGCTGGTCGATCGTGGAGGCCAAGGGAATCCGGCCGTCGCAAGCGCAGCCGGCGCCTGATTCGCTCCCCGATCCGCTGTTCGCCACCCCATCGTCGCTACTGCCGGGTTCGAACGATCCGCAGGGCACGACTGGACCGGCCGCACCTCCACTAGCGCCAGCCTCGCCCGCAATTCCCGAAAAACCGGCGCCGGACAAGCCGAGCCTCGATCGGTCCCCGAGCCCAAGTCCCACTCCGCAACGCTAATCGATTGCCCGATTGCGACCCAGAAGAACAGGGAAGTCCGCCGCTAGTGCACCGCTTGTCTGGGATGCAAGACTCGGTCGGCCGCAAGTAGCAGGTTGGCGCAGGAAAGAACGATGCCTAGCGTAGAGAAACCCAGGGTAAGCGCCGTTGTCTTGGATAGCGCGGAATGGTAGTCTAACCAAGTTGAGCGGGAGTAGTTCAGCGGTAGAACGCCAGCTTCCCAAGCTGGATGTCACGGGTTCGATCCCCGTCTCCCGCTCCATCAGCCCAACGCGGCGTCTGGAAGTGCAGAGGCTGGCTTGCGATCATATCGTTGGCGACTGCATTTGCGAGCTATCGCTCCTTCCGCGCGGCCTCCTCCAAAGTGATCATAGGCGGAACTCATCGCGACTCCCCACGCGGATAGCAGTAGATGTCTCGCGAGCGAACATACACACATAGTATGCAACGTGTATAAGATTATTTACACTAGATTATTGTGAGTCTTCTGACCGACGTTTCCCATGCTTGATAAAAATCAGTAAAGTGAACATAGTAAATAACCTACGCAGATTTCGCAATACGCTATCCTTGCTCCCCGGTCGTAAGTCAAAAAAATAAATATTGACAACATACCTGCATATGATGTTTTCATTTCATCCTCAGGAGAGCTAACGGGATCATGGTTGCACCCGGTCGCTCATTGGGAGGGCACGATGAATCGGATTATCCCCATTGGGTCGAGGTCGCCGTGGCTCACCCTCATCGCCGGCGCGATGCTCATCCTTGCCTCCGCCGTGCAGGCTCAGGTGGAGTCGGGAAAAGTTGTCGGCACTGTTCGCGACGCTTCCGGCGCGGTCCTGGCGGATGCGGCGGTGACGGTCACAGAAACCCAGACGAACGCCGAGAGAAAGACCACGAGCGACAGCGGGGGAGAATATGTGGTCACCGAGCTGAAGTCTGGAACCTACACCGTGATGGCTGAGCGCGAGGGTTTCAAAACGTCGATTCAGACCGCATTCAAGCTCGACATCAACCAGGTTGTGCGTGTGGATTTCACCTTAGTCATCGGCTCAGTCCACGAACAGGTCGTAGTCACCGCCGTCGAGCCACTGGTGGACTCGGAAACCTCGTCGATAGGACAGGTGATCGATGAAAGCCGGGTTCACCAGCTTCCAATCAACGGACGAAATTTCATGCAACTGGCGTATCTAAGCCCTGGGGTCAACATGGGGCCCGCCAGCACCGGAAGCACCGGGAACGTGCAGCAGGGCGAGATTCCTGAGGACGAGCGCGGGAACGGTTCGATCCAGGTGAATGGACTGTGGGCGACCAACAACAACTACCTCCTGAATGGATTCGACAACAACGAGCAACAGATTGGTTTCGAGCTGATTGAACCTCCCATTGATGCGATCCAGGAATTTAAGGTTCAAACCAACAACTTCGGCGCCGATATTGGGAAGGGGGGCGCTGTCGTCAACGTTGTGACCAGGGCAGGTACCAACCGGTTCCACGGTAGCGCATTCGAGTTTCTGCGCAACTCCTCCATGGATGCAAAGAACTATTTCGACGATCCTGCCCAGCCCATCCCGCCCTTCAAGCGCAACGAATTCGGAGGCTCTTTCGGAGGGCCGATCATTCGAGACCGTACGTTCTTTTTTGTCGATTACCAGGGAAGACGCATCCGCACGTCCGACACATTTCTTTCTCCCGTGCCTAACCCCGCAGAGGTTGGCGGAGACTTTTCCGATCTCTTAACGGGTTCGTCCCCCACGATCGTTGTTGACCCGGTGACGGGCAATCAGTTCATGGGGAATAACAACGCGAGTCCGAACGTGATTCCTTCCTGTCCCAGCCCTACGGGCGGGGCGTGTCTCGACCCTGCAGCGCTCAATGTTGTAGCGCTTTTCCCGGCACCGTCACCCGGACTCGGCAATCTATTTCGCTACAATCCGGTCGACCGGAACAATCAGGACTCATTCGACGTTCGCATCGATCACCAGATCACTTCACAAAACAGTTTTTTCGGTGTCTTCAGCTACGGCAATGTCGACGATCGCAAGCCCGACCCGTTTCCCGGAATCGCCGGCGGAGGCTCATTCACCGGCAACATCAACAACAAAGCGCTGATGGCGGGGCTCAGCGATGTGCAGGCGTTTTCCCCCAGTAAGATCAACGAACTGAAGATCGGCTACACGCGCTACCAGGTCGATGCCCGCCCCTTTTTCGCAGGACAAGCGCTGGCGACTCAACTGGGGATTCCCGGAATCAACGATCCGAATAACCCCGTCACCGGCGGCCTGCCCAATATCCAGATCAGCGGCTTGAACAGTTTGGGCAACGGCGACTGGTTCCCGGAGGTCCTGCACGAGAATAACTATCAATTGCTGGATTCCTTCACCTACATCCACGGTCGTCATTCCTTCAAGGTGGGAGGCGACCTGCGCCGCCGCCAGCACGGTTTCCTTCAAGTTCAGAATGCTCGCGGAGATCTTTTCTACACAGGACAATTCACCAGTTCCGATCCAAACACCTATACCGTCCCCTTGGCCGACTTTCTCATCGGTTACACGCAGAGTCTTTTCCGCGACGCACAAACCGGAACCTATGGCATGCGCTGGTGGGAGTTCGGCGCCTATCTGATGGACGACTACCGCGTTTCTTCCAAGCTTACGCTCAACCTCGGGCTGCGGTATGACGTGTACACACCCATGGTCGAAGAGCACAACCGCCTGGCCAACTTCGACTTTCAAACCGGCCTGTTTGTCGCACCCGGAGTTACGCCCGGCACCAGCCGCTCGGGCAATGTAGCCACCAATTCGAAGAATTTTTCTCCGCGCATCGGTTTTGCGTACACGCCGGGCAGCGACAATAAGACCTCTGTGCGCGGCGGCTACGGCATTTTTTACGATATGCAAGCGGACCAGAACGATACCGAACTGGCCT
>PMMJ01000360.1:6070-15113 GCA_003162255.1 Acidobacteriaceae bacterium | reverse complement strand
TCTGGCCGGCGCTGGAAGACTGCGCAAGGAGCAACCTTGGCGACGGCATCATCAAGACAGCAGCCAGCAGGGCGAGGACGAGCGTAAGGCGTAATGCTTTCGCCGTCAGCTTTTGCCTCCGCCCGACGGGTTCGGTTACAGAAGAGCCGCGAGAGGATTGCAGATCGAATTTTCTTGGCGACGGCATCGCTTCTCCCTCACTTGAAAAAGACATCGCTGAAGTTGGAGCCATGAATCTGCGTGTGACACATGGTGCAGGCCTGATACTTCGCCGANNTTGAGGAGTCGAGGATTGGTGGAACCATGGGGCGTGTGGCAGGAGCTACAGCCCTCGGTCTTCACCGGCACATGCTCGTAAACGAAGGGCCCCTCTTTGTCGGCATGGCACTTGTAGCAGATCGCGTCTCCGCTGGGGAGAGCCCGCACCTGGCGAATGGTCGCCGTTCCATGAGGGTTATGGCAGTCGTTGCATTGCACCAAGCCCTCGTTGACCCGGTGGTGATAGGGCTTGGCGAAATCTGCCTTGGCCGAGATATGGCATCCATAGCACAACTCGGGCTGGTTCTGGGCGAGCAGGAACTGTTTTTCCTTGGCATGATGGGGAGAGTGGCAGTCGAGACAGCCTACCTCGCTGCTGGCGTGGGCGGACTCGGCAAAGTGGGATTGCTCATGACCTTCGCCATGGCAGCTTAGACAGCGAGCGCTGGTCTCCTGACGCGTCGCATCCTTGAAGGTGAATATCTTGGTTTTGTCGCCGCCGCCCGCCACGTGCTCCGCTCCGGGACCGTGGCATCCCTCGCAACCTTGCTTCGAGGGGCCGCCCTCCTTATTCAGAGTTGTCTTCCAGTGCGGAGTTTTCTCCCAATTGTTATAAATTTCCTGGTGACAGGTCTTGCAAACCTCGGCTCCCACGAACTTGGAGCCTTCGGAGGACAGCGCGCTGGCCACGGGCGGGTTGGCGGGTTGACCGCTCTTATCGGCAACCTGCTGACGAGTCTGGCCTGAGGCAAAGGCGGCGAAGATGAAAAGACATAGAACCGGGAACAGAAGAAATCGAGTGGTCCTTACATTTACTGGCATGAGCACGCCCCTTCGGCAGATGAAACACGCTCAGTCGCGAGTTCGAGTCTGGCGGTTGTCGATATTCCCCGAAAAATGGCTAATGCTACTGCGATTCACAATGTCGCGACTGTTCAATAGTGCACACGTTCCGAAAATCGACGCTTGCCCAGCCCATCTGGCGTGAATCGCCCTTTCATCAACCAGCAGAGTATATCGAAGATCGCTGGCGAATGGCTGTGACGATTGAACTGAAAAAATGTGACGAAATTGTCGCCCAAGCCGACTTACTATCTGGTGGGTAACAACTCGCACCATTCCCAGCGCGATCCGTGATTCGTTCGATCTGTTTCGCTTCGATGGCATCCACGCTTTGTAGCCGCATTGAGCATGACCAAGCCGCAGTATCACCTTCCCTTGTGTCATAGCGCACCGACAAAACGTGGATCGCAAGCGTGAAATTCCAGTGGTGGCCCGTCAGACAGGCGGCGGTTATCTTCGGAGGTCGTATGCACAAACTTGGTTTTGTTTTGGCTGTATTCATCCTGCTGGGCACGAGCGATGCCCTGGCCCAATCGGTCGCGGGGGAGCGCTTCGACGGCAAGTGGCTCACGAAGCTCACCTGCCCTGCAAAAGGGAACACCGAGGGCTACACTTGGCAGTTTCCGAGCGTCATCCAGAACAGCAGCTTTCGCGGCGAGCGCGGCACAGCCGGGGAACCAGGCTACCTGCTGGTCGAAGGCAAGATCGCGGAGGACGGCAAAGCCAAACTGTCTGCCACCGGCATAGTCGCCTCCAGGAAATATGCCCGTGGAGTCTTCGCCCGGAAGGGGGAAGATTATAGCTATAACATCAAGGCCCAATTCAAAGAGACCGAAGGCACAGGCACCAGGGACGAAGGCCTCGGCATCGTAGGCCGCCCCTGCTCGTTCGAGTTTGCGAAGCAGCAGTCCACGAGCCCGGACGGGGGACACTAGGCCATTTCACGCAGAACCGGGTTGTCCGCGACGCAAGTTGATCCCTTAGGAGTAAACAGGCCCTGGAAGCTAGCGTCCGTTTTCGAAGCGATAGCCTATCCCACGCAGCGTTTTCAGATAGCGGGGATGGCGTGGATCTCGTTCGATTTTCTCCCGCAGACGCCGCACAAAGACGTCGATGGAGCGCGGGGTCACAAACGACCCTTCTTTCCACACCGCGTCAAGCAACTGGTCGCGGGTAAAGACGCGTCCCCGGTGTCGGGCCAGATATTCGAGAAGCCGGAACTCACGGACCGTGGTCAGCACGGTCTTGCCCCCGACGCGCACGGTCATCGAAGCGATATCGATTTCCAGATCTCCTACCTGAATAACCTCGTGAGTGGGCGGCTCCGGTTGAGCGCGGAGAACGTTGCGCACACGCGCAATCAACTCGCGCGGACTGAAAGGTTTGGTGATGTATCCGTCGCCCCCGGCGTCGAAGGCCTGCAGGCGGTCCGGCTCCTGCGTTCTGGCGGAAAGAAAAATGATGGGAGTTTTGCCCAGTTGTTCGTGCTGGCGTATCTGGCGGCAGAGATCGAACCCGTTGATCCCAGGCAACATGATGTCAAGAAGAAACAGCGACGGTTGCGCCAGGGCTGCTTGCGGAACCACCGGCGCTCCGGAGAAAAATGTGGAAACCTCATATCCGGCGGTGCGCAGGTTGTGCTCGATCAGTTGCGACACATCCGGATCGTCTTCCACGACGTAGATCAAATCGGGGTAACGCGGTTTGCCTGTCGCCAAAGAATCCATGGCAGAAGGAGAGCCCTCACGCGCTCTCAAGAGCTTTGCTTTGATAGTCCCCAACTGAGGCTAGAGGGGCTGTGTTGCTGCAATGTTGCGCCAGTGTTAAAGGAGAGTTAATTTGATCTTCTGATTGCCAACCTAAGGAGCTTCTGATTAAGTCGTTTGACGGAGAGCTTTGAAAGGGCATGGCTTCAGCCATGCGTTAGAACCCGCTACACAAGCGGCTTTAGCCGCTGAGGCCCTGCTTTCAGCGCAACCTGTCTCGCCAGCGAGGACCTAATCAGAGTTTCCTTAAAACGGGATCAGGCCGTAATTTTGCTCTGTGCTCTGTCCAGGCGTTACACTGCCAGATATGAATACGGCGAACCAACCGAATGTGAAGTTCGTGCAAACCCCCGATTACCGCGAGTCCTATTCCAACAGCGTGCAGATCCGGGTGAATGTNNAGCCCGCAGCAGGCCAAGGCGCTCATGGCGCTCTTGCAGCAGAACGTGACCAACTACGAGGCCGCGTTCGGCGAGATCAATCTTGATCCCCGCGCCCCAGTTGGGCCCATTCACTGATGCACCGGTCGTTGCTGCAAAGTTCACTGCTGCAAAGTTCAACGACGCCTGCGCGGTTGGGGGCGCGTTCCGATCTGAAAACTGAATCTCAGCTGGCATCTTCCGCATGGGCGCAACAGTTTCTTCTATTCGCGCTGTTCTTTGCCGGATTGATGCTGCTCCACGCGCCACTCCTGCGCCTTCCTTATTTCTGGGATGAGGCGGGCTATTACGTTCCGGCCGCGCGTGATCTATTTCTGACCGGCGCACTCGTCCCGCATTCAACGCCATCGAATGCGCATCCGCCGCTGGTGATGGCGTGGCTGGCGCTGGCCTGGCGCGCTTCCGGATTTTCCACCCTGGTCACACGCACCGCCATGTTGGCGCTGAGCGCATTCTCGCTGCTGGGACTGTTTCGACTTTCGCGAAGCGCCGCCAATCTGCCAGTGGCGTGGGCGACAACCGCGTTGGTGGCGGTTTATCCCGTGTGCTTCACGCAGGGTTCACTGGCGCAGATCGACCTGCCGGCCGCCGGACTTACGTTCTGGGCGCTGGCCGCATATATAGAAGACCGTCCCTGGAAGCAAGCGCTCTGGTTCTCGCTGGCGGCGCTCGCGAAAGAGACGGCGATCCTGGCTCCGCTGGCGTTGTTTGGCTGGGAACTGTTCGCATATCTCATTCGGCGAACTGCGGAAACAAGTTCAAAAGAAACTCGATGGAAAGAAAAATGGAAAGAAGTTCTTCCGCCTGAGGGCAGACGCACGCGCTGGTTTACCCTGCTGTTTCCGATTGTGCCGCTGGCTGCCTGGTATGCCTATCATTATGCGAAAACGGGTTTCCTGCTGGGCAATCCTGAGTTCTTTCGCTACAACGTCGCCGCCACGCTCAATCCTCTGCGCATTCCGTTTGCTCTAGGAATGAGGCTCTGGCAACTCTTCGGATATTTCGGTCTCTACTTGCTCACGCTGGCGGGATTGCTGGCCATGCTTCGTCCGCCCCAAATAGAGAAGACGGAGAAGTTAGAGCGAAAGACGGAGACCGCTGTTGCCCGGCCGCGAATTGCATTCTGGATGCAGGCTGCATTTCTTTCCGTGATGCTCGCGTACCTGGCCTTTATGTCGGTAGTGGGCGGAGCGGTGCTGGCTCGCTACCTGTTGCCGGTAGTTCCGCTGGTAATTCTGGCGTTGGTTTCGACGCTGTGGCGGCGCGCGCGCTATTGGAAATTGATTGTGGGAGCAGTCGGAATTGCGTTTGTCGCGGGGCTGTTCAGCAATCCGCCGTATGGATTCTCTCTCGAAGACAATCTGGCCTATCGTGACTACATCGTGTTGCATGCGGAAGCCAGCCGTTTCCTGACGATGCAATATCCCGGCGCGCGCGTTCTCACCGCATGGCCGGCGTCGGACGAACTCACGCGGCCATGGCTCGGCTATGTTAGTGAGGGTTTTCGGTTGGTGCGTGTAGAGGATTTCTCCGCCTCCGAGATGGACGCGGCCGCGCAGGCGCGCGGCCGGTTTGATGTGGCTCTGGTCTTCTCCACGAAGTACCAGCCGCCGCACCCGCTGCTTGAAAATTGGGCGGCGTGGCAGCGTATCAAGGAAAGATTCTTCGGCTACCATCGCGACTTGCTGCCCGAAGATATAGCGCAACGTCTAGGCGGAACGATTGCCTATCGCAAAGAACGGAACGGCCAGTGGATCGCAGTGATTGCGGTCGAGCGGGCTGCTCTCGGAAAGTGACTTCCGGACTGCCGAATGCCCGGAAACCAGACGAGTTTAGCTGCTTGGGAGCGAGAAGAAGATCACTTTGCCATCGTACTTTTCTGTTGCCAATCTAAGGTCTCCATCTGCAGTGAGCAAGGTGTAACCGTTTGCAATAGCTACTTCCGCTATCAGAGCGTCACGAACGTTGTTATTCTTGTTTCTATTCAGGATGTCCAGTTCGGCCTTGAGAGACGTGAAGAGTTTTCCATCCCCCAACTTTGCGTGATCAATTCTCGAAACATCTAAGACAACGGTCTGGGTTGGAAGGAGTTCGCAATGCAAAGATGCTTGCATCAGCAGAAGTCTCGCCCGACGCTCCTCATCTTTTGTTTTATTTATCTCATCCACCTGAATATGCGTTATCGCAAACCCGCCGTCCGAGGGCAGCGCACTCTTCTTAACTAAGGAATCCGCCAGCCAATTGAACACGCATGTGTCCACCACATATTTAGTCTTAATAGCAGCCGTCTGCGCTCTGTTCCTCATTTCGACCCGCTGCCTATCCAAAATCGCGCGCCCTTCTAGAAGTGCAGGATTGGCGTCACGCTCGAACCCACGCAGCAGAGGGACAAGTTGATTTGTCGGACCGCCAGTTCTCATTCGACGCAGCTCTACCTCTCCCTGAAAACTGGATTTACGTGCCGCCACTGTCATGGCGAAGAATGTTGCCAGTTCCACCTCGGCTTCTCGCCCAGACGGTTCATTGAATGCGGTGTACGCGTCCGCAATGCATTTGGCCCTCGCAACGACAAGGGCCTTGGCGTGGGCTACGGAGCAAGCGGCCTCTGCAGGAAGCATTGCAGCAGCATTGTGGGTTTGCCTCGCGCGGAACCGTGCCTCTCTCAACTCCCTGTCGTGGCGATCTCCCAGCGCAATCCGTTGAGGGTTGAATTGCACCTCTGCGTGATACATGATTTCCTTGTGTCGGGCGGTGTCCATCTTAGAGATATTCATCGTAGCCCATGCTTGCGGTCGTGAGCCAGTACGAGATACTGCCCATGTGAGGCGTGCGCACCACCTAGTTGCCGAGTGACGGGCAACCCGGAAGGAATTCTGGCTTAAGTTGTCGCCAATAGGCCAAAGTCGGGCTTCCACCCCGTACCGCACCAATCGCTTTCACATCCCCATCAAGTGGCAGGAATGCGTCTTGACCACGACCCACACGCTCTTGCCAGGCCCAAGCTGCAGACTGTCGCGCGCCGCCAGCGTTAGGTGTACTTCGAACTCGGTGCCGCCGCAGTCCACCATCGCGAGGAAGGTGACATCTCTAGAAAAATCCTCGTTCCTTCGACAAAGCGAAAACGATCCAGCGCCGCAATGAAGAGTGACGAGGAAATATTTTGATCTGTTGACCAGCTATTGCCAAACCCCCGTGATCGTCTTGACCGAAGCGGATTTGCCGGCGTATGGGAGGCCGTAAATGGCTTCCAGAGTGCGCAGCACATTGTAGTGGCTGATGTGTTGGCTGTACTGTCCCGGTTTTACCATCGGCCCGACAAAGATCGTGGGGATCTGATTTCCTGAGGCGCCGTTGTTCTCGTCCCAAATGATAATCAGCAGGCTGTTGTTGGATTGCGCCCACGTTATGTATGCCATCAAATTGGTCTGCAGCCAGCTGTCCGCTTGTTGGATGGTTCCGCTGTGCATGTCATCCAGCAGGTCTGGAATCACCCAAGATATGGTAGGCAGGTCGGCGAAGTTGGTGGGAAAACTGGTGAAGGGCTGATTATCGCCCGACGGAATATTGCTGAAATCCGTCCACGGAGCGTGTTTGCGTGCGTATTCGCCCGAGGTACAGACCTCCGATCCAGCCTTGGGCAGACCTTCTGAATAGCCGGTAAATGTCAAGCCAGCCGCAATCAGTTCACTGCCGAGGTTCGCCACGTCGAAAGTATGTGGGCACGAGTCGCTGGTGACCTTTTGCGTGGAGCCCGAAAACAGCGCCAGGTAATTCGGTTGGCTTGGGTGGGTAATGGCGTGCGAGTTCGTGAATGAAGCGCCATCGGCCGCCAGACTGTTGATGTAGGGAGCTTTCGACGATCCGATGATCTGCGAATAGGAATGATTTTCTTCCACCACGATGACCACGTGCGATGGGAGCGGAAGAGCCTGCGCAAATGCTGGTTCGGCGCCAATCATGCACAACACGGCGCAAGCTGCAGCCAATAAGGTCGTAAACACTGGTTGTGGGGAACGGAATGTTGGCTCAATACGAAGCATACAATTCGCCTTTCTGAGCAGGAATCCACATGGCATTTCTGCCCCGCACGCCGTCAAGCGTAGCTCCAAGATCTCCCTATGGTCCGGCTATTGTACCAGCCGTCATGCGCCGGTTCATCGCAGCTTTGCGGCGTTAGCGCTCGCTATCGGGATCGCCCAGTCCGGGCCATGGTCGAGTCACGGCCGACGCTGAATAAATCCTGCCTCAAGTTAGCCCCAAGGGGCAAACTCAGCCGTCCACGCGTACCGCACCAAACGCTGAATTCGCTAGAGCGCAATTGCCGGACTGCCAGCATGGTATTATTTTCGCCAGGAGCGCCATGAGCACCGTCAAACAGGATGTTGAATCGCTGTTGAACCGACTGCCGGACAATGTCTCGGTGGAAGACATCCAGTACCACCTCTACGTTCTCGACAAGGTGCGTCGCGGGCTGGAGGATGCCCGCATCAACGGTACTCTCTCGCAGGAAGAAGTGGAGAATCGCGTCGGCAAATGGCTCACCGAATAGTGTGGTCGAGCCGCGCTGCCCAGGATCTCGATTCCATCGCCGACTACATTGCTGCCGATTCCCCTGCCTATGCCGGCGTTGTTCTCAAGAACATTGTGAATCAAACTAAGGATACTCGCGCGCTTTCCGCAGGCAGGCCGCAAAGTGCCTGAGTTTGACGATGAGAACGTGCGCGAACTTGTCGTCTACAGCTACCGGATCATTTACAGATTGCACCGGACGAGGTGCTGATCGCCGCCGTGATCCATGGCAAGCGGATTTTGCAGTAGGCCGGGAGCAATCGTTCCTACATCCCCATCAAGTGGCAGGAATGCGTCTTGACCACGACCCACACGCTCTTNNAGACTGTCGCGCGCCGCCAGCGTCAGGTGTACCTCGAACTCCGTGCCACCGCAATCGACGGTTGCCGAGACGATTACGTCCCTCTGCTCCAGTTGAAGGATCGTTCCCGGTAGAAGGTTGCGAGCGCTCAGCCCGCGCGGGCTTTCCGTGGCCAGCAACAGATCTCCGGCGCGCACGCCCACGCGCAGGCGCGAGCCAACCTCTGCACGAACCAGCGGCGTTTCCAGATCGACCGCGCCTTTTCCCAAGCGGCAAGTCATAGTGCCGCGATCTTCGCGCAGTGCGAGCACCGTAGCGTTGAAGATGTTTTCGAACCCTGTCAGGTTCGCAACGGTTTCCAGCCNNAGCACAATGACCTCGTCGCCGAGGGCAAACACTTCCTCGCTATTGTGTGTGACGAAGAGAATCGGAACGCGATGTTCCTGGTTCCATTTGCGCAGATCGCCGACGAGAGACGACTTTGTCGGACGGTCCAGCGCCGCCAGCGGCTCGTCGAGAAGGAGCGCGCGCGGTTCGGTGACCAGAGCGCGTGCCAGGGCCACGCGTTGGCGCTCGCCTCCGGAGATCTGCGCTGGCCGCCGGTCGCGCACGTGATCGATACGAAATGCGTCGAGCATTTCGCGGCTGCGCGTCTTTCGCTCCGCCGCGCTTAGAGCGCGAAGACCGTAAGCGACGTTCTCTTCGGCGGTCAGGTGAGGGAAAAGCGCCAGATCCTGATGCACATACCCGATGTGCCGTTTCCAGGCGGCGACGTTCCGTTTCTTCTCCGAATCGTAAAGGTCGTCGCCGCCAACCGCGATGCGACCGTCGTCTGGATCGACCAGCCCGGCAATGCAATCGAGCAG
>PMMJ01000360.1:5798-6043 GCA_003162255.1 Acidobacteriaceae bacterium | reverse complement strand
GCTTTAGCCCCTGAGGGAAGCTCCCGCCGCTTTTGAAATCAGTTATGAAACAAGCTCTGGAGCCGCGCCGCGTCGAGCGGTCTTTACCGCCATGGCCCCACCGTCCAGGGACGCCGGTTCAGTCCGTACACGATCGATAACACAACGAAAGAAATGATCAGCAGCACCAGCGCCGTCTGATTCGCGCTGGAATAGTTCGCCGTCTGCACCTGATCGTAAATATCGATCGAGATGGTGCGCGTCAC
>PMMJ01000360.1:0-5786 GCA_003162255.1 Acidobacteriaceae bacterium | reverse complement strand
CCGCCCACCATGAGCACCACGCCAAACTCACCCAGCGTATGCGCGAAGCTGAGCGCAAAACCCGTGACCAGGCCGGCTTTTGAAAGGGGAAGCACGATGCGGCGAAACGTCTGCAGCGGCGATTGTCCAAGCGACGCCGAGGCGCGAAGCAGACTGGAGTCGACGGCTCCGAATGACGCCGCGAACGGCTGCACGGCGAACGGCAGACTGTANNGTGAGCGACTCCCACCAGCGGCCAAGTGGGCTTCGCGAACCGAGCGCCACTAGAACATAAAAGCCCAGCACCGTCGGCGGCAGGACGATGGGAAGCGCAACCGCGGCCTCGATCAGAAATTTCCAGCGCCAGCGCGAGTAAGTCACCCAGTAAGCGACGGGGATTCCAATGGCGAGCAGCAGCATCGAGACAATCGCGGCGAGACGGACCGTCAACCAGAACGCCTCCCAGTTCATTTCACGATTTCTCCATTTCAATGCTGCTCCGCGGGCAGGCTGAATCCGTAACTCGAAAGCAGGGAAGTGGCCTCGGGGCTGCGCAGGAAGTCGAGGAACTTGCGGGTCGCATCCTGCTGTTTTGATTTTGAGAGCACGACGGCGGCCTGGTTCAGCGTGGGATAGGCATCGAGAGGAACCGTCCAGTAGCGGCCTTTATCCTTCATCGCGGGCGCGAGCGCATGGGAGAGCGCGATCAGTCCCGCCTGGGCGTTGCCCGATTCGACGAACTGCGCGGCCTGCGAAACGCTTTCTCCGAGGACGAGACGGCTTGAAACCTGGTCGTAGATTCCGAAATGCCGCAGCGCGGCCTCGGCTGCGCGCCCGTACGGCGCGGTCGCGGGATTCGCAATCGAAATCTTCTTCACCGAGCGGTCAAGCAGAGCCTGGATGCCGAGCTTTGATAAATCGAGTGGCGAGTCGCCCGGCACCCACAGTACCAACCGGCCGACGGCGTAGCGATAGAGCGTGTCTTTCGACGCCAGGCCCTCGGAGATGAGTTGGTTAGGATATTGTTCATCGGCTGAAAAGAAAACGTCGAAGGGTGCGCCGTTTCGTATCTGGTTGGTCAGATTGCCGGACGCTCCGAAGGAGAGCTTCACCGTTTGCCCAGTTTTTTTCGTATAGGCTTCGACGAGCTGCGGAAGAGCGGCACTCATATCGGCCGCCGCAGCCACGGTAATTTCCTGTCCTGTTGTGAATGCTCCTGTGAACACGAGTAGTAGCGCCAGCAACTTGCTCATCGCAGATCTTCCGGCCCTCAGCGCCTAAAGGCGTCGCTATGAGTTAACGTTTGCGGTATGCCTGAAGGCATACCCNNGCTCTCCACTTATACCAGTTTCGTCTTCGACAGCGGCAACTCGCGCACGCGCTTGCCAGTAGCCGCAAACACTGCGTTGTACAAAGCTGGCGCAAAAGGCGGCACGCCGGGTTCGCCAACTCCGGCCGGCGGCGCTTCACTCTTCACAATCTGCACGTCGACGTGCCGCGGAGCCCGGTTCATGCGCGCGAGTTGGAAATTGTGAAAATTGCTCTGGTCGATAACGCCATTGGTCGCCGTAATTTCGCCGAACAGAGCCAGACTGGTCCCAAATACAGCCGCACCCTCGAACTGGTTGCGAATATTGTCGGGGCTGACGATGGTGCCCGCATCGACCGCCGTCCACACATTCGGAATATGCACCTGTCCCTTGCTGTCGACTTCGACTTCCACCACGGTCGCAACATAGGTCAGAAAACTGCGGTGAGCCGCGATGCCCATGCCGCGCCCTTTACTCATCGGGCGTTTTCCCCAGCCGGATTTCTCGGCTGCGATCTCGACCACGCGCCGCAATCGAGCTGTGTCGAGCGGGTAATTCTTGGCCTCTTCCGCCTCGTCCCCCTTGAGGTCAAGCGCGACGATACGCGGCGATCCGATCAGGTCCAGCAGATACTGGACTGGATCTTTGTTAGCGTTGTGCGCCAGTTCGTCGGCGAACGAATGAATCGCGAACGCATGATAGATATTCGCCACGCTGCGCAGCCATCCAATGCGCACGTGGTAGTCGGCGGGGCCATTTTCGGCGCGATGGTTTGCAATATCGAAAGGAAGATTGTTCCATCCCAGGCCCATCTCGTCGAGGGCATAGGTGGCGGACGCGTCGAAAGTTGAATTGATCGGCGGATACACGGTGCGCTGCAACCACGCCGTCGGCTTGCCGTCTGGCCCGATCGCGGCCTTCATATACATGGCGGCGACAGAGTGAAAAAAATCGAAGCGAATATCGTCTTCCCGGCTCCAGACAACCTTGACCGGCTTGCCAAGCTGTTTCGAAAGAACGGCGGCTTCCGCCACCTGGTCCGGTTTCGACTTGCGTCCGAAGCCGCCGCCGAGCAGTGTGACATGGCAAGTCACATCCTCTTTCTTGATGCCGAGCACGCCGGCGATGGTCTCCTGCACCGCTTGCGGATTCTGCGTCGGAGCCCAGGCCAGCACTTTTCCGTCGCGATACTCGGCGACGGCGACCGGCGGCTCCATGGAAACGTGCGCCAGATGCGGAGCGTAGTACTCGGCCTCGATCGTTTTTCCGCCCTTGGCAAATATGGAATCCACATCGCCGACGTTGCGGACAACTTTACCCGGCTGCCGCGAAGTGGTTTCGAGCGTCTTGCGGAATGGCGCCGAGTTGTACACCGAGTGGGGACTGCTGTCCCATTCGATCTTCAGGCTCTTGCGTCCCTGGAACGCCGCGTACGTGTTGTCGGCAATCACGGCGACGCCTCCCAACGGCTGGAACACGTGCGGCGGCTTGAAAGTCTCGATGGTCAGCGTCTTCTGAACACCGGGCACTTTGAGTGCGGCCTTGTCGTCGTACGACTTGATCTTTTGTCCAAGCACGGGCGGATGCTCAACCGACGCGTAGACCATGCCCGGCATAGTCGCGTCCATGCCGAAGATCGCTTTGCCGGTGACGATCTCGGGAAGGTCGAACAGAGAATTGCTTTCTTTGCCGATGTAGCGCCACTCAGAACGCGGCTTAAGCGGGACGTCTTCTTTTTTCGGGACCGGCAGCTTCGCTGCAGCGGCGGCAACTTCGCCATAGCCCAGCTTACGGCCGCTGGCGCGATGCACAACGAAATGGGGCTCCGTGGTGCAGTCCTTCGGGGAAACGCCCAACTGCGCAGCGGCGGCGCCGATCAGCATGACGCGTCCGGTAGCGCCCACCTGGCGCATCAGATCGAAAGAACTGCGAACCGAGTGTGACCCGTCGGTATCCTGCTCACCGTATTTCGGATCGCCAATTGCCTGCTCGAGCTTGACCTTCGACCAGTCGGCGTCAAGTTCGTCGGCGACCACGAGCGGCAAAGCTGTGCGGCTGCCGCATCCCATTTCGGAGCGATGGGCGACGATGGTGACGATGCCATCCGGTGCGATCGACATCCACAGACTGGGCTCAAAGGGCGCGGCCGCTTCGCCTTCCGCGGCCCACAGCGGCTCGGGAATAAAGCGCGCGCTCAGCACGAATACTCCGCCTGCTAATGCGCCGTGCAGGAATCCGCGCCTACTAACCGGACGACTGACATTTTCAATGAGCTTCATGCCGTCTCCTTCGCAGCCTGGTGCTTCGCCGCCTGATGTATGGCCGCCCGAATCCGCTGATAGGTGCCGCAGCGGCAGAGATTGCCCGACATCGCCGTGTCGATATCCTGGTCGCTGGGATCCTTGTTGTCTTTCAGAAGCGCGATGGCCTGCATGATCTGGCCGGTCTGGCAGTATCCGCATTGCGGCACGCGGATCTCCATCCACGCCGTTTGCACGGGATGCATGGGCTCAATGCCTTCAATCGTGGTGATCTCCGCGCCGCCGACTTCTTTCATGGGAGTGGTGCAGGAGCGGATAGCCGCGCCATTCTGATGCACCGTGCACGCGCCGCACAGCGCCATGCCGCAGCCAAACTTCGTTCCCGTGAGCTGAGCGACGTCCCGCAAATACCACAGCAGCGGCATGTCGGGATCGCCGTCAAACGTCTTCTCTTTCCCGTTCACTTTAAAACGGATCATTTGTCCCCCGTGTATTCCCCGTAAACCGCGGATGCTGCAAAATTGATTTCCATATCCTAGTCGCAGGACGCGAAATGTGGAAGAGTGGAGCGAGGCTTTGCCGGTGATCCTCTTCCTGCGGAAAGTTCCGCCCACCTTTCATCCCAGAGGTGAGACGATCATTCTCTTTGACAACGAGAACGGAATGCGATTCTCGTTTGCCACAAAGAGCCACAAGTAGTCAAACACGCTGCTCTCGAAGCTTGCTCGAATCTCGGACTTTCGCTCCCCGACCAGAGGCTCAATCACGGCCCAGTGGGGGGCATTCCGCTCCGAATAAAGCAACAACGAGAGGGGCATTGCTTGCGGCGCGTATTTCTTTTTCACTTTTTTCTGGATGATTGATTCAAGCGGGCTCAAAAGCGCAGTCAATGGTAACGGCGAGTCAATGATTGACTTCTTTTCCTGTTGCGCTAGCGCCTTCATCCAGTCTTGCTGAACAATCTCGCCCAGCTCGAAGTAGTGAGCGTGTCCGAATACCTCCGCCTTCAGGTCGGGCCAAGGTGGATCGAGCATATCGACTTCGACTGGATCGACGCCAAGTTGACCGGCCTCACAGAATCGGACGAACAAATCCCATTCTCGCGCCCGCTTAAGGTCGTCTCCGGACAGGAAGTAGAACATCGCCTGATATGCTCGGTGCGAGGCAGGGCTATCCCGCCTAGCACGCAAATCCGCAAATCGACCCTGGTCCCATCTTTCTCGGTCCATGACAGATAACTCGATCTTAATCCGTCACTGCGTCGGCCCGTCAAGCGCTCCACGCGCCAGCACGTACGTGCAATCAGGCGGCCGACCATGCCGCCGTCTTTCGAAAAGGGTGGAGTGAGATTCGCCCAGTGAGGCCGCGTCTCCTCGTTGCAAATCGCAGTCTCAAATTCCTTCGATCCGGCCGTGCCTCCGGGGCTGGCTGGTTTTCAGTCAGTGCGTCATATAATCGTCTGTCATTCTGGGAGGAATTTTGGCCTACGACGATCTGCGAGACTGGATCCAAGCGCTCGACCGATCCGGCGAACTGCGGCGCATCCGCACCGAAGCCGACCCAATCTTAGAGATTACGGAAATTACCGATCGGGTTTCGAAAAGCAGAGACAAAGACCAGCAGGGAACTGTCGGCGGCAAAGCTCTGCTCTTCGAGAACCTGAAGGGTTATCCCGGACAGAAACTGCTGATCAACCAGTTCGGTTCCGCCCGCCGCATGAGACTCGCTCTCGAAGTCAACGCGCTCGACGAAGTCGCCGACCGCATTCGCGGATTCATGGACGTGAAGTCTCCGCAGGGTTTCCTGGATAAAGTGAAGATGCTGCCCATGCTCGCCGAGATGGGCAAGTTCTTTCCGAAGACCGTCGCCACGGGCCCATGTAAAGAAGTGATCAAGCGCGACAATTTCTCGCTGCTCGATTTTCCCGTCCTCAAATGCTGGCCCAAGGATGGCGGACGCTTTATTACCTTGCCCTGTGTGATCACTCGCGATCCGAAGACGGGGAAGCGCAACGTAGGCATGTATCGCCTGCAGATCTACGACGAGCGCACCGCCGGCATGCNNTCGCGTCTTTTGCGAAGGGTGGGAACTCCGCCGCGGTCGACATAATGGCGCGTTCTTCGGGAGGAGCCAAGCTAGCCTCCGGCGACCGTCCTTCCGGCAGAATGGAAGTAGCCGTAGCCATCGGCACCGAGCCCGCGCTAACCTTTTCCGCCATCGTGCCCGCGCCGCCCGA
>PMMJ01000035.1 GCA_003162255.1 Acidobacteriaceae bacterium | reverse complement strand
CCCCCGACCCTCTGATTACAAATTCCAGAGAGACTATTATCAACGACTTCGGAAGTCGCGTAGGACGGCGAAAACGCCCGTAGACGGTCCTAGACGAACGGCGTTGCTACTAGGGTTGCTACTAAAATCGCACAGCGATTCTGCGAATTGAAGGGGGCGTACGGCTGGCGAATTCGGCCAGCCCGCTGGATACACTGACCAACGAGCAAGTCTGGACACTTTGGATGCACGTAGACGAGACTTTTTTGGCGACGGCTGGAATGCCCTGACCCTATACAGGTTTTGGATTCTTCAGCCGATCTGAAAGGTGTGGACATGAACGGTCACGAACGGTTAAAATTCACCCAAATGGACTTGCACCCGTTGGCATTCTACGAATTCTTTGCTGGTGGCGGAATGGCACGCATCGGCTTGGGTTCGGCGTGGCGATGCGCCTTCTCAAACGACATCTGCGAGAAGAAGGCATCGGCGTATCGGGCATTTTTTGGCGATGGCGAAATGAAGGTCGATGACGTGGCAAGTCTCACTCCCGCAGACCTTCCCGGTACGCCAACTCTTGTTTGGGGTTCATTCCCCTGTCAAGACCTGTCGCTTGCCGGAAATGGGGCTGGACTCGGCGGGGAACGCTGAAGATATGGTCTTAGACCCACAGCGAATCCCAACGAGAGAGAAAGTCATCTTGGTTGGCCTTTATCTCTCGAAATACGATTCGCTTGGTTTGAACAAACTCGGCTTTGAGACCTTTCTGGAGGCGTTCAACGTCTTCGGGTACGCTATGGGGTCACGGCCTGCGTCCATAAAGAACTACCGCGACGAATTCGACCCCATGTATCCGAATCGCCGAAATGGCTGGCATAAGCGTCCCATCCGCGACTACTGCCTCAAGGTATTTGAGGAATACAAGGACCTTGACCTCGAATCATTCTCCAGTTTGGTCAAATCCTTCGTCGGATATGGCGAAAACGTTTGGAGCGGTATTCAAGCGGAAGAAGAACTGTTTGAGAGCGATTCTTACTTCGCGAGGCTGACTACCGGCCTTGCCGCAGAGCAATATTTTGAGTCAGTTCAGCCCAGCATTCCTGAATTCAAGGACTATGTTGTGGAGAATACGACGCGGCTCGGGTGTGGGTATGACTTCCGCCTACGGACCGAAACATACAAAGACTTCCTGGCTGTGGAAGTTAAAGGTTTGAAGGAGCGTTTGGGAAGTTTGTCGCTGACTCCCAAGGAACACGAGGTCGCCACGGCGTTGAGGGACCGCTTTTTTCTGTTCGTCGTAAAGAACTTCCAGGAATCACCATTTCATGAAATCTTTCGGAATCCGCTATCAGGTGGGCTCCGGTTTACCAAGAATGAGAGAGTAGTGGTTCAGGTTTCGTAGCTGGCCATTGTGTAACGCTGGGAGTACTTCAGGAGATACCTATGCTTGACTTGGCAATTTCAATCGGCGAATATTCGAAGAACACAGTTATCATCGAAACCAACTGCGGAGTGGAGTTGAAAGCTCCGGATTGGCCTCACGATTGCGAATTCCAGATCGTAGCCTTTGACCCGGATGACGAAAGCTGCGAAGTTGTAGGGGCCGACACCTTGGCAGAAGACATCTGTCGAGCGCTCTTGGCCCTCGACAGAGCTGCGGTTTTGAAAGGCCGAAAGCCAGATTGGTATCGCAGGCTGCAACAGTGCGCAAGAGGCGCGTCTTTGCAGTGATCCTGATGTGCNNATCGCTAGACGAGCGACAACTATTGCGGCTCTCGCACGGGTGATTAGCGAACGCAGCGTGTCCAAGGGGTTGCGGCGTACATTGATGACGCAGGCTGTACGGCTTCAGCGATTGGCAACGCAACGGTACGAAGAAACTAGCGGCACGGCTCCCACGGTTGAACCGGGCGAAGAGGTTTGATGTGGATTGCGTCACCCCAGAGACACGCTCAAGGGTGATGGCACAGGTCCGCTCCAAGGGGAATCGCTCGACAGAATGGCGTCTGCGTGCGGCCTTGGTACGTGCGGGTATTCGAGGCTGGACGCTGAACGCCGCAGATTTGACCGGGAAACCAGATTTCGTTTTTCCCGTACAGCGTCTAGCGGTGTTCGTTGATGGTTGCTTTTGGCACGGTTGCCCCAAATGCCAGCGGATTCCTAGTTCCAACGTCTCCTACTGGGATCGGAAAATTGGCCGGAATCGGGACCGGGATCGGGCCGTAGACAACCGCTTAAAGTGCGACGGCTGGAAGGTGTTGCGTATTTGGGAGCATCAACTGGGGCGCATGGACTCTGTGATCGCTCAAATACGGAACCTTCTATCCGTTTTTAGGGGGGCTTGAGGGGCCCGAAGTCCCTCCGTTGCCATGCGATATGCCGGGGGTGAGATCACTGTCATTGCCTTTTCCATCGACGATTCCGGTCCCTCTCCGGTGTTTGCAGTAAGCCTCGATCTGTGCTCACGTTTGCAAAGCGATGTGGTCTAATCTTGAGCATGACCAAGTATGAAGAGCTGTGCAAAGCATTTGGGCAATCCTCCGATGACTGGAACGCCTACCGCGAGTTNNGGCGGGATGACCTATACTCCGATGGGGGCAGCGAAATTGGAGAAAGACGGCTGGTGGGTCGCGTACACTCGATTGACGCTGTCCGTCGGGGAGGGTGTGTACCCTCGCCTCAACGCGCTGATAAAGTTCTGCGTGCGTGTTGAACCCGACAAGTTCACGGTTCGGGTCGGGGACAGCGCTCGGTTTCACACGATATTGGACGGGGACGCTGCAGCACTAGAGACGGTCTACCAGGAAGCATGTGAGACGTCGAAGGCGTACTTTACTTCAGGTTTGCAGCGGTTCCTCGACGAGATCACGAACGATGATTCACGGAAAATCGGTTTTGTGTGAGGAACTGCCTGACCCAGAATTTGAAGCTGGTCAGCCGACGGAAGGGGCAAACTTTGGCNNCTACCAACTGAGCTACGCCGGCGCGGCCTGGACGAATCCACCACCCTCTCATCTTAGCATCGGGTTTTGGGCTGGCGCTCGACGCGCTTGTGCGGTGTGCGGTGAGGGCTCCACACAGCCCGGGGGTCTTCCTCCGCAACGACCCCCGGCCAGCCTCCGACGGGGGATCTCCCCACCGCACCCACCTCCAAAGCACGAACAGAGCCATTCCTGAGCAAGCCCGTAAACCACTTGTTATCA
>PMMJ01000491.1 GCA_003162255.1 Acidobacteriaceae bacterium | reverse complement strand
TTGCCGCCATATCGGGGTAACCGAAGGTGGTTTGCTGATGGGTCATCGGCTCGAGCGCGTAAATGCCGGTTACATTATTATTTCCCAATACGTCCTCTTGCAGGAACGGGGCCATAAGCAGCGACCGCTGCAGGCCCTGATCGGTGAGGTTGGCCGTGCTTGCACTGATGTCTCCGGGAGCCTGATAATCCAAATCCCCGCTGACCACGAAGATCAGGTTCATGTTCGCGGCGCTCAGCGGACCCTGAATTGCCGGCGCCGGAGTGCTGCCGGTGCCGCCGCAGCCGCAGAAGAAAAACAGAAATACCGCCGTCACAGAAAGAGCGAACAGATTGGAAAGTTTGTAATTCCTGATGCGCATGTTCACAACTGGCTCCTGTATTTGCGAATGGGTTGAGTTCCGCCTAAGACCGTTTCGACCTAGAGCGAGTTTCAAAAATAGGTTCGGCCTCACCTTAGGTACTTATGTGTGAGACAGGTTAGGGGTTGAGCTTCTGTCATGAAGGATCGACAGAAGCTGTTGACGGACGAGCAACGGGAGTTAATGGAAGCCATGCTTCCACCGCCCAGAGTGCGGGCGGATGGGCGAGACCGTCCGCCTTTTCCCAACCGAGCTTGTTTCGAAGGCATTTTGTGGATTCTGCAGACCGGGGCGGCATGGCGGTTTCTGCCCGACGAGTTTCCTTCGCCCTCGACCTGCTGGCGGCGGCTCAAGTAGTGGGAGGACGAAGGCGTGTGGCTCAGCGTTTGGCGGGCGCTGCTGGGGGCACTGGACCAAGAGGGGCTGTTGCAGTGGGACGAGGATTTTCTCGACGGCAGCTTCGCCCCGGCGAAAAAGGGGGCTCTGCCGTCGGCAAAACCAAACGGGGCAACGGGACGAAGTGGATGGTACTGGTGGATGGTACTGGTCGACGGTGAAGGTCTTCCGCTGGGAGTTCGGCTGGTAAGTGCCTCCCCGAGTGAAGTTACGCTTGCGGAGACCACGCTCGCCGAGGTCCGTGTCCCGCGCCCGAAAGGCCGCCCGCGGCAAAAACCGAAACGCGTGATTGCTGATCGCGGCTACGACTCCGATCCGCTGCGCCAGCGACTGCGCCGCCGCGGCATCGAGTTGATCGTGCCGTATCGAGAGAACAACCAACACCGGCGCTGTGAAGACAGACGCAAACTGCGACGCCACAAGCGCCGCTGGATCGTGGAGCGGACCAATGCCTGGCTCGGTCAATTCCGCCGCTTGCTGGTTCGTCATGAACATCTACTCTGTACCTATCGCGCCTTCTTCTATATCGCCTGCTTCTGGATTACGCTCCGGACGTGTTTTTGAAACACGCTCTAGGGGGATGGATTAAAAGAGTATGGCAATTAGTGCGCCTTCATGAAGCGCCCCATTGATCTCTATCAAAAGTAAGTGCTTATCCTCTTAAGCCAGAACCGGGGGTGTAATGAGCACTGAACAATTGCTGGAAATATGTCCCAAGTCTAGACGTTTCATGAATGCCTTTCAGCTTAGATACCATCTTTGATCCTGACCTCATCCCGCTTCAGCATCTCGTAGAGGGCAGCGCGAACGTCGCCACCGCTGGCTCCGCGTTCAACGGTCCGAAGGTAAACGTCGGAGAAGTGGCTGCCGGGCAGCTTTCGAATATCTTCACGGACTTGATTCATAACATCTTTCATATCCATTGCGACATAACCCCTCTCTTTTGCAGACACAATGCAACCTTGTAGTACGATGCAGTGGCTCGGAGGGAACTGTTGGTGGATAGGCCTAATTCGTGACACTTTTGATGTGTTCCGCACGGCCTGTCGCGTGCCATCCGTGCGCCGCTGCGTTCTGCGACGAGACGAAGTGCTGATCAACTTTTCAACAAATCTAGCTGTCGAAATCCTGCTCGTTCTGCCGATCTAGGTAGGCGCTGGCAGTCCGTATGGCGTCCTCTAGACTTCTCTCCGTTTGCTGGTAGACCTCGTGTCCGTGCCGAAATACAACCACTTGGTACTCTGATCGGTCGGGCGTGTCGATCACGGGCATGANNTGTCCACGCTCCAAGATTCCCGGTTAAAGCGAGAAACGCGGCGCAGGACCGGATCGGGGTAGGGACTCAAGGACTTGGAGGCTCTGCGCCACGTCGAGTACAGTACGACCCACTGTACGGTAACGCACATTACTGAACCAGTCTATCGGGTGATTTCCTGACAAGTGTCGGCAAATTCTTCGATAGACATGCTCGATAGGAAACTTTGCCGACAGCGAGGCTGAGCGTCAGCAAGCAAAACAGGTCCGCTTGCCAAGTTTCAAGACTCGATTGGCGTGGTCACCACCGGAAGATGAAACCCCAAGGGAAGGGCAAACAAGCCAGAGCTAAACCTCTCGAGCGCAATCGAGGGGCACTTACAGTCAGTGGGCTGGATCTCGAGACTAAAATCTTCTCGGCCTCCGGTCGAGGGAGAGGTTTTTTCTTGACATCCCTTCTTATAGAACTGCAAACCTCCTCCTCACGGCGCACAAACTGCCCCACTCAGGCTAAAGCGAGCTTGAGTGGGCACCCGCCCCTAAATCCATCCGCCCGGCAAGTTTCGTTCGATGGACGCTCGATCGATACTGTTCCAACGATACTGTTCCAATTCGCCTGTTGCCTCCAAAATTGGATGGATCGAAGGAATGGGCGTGGGCGGAATGCAAAAACTTCCGAAGTCGATTCTGCTATTTCTCTTCACCGGTGTTCTTTTCCTGGCACAGCACCTTCCGATCGTGGGCGTGTTCTTGATGATCCTTGGTGCCCCCCTTTGGTCGGTTGTCACGGTCAATCTTGGTTTTCTTCTGATGGCCAAAGAAGCAAGGGACCGGACGCTGCCACGCGCTGCGGTGGTTCTGCCGTTCTTGTACTTTTCTATTTATGCCGGCATCACGATCGCTGGCCACCGGCAATTATTCCGGCTGCGACAGGAAATCGCTCGAAACAACCAGTCCGTGCATGTAGCTTTTGATCCGAAGCAGAACGATCTGGTGGTTGAAGCCAAGGTGGTGAGTTCGACGTCGTCGCTCTCGAAAGTCCCAGAAAACCTGGTGGAAGCCTACGATATCCCGGTCGTGTATGGAGATAATGGAAATCCCCGAATCGCGTCGCATCTGTCGTACCGGGTTGTGGCGAAAACAGTGTGCGACGCGATTGGACATAGTGATCCGAATGTCGTCACTTTTGCCTTTCAGGAAAACGGCGCGTTTAACTTCAATCTTTGTCTCTTGCGACAACCCGAGGATCCAACGAAGCCCGTTCTGAGTGTCGCAGCGGAAGAAACCGTAGAAACTCAAGACTGGGTGATGCCCACCAAGGTGTCGGCCATCACCCTGACCAACGCGAGCAACCAGTCATTCACCCTGAAGGGCGGTACTGCGGCGCCATTCACCTGGTTGCCGGCGCCGGTGATCGGCTGCGCGCTCGACTCTGCCACCCCCAAATGGCGTTGCTTCGCTGAATTTGAACGCGATGCCTATGCACCTCTGGCGGGCAAGAATAGTCGTGACCTCGACCACAATGCCAATACCGCTGCGATTGCCGCCGCGCTGGGACTGGTCGCGATGCCGGCATCCAGCCGCATCAGCGAGACCGCGAGTGACCCAACGGTGGCGCAAAACCTGCAGTCGTATCAAGAGAAGGAACGCGACAACGAACTCAGACGCTTCCATGATCTGGTGACCGATTTAGTGCTGCCCGACTGGCAGTTTCCGTATTTATTGCAGCATCCGGAATCGACCGCGGCCGAGGCGCCCGCGATGGTTCAAGCCCTTCAGCGGGCGGAAGAAGTCACCACGGTTACACGCCACGGGCGGCAGCACAATGCTCTGAAATACAACAACAACAATGTCCGGTTCGTATTGTCGGAGATGATCGGTCGATTACCGGAGGACGCGTATGCACCCTTGGTGCCTCAGTTGGTGGAGGCTGCCCACGCCGACGCCAACAACGCGGAATCGGGGGTCGGTTGGTCCCTCCAGTCACAAGCCCCGGCCTTTATGATCAGACTCGGGGATGCGGCTCCCGCAGAGATGGCGGATCTGTTTGCGGCGACACTACAAGCAGAACATGCGCCCCGCGATGCGCAAACCACGGCGGTGCTCGGATTGTGCCGGGCAGGGCCCGAATATGCGTCAAAGGTCAAAGATGACCTGCTGCGGCTGTTTGCGTCTACCGGTCGCTACAACGGCGGATCGATCTATCTCCATTCAGCACTTTATGTGACGCTGCTGCGGATGGGAATGAAAGATGCGGTCGTGAATGATCCAACTGACGGCCGGAGAGATCGTGTCTTTCAGTGGTATCAAGAGAAATTTACGACCGTGACGCCAGCGTCGCCGAAGGAAGTATGCGTCGCGGTCCGGTGAGAGTGTGCTGCTCGGCCTGATTACAACAACTTCCCTTAGAACCGTGCCCAATGAAGGGACCGCTTTTATTCCTTCAAGAGCAGCAATTGCATTGTAAAGACGATCACGTTCAGAGCCGCTAGGAGGTCAGTGCAAACGCGAGTGGTCAATGAGCTTGGTTGCGTTAACAATCTGGGGTAAGGCCGCGTTCGGTTGGAAATGATGCCAATTCCTGCAGGGGGCTGTGCTGGGCCATGGGTCAGGCTTTCGTATAATTCAATTATGTCCGATTGGCGACTCTAGAGCATGTTTTCATGTATGGGTTTGTCGAGAAGGATGCTGTTCCCTCAGCGGCTAAGGCCCCGATTTAACTGGGGCGAAACGGCGCGGCTGAAGCCGCACCCCTTCAAAGAACTATTTTGCGAACGCGACTCTAGTGTTTGCGTTGAAGATAGCGATGGTTATGTTTCGTCTCGATCCGATACAAGTTTGGTGTTTGACGAGGAAGTCAAAGGCTTTAACCACGGGGGACACAGAGGATCACGGGGAAGTCAGCGAATCTTAAACGTCGATCTGTTTGACGCACTACACTTAGGATGCACGAAAGGTAAAGGAGCACAGGATCCTTGCTATGGCTACGCCGGTAGAACCGAGCATTGACGAGTACTTACGCAAGCGATTGATGCCAGTGGAGGGGGTGATTCCCCAACTGGAAGGCATCGATATGTATGGCAATTCGATTCCAGCCGGAAGCGTGGGGGGCGATCTTTTTGAGTACATCAACTTTCAGCAGCGTTACAACATCGACGCCCGCATCGCAGGCGCCCTCAAGCGGTCGAAACTGTACCTGGAGCCTCTTCCCAAAGGGCAGCCGCCGCGAAACTCGGTGGATGAGCATGTGCAGTGGTTGAAGTCTCAGCCGGGCTACCACTCTTCTGCCGCCGCGGGGTACAGAAGAGCCAAGAGCTCGGAGCAACTGAGAATCGCCGAAAATCTGCAAGAACTCTACACGACGGCGGGAGTGTTGTTGGTCGACGCTCAGGGGCATGGGGTCATCTCGGCAAAAATTGCGTCCACTATACACGACACTTTCCATGCCCTCATGCTTTCCGAGCTGGACCGGAACGGAACAACAACACCGGACATTTTCGAGAAGATTAATCTTCGGCTGGCACAGTCGGTGACGGCGAGGAACGCGTTGGGACGGGATAAGGATGACAATTCGCGCGAGATCGCGACCATGCTCTACGGTGAGATACGTCCCAGTGGATCTTTCCGTTTTGTAAATTTCGGCCACCCACCACCACTGGTCTTTTCCGCGGAATACGGGAGGTTCATGGAGATGGACAAGGCGCGGATGGTGCAATTCCTGGCGCTCGGACTGGAAATTCCCGAGGACAATCCTGATCGGAACAAGTATTTTTCGATGGCGCTCAGGACACGGAAAATGAAATCCTCGGACCTGGCGGAAATCACGCTCATGAGTTCCGGCGACATCCTCTTCCTGTATACAGACGGGGTCTACGATGGCAGCGATGAGGAGGACCGGCTGCAGATTGAACAGGTGATCCGCGAGCACAAAGATGAGCCGGCAAAAGGGATTTGTAATGCGATTCTGGATTATGCGGTTCGGCAGGACGAGCACCTGCAGCAGATTCGCGAAAAGGACCGCATCGACGACAAGACCGCCTTTATCATCAAGCGCTGGTGATCTGCGCTTGCGATCCGATGGTGCTACGGGCATCCTCGGGCGTCCAGCGCATCGCGGGCCGGGCGGGGACGCCCGGCTCTCCACTGGCAGAACTCTGGGTATTCCGTTCGGCGCTGTGCCACCCGAAATCAGCTTCGCAGGGCGGCCGTCGCTTCCGCCGGCTCCGGCTCCAGCTTTGCCGTGAAGTGGCGGAGGAATGGGGCTTCGTAGGTTAGCTTCATGCCTTGGATCTGCTCGCGCTTTTTCCAGACTTCGAGGATGATTTCCACCACGAAGTCGATGTGGCTCTGGGTGTAGACGCGGCGGGGAATGGCGAGGCGCACCAGATCCATCGTCGCCGATGCTCCGAACATCAGGGTTCCGATCTCAACCGAACGGATGCCGCCTTCGAGATAGAGTTCATTCGCGAGCGCTACGGCGGGGAAGCGATCCGGCGGAATGTGCGGCAGGAAGGCGCGCGCGTCGATGTAAACGGCGTGGCCTCCGGGCGGCTGCACGATCGGCACGCCCTGGTCGGCTATGTGGTTGCCTAGATATGCGGTCGAGGCAATGCGATATTCGAGATAGTCCTGGTGCAACGCTTCCTGCAGTCCTACGGCAATCGCTTCGAGGTCGCGACCGGCTAGGCCACCGTAGGTGGGATAACCCTCGGTTAGGATGAGCAGGTTCTTCTCCTGCTGGGCTAGCAGATCGTCGTTGGTGCAGAGGAATCCGCCAATGTTTGCCATGCCGTCTTTCTTCGCCGACATGGTGCAGCCGTCGCCGTAGCTGAACATTTCCTGCGCGATTTCTTTTGGCGATTTGTGCTCGTAGCCTTGCTCGCGGATCTTGATGAAGTAAGAGTTCTCGGCAAAACGGCAGGCGTCGAAGTAGAGAGGGATGCGATGCTTGCGGCAAACCGCGCTGATCGCTTTGACGTTCTCCATCGACACTGGCTGGCCGCCGCCCGAATTGTTGGTCACGGTCAGCATGACCAGAGGTACGCGCTCACGGCCGACTTTCTCGATCAGAGATTCCAGCGCGGCGACGTCCATGTTGCCTTTGAAAGGATGCTTCAGGCTGGGCTGGCGGCCCTCGGCGATGACGAGATCCACGGCTTCGGCGCCGACAAACTCCACGTTGGCACGGGTGGTGTCGAAGTGCGTGTTGTTGGGCACCACCTTGCCCGGTCCGCCGATGACCGAGAAGAGGATCTTCTCGGCGGCCCGGCCCTGGTGGGTCGGGATNNCATGGCGCCGGTGCCGGAATCGGTGAGCAGATCGATGAGGACATCGTCGGCAGGCAGAAGAAAAAGGTTGTAGCCCGCGGCGCGGAGCAATTGCTCGCGCTGCGCGCGGGTCGTCCAGTGAATGGGTTCGACGCTCTTGATGCGGAAGGGTTCGATGATTGTGTGCGGCATATCGGCTTCTCCTTTCTACCACACGCTCTTGGTCTGCGGATGTCAGTGACAGGGATCACGGGAGGGCGAGAGTTGGTCTCCCAGTCTGCTAGAATCCGTTCGCGGCGGCCTGGAGGAGCAGGAACCGCGTTTATGCACATAGGGCTGATTTTGCTTATCGCTGCCGTTGTCGCTGGAGTCGGGGCGGCGGTTCTTCGGCTGACGAGGAAGAAAGTCGAGAGCAGGCTGTGTGCGCACTGCGGAGCGCCAGCCATGCATGGCTATTCGAAGACGGCAGAGTCGGCCGTCGAGGACATCGTGCCGTTGTGCGTCCCCTGCCTTCTGGAACACCTGGACGAAGACTACTGCAATTATGATGGGCGCGCTGTGGTCATTCAGCCGGTCGCGGAATTGCCCTGCTATGTCTTTCGACCGAAGAGCGATTGGAGCGAATTATTGCGCGGGGAGTTGGACACCCTTCTGGCCGGACTTCATAGCCATTGCACTTCCTGCTCGAACCCCGCGCGCTACCTGTGGGTCAATGCTCTCGAAGCGGGTCCGGTGGCCAAGGTTCCGCAGATGGGTATCACTCACACGCTGCTCGCGGCGAGCGGTGCTCGGCCCATTTCCCTGTGTGGCCGGTGCTCCGTTCAGCGCATCGCCCGGAGCTTCGCCGGACAAGAGGCAGGATATGTGGAAGTCTGCGGGCCACGTGGCAGCGAAGACGGATTGATCACGGCGATAGGATACTGAGCCGCCTTCGCGATGGTGTATAGTGCGTATCCTCAGCGGCTCAAGGTAATGGATTCCTTGCGTTCGGCGGGGACGTATTTTACGGCGGCGGTGCGATCCAGTTTGTCCCAGGCGAAGGGACGGCCCTGGATGGCGCGCTTCAGGGTGCGGAATAGAACGAGAGAGAAGACCTGGCGATAGGCAAAGCGCTGCAGCCACACTTGACTGAGCAGCCAGGCGTCTTCGCGGGCTTGGGGCTGGCGACGCTCTAACGCGAAGGCCAGCGCCGAAGCCAGGAAATCAATCACCAAAAACGCGCCGAAGAAGATCAGCAACCGCTGGAAGCTGGCCGGATCGGTGGTGTCTGGATGAAAGTGCTTCTGGATGAAATACCAGATCACGCCGACCGCAAACATCAGGTCAATGAAAGGCGAGACTAACGGAAGCAGAATCTGGAAGATGAGGATGTTGGGAAGAGCAACTAATCCCAGAACGCCTTTGCGCGCGAAGACACCGCGATGCTTGAAGACGGCTTGCAGAATTCCGAACGACCAGCGGAAGCGCTGGCGCATGAGCGCGTTGGCCGTCGTCGGAGCCTCGGTGAAGGCGAGCGCCAGGTCTTCATATTCCACGCGATAGCCGTTGCGCAAGAGCGCCATGGTCAGATCGGCGTCTTCGGCAACGGTGTCCACATGGTAGCCGCCCGCTTCGCGCACCGCCGCGATACGCCAGGAGCCGATGGCACCGGGCACCACGCTCACCGCGCCCAAGGTGTTGAGCGCTCGCCGTTCGAAATTCTGGCTGGTGATGTATTCGAGCGCCTGCCAGCGCGTCCAGAGATTGACGCGGTTGCCGACCTTGGCGTTGCCGGCGACGGCGGCAACTTTCGGATTGAGGAAGTGGGGCACCATGCGAAGGATCGCATCGGGAGCGATGATGGTATCGGCGTCGATGCCGACAAAAATTTCCGCATTGCCGATGTGCTCCAGTCCAAAGTTAAGCGCCTCGGCCTTGCCACCGTTGGGCTTGGTGAGAATCAGTACCCTGCCGGCAGCTTCTTCGGCGGCAAATGTGCGGCGGACGATTTCCAAAGTGCGATCTTTAGAACCGTCGTCGATGACGATCACGCGCAGATTGGGATAGTCGGAATCGAGCGCGCCATGGACGGTACGTTCGATGACCTTCTCCTCGTTATACGCGGGAATGAGAACCGCGACCCGGGGCCGGTACGCCGCAATCTGCGCGGGCGTTCCATAGACATGTGAGCGGGCGCGGTCATAGAGGGCGAGGACGCCGATTGAAATCAGGCGGCCGGTCATCAGGATGTCACCCAGGAAGAAGATGAGGGTGATGCCGGTCATGGTCGCGCTGAAGAGCCAGAAACCGATCCAATTCAAGCGTGCGGACCAAAACTCGTTAGTGGGAAGCGGCGGCATGACATCCGCTTTCGTTTTGCCCATGAGCTGGTATACGGAGACGAATTGAAATCCACGGGCGCGGGCGCCGTCGATAATCAGCGGAAGCGCCAGCACGGTTCTTGCCCGGTCGCCGCCACCATCGTGCATGAGAATGATGTTGCCGCACTTCTGATCGTTCGGCTGGCAGGGAGGCAGGTGGTCGAGCACAGATGCGGCGATTTGTTGCGGAGTGAGCGGTGGATTGTCAAACCAGTCCTTGGTGTCGATCTTGTTGCCGATGGTGATGTAGCCCATGCTTTGCGTGACTTCGAGCGGCTTCACCTCGTCTTCGGTATCGGGTTCTGCATCGACTGAGTACGGAGGACGGAACAACATGGTGCGCATGCCCAAGCGGCTGGCGAACAAGCGCTCGGTCAGGTTCATCTCCACCCGCATGTAACCTGATCCAATCGAGCTGATATCGGGATGAGTAAAAGTATGGTTCCCAATTTCATGACCTTCCCGGTAAATGCGCTTCGTCAAACTGCTGAACTTCTCCGCCTGGATTCCGATCAAAAAGAATGTTCCGGGCACCTGCTCGCGTTTGAGGACATCGAGAATTTTCGGCGTCCACTCGGGATCGGGGCCGTCGTCGAAGGTTATAGCGAGTTGGTTCTTGCTGGCGCCATAGCGCGCCACACGATACGGCTCGGGCAGACTCTTGAAGGTCTCGCCATCAATGAGACCGGTGGCCTTGTCCAAGGTTAGATCGCGCTCGCCATCGGCTGGCCGTGCCTCGATGTGCAGGATTTCGCCTTCGCCCTCCATATCGACGTCCTGGCCCGGAGGAACGTCTCTCAGTCGATCCGACGCATTGGCTTCGCCGGGCACGTCCCAGACACGCCACAGGGAGCGGTCTTCGGCGCCCAGTCGCCACAATGCGAAAGTCTGGATGCCGAGGGTTTGGGCGGCACGCATCTCGTTCAACGCCGTCACCGCATCGAGAAACCAGACATCGTGGCGGAAGCTATCGTCGTCCTGGTAGCTGAAGTGCGGATTGAGTTCGTCGCCGTCATAATCGACTTCCTCTTCGGAATCGCGCGACCCGATCCAGGCTTCCTGCACGGAAACGCTCTTGTCTGCCTCGCCGGGCGGAAGTTTGCCTTTTTTCGGCTTCTCGACCCAGTCGTATCCGTAATTGCCGATGGCGCAGATGAGCTTTTCTTTCGGAATCTCCTTGACGGCAGACTGAAGGTTGTCCAGGAACCAGTCCTGCGAAGCGACGGGGCCGGGAGTACCGCCGGGAAAGTGCTCGTCGTAATTCATGATGACGACGCCATCCACGGCGGACGAAATGGCCACGTAATCAAAATCTTCGTTGCGCACCTGGACGCTGACGTACAACTTCATGCCCTTGGCGTGCAGGTCCGGCGCCAGTTCGTTGAGCAGAGCAACGTATCCGGTCTGCCCTTTTTTCGGGAAGGATTCGAAATCGATCATCAAACCGCGATAGTGATCGGAGGCAAGAAAAAGCCCGATTTCCCGCCGGAACCGGGCGCGCGCTTCCGGATTATTCAGGAAATCACCGATACCCGGAACAAAGTCGGTGCCGTCGAAGTTCTGCACCACCGGAAACACTTCCATCTCGGTGTCTTCCGCCTTCAGAAACGGCATGACCTTGTCGTCGATGGTACGGACCGTTTGCCCGTGAATCACGTCGAACATCGTGTTCGTATCCGGATCGGAGGCCTGCAGATGGCCGTCTGCGCTGAGCACCTGCAGCCACGTCGGAAAGAGCAAGTCGATCTGGCGCGCATACTCGCGCAGGGACGAGAAACTGGCCGGGTCCCAGGAAACGTAGAATGCGGCGCGCACCCCTTGCTCGGAGTTCAGCTTGAGTTGGGAAGCTTTGCGCGATGGGTGGCGGTGTCCGGTGCGGGCCAGAGTGGCCAGGCGGCGCTTCTCGCGCGCTTTCGTCTTTTCGTTTTCTTTCAGAGCGTGGTAGGGACGCTTTTCTGTAAGCCAGGAAAGGTCGGGAAGAGGCTCGCTGCGCAATGCGCTGTAGATAAAAAAGATCACCAGCAAAGAAAGAGCGAGGGCGGACGCGTCGACAAAGCGGCGAATCCGCCTCCAGCGGGCTTGCAAGGGATCGTAAAAAACCTGTTTGGCCATTGCGTTGTGGTCCCTTCATCCTAAGGTGAGAGGGGCGGGGGGTCAAACCCAGTCAGACGTCGTTCGCGGTTCGCTTGTCTTAGCGAAAGGCGAACAGCGAACGACGCGCCTTTCGTTATGGGCGCGGCAAATCGCCTTATTCGCGATATATTTCCAACGTGCTCAGCTTGATCCGTGAACATCGATGGTCTTTTCTGGGAACCACACTAGCCGCGCTGGTGCTGCGGTTATTTTTCTTCGTCTATTTCCCGGCGGTCACGGATGACTCGCGCGTTTACGCCGACCTCGCCACCAACTGGCTGCAGCACGGAATCTACGGCCAGATGCAGGGAGGCAACCCGGAGTTGCCGATCTTGCCGACCGACGCGCGGCTGCCGGGATATCCCGCTTTTCTGGCCGGGATCTTCTGGCTCTTTGGAGCGGGCAACTTCAGGGCCGTCATGCTGGCGCAGATTATGGTGGACTTGGCCACCTGCCTGATCGTTGCCGACCTGGCCCGGCGGACGGTCTCCGAACGNNACGTTTCTGCTGGCGGCGCTGTGTCCATTCCTGGCGAACTATGCCGCCGCCGGGCTGACCGAAACTTTGGAGATCTTCTTTACCGCGCTTGCTCTCGATGGCGCGGCGGCAGCGCTGAATCGGATGCATGAGGCGCGGGTCGAGATGCGCGTTCCTTCGGCACGCTCAGGACAGACGGTCGATCGGACTTGCGGCAAGCTCTGGGCCGCGACCGGCGCGGCGATTGCGGGCTGCATCCTGCTGCGTCCCGATGGCGGCATCCTGCTGGCGGCGGNNCGCAGCCCCTAAAGGGGCGTCTGATTTCGAGGCGCGTACGGCAGCACTAAGTCGATGCCCTGATACAAAACCGGAATCGGGAAGGTCGCGCCCTGATACGAAGCGCAAGTTCTTCCGCAGGGTTCTGGTCGGCGGAATCATTGTCGTGGTGTTTGCGCTGGCGCCGCTTGCCCCCTGGACCATTCGTAATCTTCGGACGCTCCATCATTTCCAGCCACTGGCGCCGCGCTACGCCAATGACAACGATGAACTCGTCCTCCGCGGTTTCAACCGGTGGGTCAAAACCTGGATTGTCGACTACGTGTCGGTGGAGGAAATCTACTGGAATGTTCCCGACGACCAGATTGATCCGCAGAAATTGCCGTCGCGCGCGATCGAGAACGCGGGTGAACGGGACGCAACCCTGGGCGCCATTGCAGATTACAACGAGTCGCACGATATGACGCCGGAACTGGACGCGCGTTTGGGCCAAATCGCCGCGAATCGCATTCGCGTTCATCCACTGCGCTACTACGTTGGGCTGCCCGTGCTGCGGGTAGCGGACATGTGGCTGCGTCCGCGAACCGAACTCCTGCCTCCCGACCCGCGCTGGTGGGAATTCCACGATGACGCGAAGCAGTCGGTCCTCGTGGTAGGGTTCGGAGCGCTCAACCTGGCTTACGTGGCGGCAGCGCTGCTGGCGCTCCTTCATAGAAAATCCCGCAGGCCCTCAGCAATTCGCTGGGCGGGATTGCTGGTCAGTTTCCTGCTGCTGCGCTCGGCATTTCTGGGCACGCTGGAAAATCCGGAGCCGCGCTACACGCTGGAGTGCTATCCCGCGATCATTGTGCTTGCGTCTTTGTTGCTGGCGGGGAGAGACAGCCAAGCAGAGAACGAAATTCTTAGCTGAGCGGCGAGTCGGTCATGCGAAAACGCGTGCGGACGTGTTCGGACAGGAGTTCGACGGCCGAGCGATTGGCGATGGGATCGGCCTTCGCCAAATAATTCATCGCCTTCACCAGCATCTTCTGGCCGTCCACGTAGCGGGGATCGGCCGTGCGCTCGCGTTTTTTGCGAGACAGATCTGGCGGAACGGTGATGGTAAACATTTTGGCCATGCGAACTCGACTTTCGAAGGTCTTATGCAGTATATAGCCGCTGCCGGTCTTTTTCAGCTTGATTCTGTTGGTTCGGATTTTGCTTGATTTGACGGGGCAAGACTGCGGTTATGCCTATCCTTGTGGAGAGAGGAACTTGGTCTTCGGGGTGGTCTTCAGCTTAAAGGCATTCTCTGGAAGTTTCTGATTGATCTTTATCTCGGAATACTTCGCAAGTCGGTAATCGCCGCTCGGCTCAAAGAATTGCTGCTGTACCGAAACTCCCCGGGCCGGGTCGATCCAGAGCAGGATGCGCGCGATATTGTTTTTCAAGCGGACCGACTTCGGAATCAACTCCAGTCTTTCCGTTGCGACGGCATTGACGGTCTCCGGCCCCAGAAACTTCACTTCGTAAGACTTGAGCAGGTCGTGCCCGTTGCCGCCGAAGCCGAGCACCAGAAAGCTCTCGACGTCGCTGCGATTCTTGCCGGGATCGTATTCGGTGACCTGATCGATCTTGGGCTGGTACACCTGAATTTTGCCGCCGCTGTAGATGACATACTTCCTGTCAGGTTCGGCAAAGTCGGCGGCCATCTGGATTTCGCCGCCTTCTCGCCGGAAATAAATCGTCCCCTTCTCCGTCTCTTTTTCGTCGATCACCTTCTGGTATTGCTCCCAGACGACGCTTGCCTCGGTGGTTTTGAAGTTTCGGGCAGCGGTGTCCATCTGATCGAGAACGCGCTCCAGTCCGCTAACGGGCGGCGAGGGCTCCTGTGGTAAGAACAAAAAGACGAGCGCCCTCCGCGAGGTGAAGGGCAGAGCGGAATCGCTTTGCGGCCACGCAGGGGCTGCCAACAGCCAGCCGACGACCACAGTCCCGAGAACAAGCGATTGAAGCGTAACTCTCATGGATGAACTTGAAACTTTCAAACCCTCCTACTCTTTTTCTACCCAGACCTTATAACTCTGCGTATGTCCCGAAACGTCTTTTACGGTTTCGACATTGGTGATGCTGACCGCTCCGGAAATCGGCTCGATGATTTTCTCCAACTGCCGGCGGACGTCTCCACCCGCGCCCGTATCCACTGCCGAGGCCTGGATCTGATAAATAAGCTCGCCCTTTGCGCCGGGAACCACCACCACGCCGGTAAGATGCGGGATGCGCTCAACCGGTTTGTCTTTAAAGTTGATGAGGTGCGGCGAAATGAAAACAAAGAGAAGGATCAGCGTGACCATGATGTCGTAGTGCAGGCTGCCGCGCTCATACGACCAGAAAATGTATCCGCGGATTGTGCGCCAGGTCGCGCCCATGGGAGACACAGCGCTTTCACGCGCCGTCGAGGCTGTTTCGCGTCGCTGCCAGTCTATTTGGGAATTCATTTGATAGCAAATCTCCGATTACTGCAACGTAGAGACGAGGCTGGCCCGTCTCCCTCGCAGCATCAGGCGCTGCGGGAGACGCGGCCATCCACGTCTCTACGGAACTTTTGCCGGGATACGGTCGGTGCCCATATAGGGTTGCAGCGCCTCCGGAATGCGCACGCTGCCGTCGGCTTGCTGATAGTTCTCGATGATGGCAACCCAGGTGCGTCCTACCGCTAAACCGCTGCCGTTTAACGTGTGCAGGAATTCCGTCTTGCTCCTGCCCTCGGGACGGTAGCGGATATTCGCCCGCCGCGCCTGAAAACTTTCAAAGTTCGAGCACGAAGAAATCTCGCGGAAAAGATTCTGTCCCGGCAGCCAGACTTCGAGGTCATAAGTCTTGGCGGCGGAAAATCCGATATCGGCGGTGCAGAGCGTGACTACACGATAATGCAGGCCGAGTTTCTGCAACACGGTCTCGGCGTTGTGGGTCAACTTCTCCAGTTCGTCGTAAGAAGTTTCGGGACGCGAAAACTTCACCAACTCCACCTTTTGAAACTGGTGCTGGCGGATAATTCCGCGCACGTCCTTGCCGTACGATCCGGCTTCGCTGCGAAAACAAGGAGTGTACGCGGTCAGGCAAACCGGCAAGCGCGCCGCGTCCAGCACTTCGTCGCGGTAGAGATTCGTCACCGGGACCTCGGCGGTCGGAATTAGCCAGAGATCTTTTTCGCCGTGCGGCACGCGAAACAGGTCCTGCGCGAACTTCGGAAGCTGGCCGGTGCCATACATCGATTCGGAGTTCACGAGGTACGGGGGAAGCACCTCGGTGTATCCATGCTCGCGAGTGTGCAGATCGAGCATGAAGTTGGCGAGAGCCCGCTCCAATCGCGCGCCCAGCGCCCAGTACACGGCGAATCTCGCGCCCGAGAGTTTGGCGGCGCGCTCCAGGTCGAGCACCCCCAACTGTTCGCCAAGTTCCCAGTGCGGCTTCGGTTTGAAGTCGAACTGCGGCCGCGTGCCCCAGCGGCGCGCTTCCACGTTATCTTCGGCGCTCGTCCCTACCGGCACGCTCGCGTGGGGAAGATTGGGAAGCGAGGTCAGAATTTCACGCAGGCGCGATTCCTGTTCAGCCGCCTTTTTTTCGGACTCCTGAATCTGTTCGCGCAGCTCTTTGGTCTCGTTGATTTGCGCCGACGCATCCTGCCCATTTTTCTTGAGCTTGGCGATTTCCTCGGAAGCGCGGTTGCGGCGCGCCTGCAGAGTTTCCGCCGCGGTGATGGCCTGGCGGCGCTCGGCGTCGATGGCGGCAAAGTCTTTCAAAACTTCCGCCGGATTCATTCCGCGCTGGCGCAGCTTTTCTTCCACCAGCGCGAGGTTGTCACGAACGAAATTCAGATCGAGCATTCTGCATTAACTTTAGCTGAAAAACGCCATTCCGTGCACGCCGACGACAAGGTCCTGAACCGCAGAGGACGCAGAGAACGCCGAGAGGAAAGGCATCAAACCTCTCCGATCTCCGCGTCTTCCTCGGTTAGCTTGCTGTAAACTAGCTCGCGATGAGAATTCCCCGTTCCCTGCACGTGGGGCTGGCAGCGCTGGTGTTGCTTTGCTCGATCCCGGCCGCATTCGCGTCCGCTTACAATGCGCGCCCCAAGCTTGTTGTCGTCATCGTGATCGATCAGTTCCGCGGCGATTACCTCGAACGCTATCGCGATCAGTTCGGCGACGGAGGGTTCCGCGTGTTTCTCGATCACGGCGCCTATTTTAGCGACTGCAATTACGACTACGCCAACACCCGCACGGCTCCCGGACACGCCACCCTTTTCACCGGCAGCTACACCAGCGGGCACGGCATCATCTCGAACGATTGGTGGGACCCTCAGAAAAAGAAGCGGGTGACGTCGGTCGAAGACGGCGCGACAAAACTTGTGGGCATCGGCCACGACGAAAAACCCGCCCAAGCAGAGCTTGGACGGGGCACCCCGGGCGCATCGCCGCACAACCTTATGAGCGACACACTCGGGGATGAGTTGAAGCTGGCAACCGGCGGCAAAGCCCGAGTGTTTGCCATCTCGCTGAAAGATCGCGCGGCCGTGCTGCCAGCGGGATTCTCCGGCGACACTGCCTACTGGATCGACCCTAAGAGCGGCGCCTGGATCACCTCCACTTACTACCGTCCGGATCTTCCCGAGTGGGTGCGCAATTTCAACGGCATGCGTCCTGGGGAAGGACGCGCGAAAAAATACTGGAACCGCGAGTGGAAAGACAGCGACGGAAACACGCTCGGCTCGACCGCGCCGAGAAACGGCAAAGACGGCGCGCCTGCTAGCTTCTACGAGGTCGTCGGCTCAACTCCCTTCGCCAACGATTACCAGTTCGAATTCGCCAAGGAACTCGTTTTGTATGAGAGACTGGGCGCGGGCCCAGCGACCGACCTGCTGGTAATCAGCCTTTCGGCCAATGATATTCTCGGCCACCAGGTTGGCCCCGACTCTCCGCAAATGCGCAGCATGGCGCTTGAACTCGATCGAAGTTTGGCGGAGTTCTTCGGCTTCCTCGGCCATCAGATCGGGATGGCCAACGTGTGGATGGCGCTCTCTGCCGATCACGGCGTCGCGCCTTTGCCGGATTTCGCGAGAACTCTTCGTCTGCCCGCTGCCAATCTCGACACGAAAGCTTTACGCGAACAGATCAATTCCCTGCTCTCGAAGAAATACCGCCAAAGTGGCGACTACGTGCGCGATCTCGACTACCCGCTCGCTTGGCTGAACGAAGGCGCGTTCGGCGGAATCCTCGACGGGCACACTGCGGAACAAATCGAATCCGAGGCCGAGGCCGACGTGGGCGAAGCCATGAAGCAAGCGGGATTGGCTGGATACTTTACCAAGTCGCAACTGGCGCGCGGAGAAACTCCGGCCACGGAAATCGGCCGCCGCTACGCCCACAGCTACTCGCCGGAAGGGGGATGGTATGTGATCGGAATCCCGACTCCATTCTTCGTTGGAACCGCGAAGGGTACCGATCACGCGTCGCCTTTCTCGTACGATACTCATGTGCCGCTCGCGTTCTATGGCCTTGCCTTTCTGCCCGGGATTTACCGGACACACGCCGAGCCGGTCGATCTCGCGGTGACGCTCGCCTCTTTGCTTGGAATCAATGCGCCGGCGCAGGCCACGGGAAGAGTGCTGACGGAGGCGCTGCAGCCGGTGCATCATTCCACCGCGGCACCCGCGACACTTCCCGCCACGCCGGCGCCGGGGGGAACCCAATGACACCGATCGGCAATCCGGACTTGAGCGTCAGCTTCGCCGGCATCGAGCTGAAGAACCCGATCATCGCCGCTTCCGGCACGTTCGGCTATGGCGTCGAATTCGAAGACATCGTGCATCTCGACCGGCTCGGAGGATTAGTCGTCAAAGGTCTCTCCAAAGAACCGATGACCGGGAATCCGCCGCCCCGCCTCTATGAAACCGCTGCCGGAATGCTGAATGCCATCGGGTTGCAGAACATCGGCGCACCTGCGTTCCTCGTGGAAAAACTCCCGTTGTTGCGCGCGAAAAAGAATGTGGTCGTGTTCGCCAACGTNNTGCTCGACGAAGTGGTGCGGACGGCGAAGCGGGTGGCGGCGCGGCCGATCATCGTCAAACTCTCGCCCAACGTCACCTCGATCGCGCAAATGGCGCGCGTTGCCGAGGAAGCGGGCGCAGACGCGATCTCCCTGGTAAATACATTTCTAGCCATGGCGATTGATCCGGAGACGCGGCGCCCGAGAATTGCCAACGTAACCGCCGGCCTTTCTGGTCCGGCCATCAAGCCCATCGCGCTGCGCATGGTCTACGACGCGGCGCACGCCGTAAAGATTCCAGTGATCGGCATGGGCGGGATCACCACGCCTACGGATGTCGTGGAGTTCATGCTGGCAGGAGCCAGCGCAGTGCAGGTGGGAACGGTGAGTTACTTCGATCCGGTGGCGACCGAGACGCTGGTGGAAGAACTGACTGACTACTGCCGCGAACATCGCATTGAGCGGCTAAGCGACCTTACGGGGGGGCTGCTGACGGACTGACTCCGCTCTGGAGTTTGCCGGTGGGGAGAGCCGCATGGACGGGCCAGACTCCCGTTCCTCCACTATCCTCTATCGGCCGCTGGCGTGCCAGATCGATCCCGGACTCTGATAGTTCAGACCTTCGCCCCACACTACGTGGGTATCTCCGTGGTTATCGATCGCGAGTCCGAAATAATCGCCGAAAGGAAAACGGAAACCTTCCTTCGCGATATAACGATAGCCCCGCACGTAGCTTGAGATCCTGATCTCGTCACCCCAGGTCGCGCCGCCGTTACTCGAACTCCGATAGTAAGTATTCCAATAGGGAGAATTGCGCTTATCCATCCACGCGATGCGGACGTCGCCGCTGGTCCCNNCGGGAAAGCATGTTCCACCCCTGGCGCGGCGTAGGAAACGCTGACACGGGGCAGCCAGTTCTCGCCGCCGTTGGTCGACGATGAAAAATAAATGCGCTGCGGGCCCATGGGCGCACTGCCGGCGCTCCAGAGCGCGTAAAGAGTTCCGGCGGCGTCCGAGGTCAGAGCGACCTGCGCGCCCAGAAATGCCTCGCCACAGTCTTCGTCCTTGCAGTCGGGCGCTGCCGCGGAAACGTCGAGCAGAGTCGGACTCCAAGACTTACCCGCGTCCGCCGACTTCGCAACATACAGATTCACCGCGCCGCGCGCTCCTCCCGCTTTTGAGTACGAAGCCCAGGCCAGATACGCGTTGCCCGCGGGATCGACCGTGGCCGCCCCCAGCAGAGACCATCCCGGGCGGCTGTCGGCATTCACGCGCGTCGGCGTGAAGCTGCGCCCGCCATCCTGCGAGGCCGCCACCCACACCTCTTCTTCATGATTGAAAGCCACATAGACGCTCTGGCCGCGCACCGCCAGCGCGGGTTTATCGAGTTCCTCGCCGCCGCGAACCGCAATCGTAAAGGCCCAGGTCGCGCCGAAGTCCACCGACTTGGCGAGCACGACCACGCGTTTACTGTTCTGCAGCCACGCGGCATACACAGTGCGCCGGTCGGCTGGATCCACGGCAATCTGCGGATCAAACTGGCCCGAACCAGACTCCAGCATCACGGTTGGAGTCTGCCAGGTCTTGCCGTTGTCGTTGCTCGTCACCAGCAACATGGTGGGCACGCGGCAGCCTTGGCAATCGGCTACCTTCCCGTAGTGCGGATAAAGAACGTAGATCCGTCCCGAACCGTCAGCCGCCACGGACGGTTCCCACTGATCGCCGGTCTTTAGCCCGATCCGATTCTGCCAGGAGAATTGAGGCGACGACGCCCAAGCCAAGCTGGCCAGCGCAAACAGCAGGACGGCGAGTTTCGGAACGGCGAGTTTGGACGAAGCGGAGCGCATGGCAACCATCGCAAAACGGGACGGAGGGGAAACACTGGACCTTGACTTTGAACTTTATCCCGAAGCCGGCCGCTGGGTCAATCTTCGGAGTGAGCCAAGGCTACAAAATTACATTCTGTTGACGACGGCTGCGCTCAGAATGAAAGGGCCAAAATCCAGGACCCACCGCCCAATCCCAGAGCAATGAACGCGCTCGACCACTCGGCAGGAATGTGTGGGTGAAATGCCACCCTGGGAGCATGGAGGAGCAAGAACCAGAGTAGGAACATGACGCCCAGCCAAAAGGCTCCCCATCGCGCCATCAATCCAGTCGCGATGCTGATACCGGCGGCAATGAACCCCGCGCCCGTGAAATACGCCCAGAACAGGCCGCCAGGGATCCAGGCCGGTACGAGGCTGGCGATGAACCGGAGAATAAGAAAGTGGGTAACGCCGAAAACGACGGACGATGTCGCGAGGAGGTAGGGACCCGATGCGATCAGTTTATCGATCGCGATATTGGCAAGACGACCTTCGCCTGGAGAATTATCGCCCTCCTCCTTCGTGCACCCAGCCAAGGTCAATGCCGAAGCACCTAACGCCAAGGCTTCAAAAACACACGTGCGGACATTTAGATCGAGTGGACTCGCGACGGCTTTGGGGCCGAGAAGAACCAGGGCACATAAGAGGAAGAAAAGTCCCAGGAGAATCGCCGCAAGTCGTGGCTGGATGTTGGCCGCAATGCTCAGCCCGGCTGCGAGGAGACCGATACCGACACAATACGCGAGGAAAGGGATTGCCGGGACGAAAGGAATCACGGGAACTTCTAGATGGTTCTTGGCGAACACCGGTTGCGCAAGGTGGACACAAATCAGATTTTCTGCGCCAATCGCAGCGACGGCGACGGCAAATATCAGCTTGCCTTGTTTGACGATCCTTTCCATTGGTCACTCACATTCAAGCTAACGGTCCAGCGGGCGAGTCTATTTCGAAAAACATCGAACGCTAAACGAAATCGGCGCGATTGGAGACCTGTTTACCACATGGACGGTGGATTCCGCAGTCGGTTAGCTTAGCCGGCAGTCAACAAAATGGGCGCGCCGGAAGTAATCACCAGAGTATGTTCAAAATGGGCCGAAAGTGCGTGATCGCCCGTCCGCACCGTCCAGCCATCTTTATCCGTAAACACCCGCCCGGAACCGCTGGAGATGATCGGCTCCACGGTGATGACCAGGCCCTCGTTCATGATCTGGCGGGCCTGCGGATCAAGATAGTTTGGGACATGCGGCAACTCGTGGATGGTGCGCCCAATGCCGTGTCCCCCTAACTCGCGGACGACGGCGAACCCGGACTTACGCACCTCGCGTTCCACCATCTTTCCGATTTCAAACACGCGGAATCCGGCGCGAGCAACCAACATTGCCTTGTGGAACGCCCGCTCCGCGCAGGCCATTAGTTGCTCAGCCTGCTTACTAACACGGCCCACGGGCACGGTAATGGCGGCGTCGGCCATGTAGCCATCCTTTTCGACCGTCACGTCAAGTTTCACCAGGTCGCCTTCCTCAAGCTTTCGCTCACCTGGAATCCCGTGGACTGCCTCATCATTCAGACTGATGCAACTCGCGCCCGGAAACTGGTACACCATCGACGGCGCGGAGCGCGCTCCATTCTCCTGCATCACGCGCGCGCCGACTTCATCGAGATATCGAGTCGTGACGCCCAGCCGCACTTCCGCCTTCATCGCATCGAGCACCATGCGGACGACGCGGCCGGCCGCTTTCATGGCAAGTAGTTCCTGCTCATCCTGAATGCTCAAGGTTCGACTCCCTTCGTGACGGGGACATGAATAGAAAGTTACCGCATAAGTGGGAGTTTGGGATAGGTGCTGCTAAGCGCGCGGCTTTTTCGAGAACTACCGCATGTTCTGAAGAGGCGAATCCCAGCCAATGCGGGGAGCGACTACGACTGGACCACGCTTTCCGCCCACCTCGGGTTACACTATCGGCGGAGAAATTCATGTCCCGCTGTGCCGCCTGTAGCGCTGAAGTGCCGATCGCGAGCCGCTTCTGCTCCGCCTGCGGAGCGCCGGTGGGGTCGGAGGATGCGACGCTCACGTCAGCGTCCGACGCTGCGGTAACGATGACCACTCCGCAGGGTGCGTCGCCAAAGATTTCTACCGACGATGTTGCGACTCTGGAATTCGCAGCGGTCAAATCGGCGAATCCTCCGCGGCCGGCTTCGTCCTCGTCTTCGCGACCGCCATCGTCCGCATTTTCTCTGAACGAAGGACGCTTTCTTCCTGGGTGTTTGCTGGCGGGACGTTACCGCATTATCGCGCTGCTTGGAAAAGGCGGCATGGGCGAGGTATATCGCGCCGATGACCTCACGCTTGGCCAACCGGTCGCGCTCAAGTTCCTGCCCGAGGAAGCATCCCGCGACGAAAGTCTGCTCGATCGTTTCCGGAATGAAGTCCGCATCGCGCGCCACGTTTCCCATCCCAATGTCTGCCGCGTGTACGACGTTGGAGAAGTCGACGGACACACTTTTTTCACCATGGAATATGTGGACGGCGAAGATCTGGCGTCGCTGCTGAGGCGCATCGGCCGCTTGCCGCAAGACAAGGCGCTCGACATCGCCCGCCAGCTCTGCGCCGGGTTGGCCGCCGCCCATGCCAAAGGCGTTCTGCATCGCGATTTGAAACCCGCCAACATCATGCTCGACGGGCGGGGCCAAGTGGTGATGACGGACTTTGGCCTCGCCGGACTCACCGATCAGATTCAGGGCGCTGACATCCGCAGCGGAACCCCCGCTTACATGGCGCCCGAACAACTCGCGGGCAAGGAAGTGACCGCGCAGAGCGACCTATACTCGCTGGGTCTGGTTCTTTATGAAGTCTTCACCGGTAAGCGGGCGTTTACCGCCGAAGCTCTGGCCGAATTGGTGCGCGGCGGGACCTCCACTCCGAGCAAACCTTCCTCGGTGGTGAAAGACCTCGATCCGGCGATTGAGCGCGTCATTCTCCGGTGCCTGGAAGCGGAACCGGGCAGCCGTCCGGAGTCCGCGCTCAGAGTGGCGGGCGCACTTCCGGGCGGAGATCCACTGGCGGCCGCTTTGGCTGCGGGCGAAACGCCCTCTCCAGAAATGGTGGCTGCGGCCGGCGAAACGGCGGGTCTGGCTTCGCGGATTGCCATGGCATGCCTGGCCGCGATTCTGATCGGACTGGCGGGCGCAGTCTATGTCGCCATCCAGCACAGCGCGCTAGATCGGATGGGCGTGGAGCAGTCGCCCGAAGTGCTGGCGCAGAAAGCCCGCGAGATGATTGCGCGCTTTGGATATGCAGGCAAGCCGGCGGACAGTTTTTTCGACTTCGACTACGACATGAGTTTCGTCCGCTACGTCGAGAAGCACGACCAGCCCCGTCCCCAATGGGATCAAATGCTGCAAGATCGGCCGTCGGTGCTGGAGTTCTTATACCGGCAGAGTCCCGAGCCTCTAGTCGCCAGCGGCCTTCATAACTTCCCGCTGCTCACACCGGGAATGGTGGATCAGACCGATCCGGCGCCAACCCAGTCGGGAATGGTCCGTCTTCAACTCGATCCACAAGGCCGCCTGGCGGCATTCGAAGCCATACCTCCGGAGATCGCAAATCCGCCGGCCACAGCCACGCAGCCGTTCGATTGGAAGATTCTATTCACCGCTGCGGAGCTTGATCCGGCGCAGTTTCAGCCGACACAGCCGATCTGGAATTCGCTGGCGTCACCCGACACCCGCGCTGCCTGGACGGGAAGATGGCCCGGCACCGAGCGGCCCTTGCGCATTGAGGCCGCTGCTTTCCAGGGCAAGCCCGTCTACTTTTACCTGATCGGCGACTGGACCGAGGCGCCGCGAATGCAGTCGCCGCCAGAATCCGCCGCGAAGAAGGCAAGCGAAATCGTGTTCCTCGTCCTTGGAGTGGGGTTGCTGGTGGGAGGCGTGTGGTTGGCGCGGCGTAATTACCGGCAGGGCCGCGGAGACCGCGAGGGCGCTTTGCGCCTGGCCAAGATCGTTTTTGGCCTGATGATCGCGCTGTGGGCGCTGCGCAGCCATCTGGCGCCCGGATTCGGAACTCTCATGCCCATGGTTCTCGCCCTCAGCACCGCCTTGTTCCTCTCGGGCTTGGTCTTCGTTATGTATCTTGCCCTCGAACCCTACGTCCGCCGCTATTGGCCACAGTCCATCATTTCGTGGAGCCGTTTGCTGACAGGGCGGGTGCGCGATTCGCTGGTCGGCCGCGACATCCTGTTTGGCGTACTGCTGGGCGTGATCTGGATTGTGGTTTTCAAAGTCAACGAGTTTGCACTGATGAAAGTGGGAGCCTCGCCCAATCTGTATTCCACCGACTATCTAGTGGGCGCGCGTCGCGCTGTTGGCGCATGGCTCTCTCAGGTCCCGTCGTCAATTCTCGGGACATTGGAGTTCTTCCTGCTCTTTCTGGCAGCGAAGGTAGTGCTCAAGAGAGACTGGCTGGCCGCCATCGTCTTTGTCGGGACTTTTACGGCCTTAAGGTTGCCAGGCTCGAATCATCTCGCGGTCGACGCGCCTACGTTGATTGCGGTTTACCTCATCCTGGCCCTGATCATGTATCGCTTCGGGCTGGTGTCGCTGGCATGCGCGATCTTCACCGTCGATCTGTTTCAAAGTGTTCCGTTCACTGGGGATTTTTCCGCCTGGTATTTCGGCGCAACGATGTTTGCGCTGCTCAGCATAGTCGCTCTGGCGGGGTGGGGCTTTTATCATTCACTCGGCAGCGAGCCGCTGTGGCAGCCAAAACAGCCTTAAGTGGTTATCGAGTTTGACGCGGGCCACCGATCCAGATCAGCTGCGTTCGGAGCGGGGCGCTTGCGGAGAGTACAGCAGGAGTAGCAGAAATCCACCCAGATAGAAACCCCAGACGTTTGCAAGCGTGAAGCCGGACATACGCAGGATGAGCCCAAACACGCCCAACAACTCGCACAGCGCGTACAAGAAGAGATAGCCTGTTCTCCAACGCGTCAGCGCAACACTGTCGCCGGAGCTTTCTTGCAGCAGCGCTTCGGACGGCGAGACCAGCGTCCGGCGCACCACCACGGTCGCGCCCACGAGGCTGATCGAAATAAAGGAAAGGGCGTGAAACAGAGTATTCGTTGGATTGTGGGCCACCGTCCGCGCAAGCCTTTCCCCTGCTGCCGCGTACAGCGCGATGCTCACCAGCAAGGCGATCTGAACTTGCCGCACTAGCCGTACCGCGGGACCCATTGCCATAGATTCTGCGCCTAAAAGATTTTGCGCCTAAATTCGAGTTCCGTCATTCCAGATCTTCCTTCGGAACCCCGTTTGGCAATGACGCGGGCTGCAACAGCAGATCGTGTGGATTAATGGCCGTGATCGCTTACAGGCGGGGGTACCCTCAGGAAAATCTGGAACGACACCGGATTTTGCCCGTAGGCGGAGTCTAGTGCCGTCGGTTTCGAGTAAAACGTAAAGTCTGCGCCCACCGCCAACTGCCAGAGCCGGCTTTGGACGAGGTCGCGCACCTCGCCAAGAGTGTAGGCTCCAATGCGAAAGCTTGGAAGCAAGGGATTATTGGGGAATAACTCGTCCTTGTCGACCAGTTCCATCCGCGAGAACGCATAATTGCGTGACTTGAAGTTCACCGTTGTCTCCAGCAAATAACCGTTCAGATTGCGGTTCTCAAGTTCCTTATGCACTCGTCCCCACACTACCGACGTTGCCCACGAACCGTTCGCAAATGGCCGTACATATTCTGCTGAAGCCGTTTGCCGGCGCTGGCTGCCCGGTTCCAAAGCCTCGGGACGCTCCAGCCGTCCGTAGCTGTATTGAGTCGTCCAGTTGCGCGATGCGGCCAGGCTCAGGCGCGCCGACCAGGAATCGAGGGGCGCGAACTGAATGCCGTAACGCTTTTCGTCCGGCTCGCGGCCGTTGAACACCGAGCCTTCCAGCCTGAACCGGTCTATAGTCAGCCCGGTGGTGATCACTCCGAAGCTGGTGTGAGTGGAATCCTGCAGATGATGAGACAACGGCGCCATCGGCAACTCCGACGCAGAAGCCCGGTGCATGTAAGCCACGGGACCGAGCGCCGGCTCGCCCGCAGCCGCGCCATAGAACAGCCAGGAAACTTTTCCGTTGAACGGGAGGGTATAAAAGAGGGAGAGTTCAGAAAACACGTTGTGCGGATGCTGGTGATCGACCAGCGGTTGACCGTGATAGGTCTCGCCTGTCTGGAAAAGCTCGGGAAATCCCGGATGCGGCGCGGTCAATGATTCGCCAGAAAACATCTCGCGAAACATGATGCTGCCGCTACCCAGTTTGCGCTGCTCCATCAGCATCAGCCAGTTTACCGACTCAGCTTTGCCCGAGCCGCGTGGGCCACCTTGCTGGTTGTAATCCGCAAAGACCGCGCCGTGCGCCATCAGATCCCAAGCTCCCGACGATTTCATCCACAAATGGCTGATCGTCGCCGCTGGCTGCCAGCCGGTGCCCGAACCAGCATGGGGCGAGGGCATCCACGCCGGCACCGGCTGCGACATATCCATGCCTTGCATGTCCATGTCCGGCGTGTCTGTCTTTTGTTGCGTCTGATCTTGCTTGGGCTGCGTTTGCAGGCGGCTCGTATGAACGTCTTGAACGGCTTCCTGCGCTCCAGCGAAAGCTGCCCACGCGTTGATTATGAAGAAACACAAAATCAGCGCCCGCATGTCACATTCCTCATGCACTTAAGATTCACGCGTGAGAAATAAGGCTCTTGAACGGTGCAATTGAAGACCTGTGCAATTGAGGAGGAAGACTAGATCGGGAATTTGTATCCGAACCTCATCGCTTCGCCCTTACGACCCGGTGATCTTCACGCGTATTTCTTCCGGCAAGCGCTCGCGGATCTCCGCCGGCAGCCGGTCATGCACATGGCGCGCCCCTAGCTTGGCCACATCCACCATCACCATGGGCGCTGGAGTCGCCACGGCAACAATCAGCCAGATCAGCGCCGACAGTGCGAAGCCCGCCAGCGCCCCCACCTCCAGCCAGAAAGCGTGGCGCGGTCCAAAATACCGGATCACGGCAAACGCCAGCAGAAACACGGCGGCCGATGCCGAAGCCAGCACAATCAGTGAAATGTCGATGATGCGGTGCACTTTCTGGCGGCTGCGGCAGTGCTCGCAACTCGCAAAATGCAACTCGTAGTCCCCGCGCATCTCCGGAGCGAGGCCGGAAATGTCGTAGCGCCATCCCGCAAGGATTTTCCCTACGATCGGTTCAACACACTCGGTCATAAAAGGTTACAGCCGGATGGGTGCGAGAGCTTCCGCCTGGGTCGCCAGCAGCACACGGTTGTGCCACAGCCCCTGACGAGCGCCGAGCGCCTGTTCTGCCGCCGCTCGCGCGATTTCGGGATGGTTATTCTGTTCAGATAAATGCGCCAAAACCAAGTATTCGGCTCCTCCATCATAGTCGCTGGAGAAGAATTCCGCGAGGGCGTCATTCGACAGGTGCCCCACCCGGCTCATCACCCGCTG
>PMMJ01000244.1:11118-11444 GCA_003162255.1 Acidobacteriaceae bacterium | reverse complement strand
CGATAGTAGATGGTCTCGATGACGTGGCGGACCTGATCGACCTTGATCATCATTTGCGGCGGATCGGGCGGGATAATGAGTACGTCCGGATGCGTCTGGACGAAGAGGCGAGTCTCTTTCTTGTCCGCGTCGCGCAGATTTTCGCGAGCCTCNNGCGGTCGCGCGCCAGCATCTCGCGCAGGCGAAGGATGGTCTCCGGGTTGCCGGCGAAATCAGAAAAGGGCATGGGAATCGCTGTTCGCTGTTCGCTCTTGGCTGTTCGCTTTTAGCCAAAAGCGAAAAGCGAACAGGGGTTACTAGATTTTCAGTTTCTTCCGCACCAACTC
>PMMJ01000244.1:0-11110 GCA_003162255.1 Acidobacteriaceae bacterium | reverse complement strand
AGAGAACGCCACCTCATTGTCTAGCAAGATCGTCAGGTCGGGTTGCAGGTTGCCGCAAAGGACCTCGTGCATCTGCAGCACCGGCCCAGTGCCCAGTTTGCGGCCTCCGCCCTGATAAGCCTCGGTCGAATCGGTGAAGCGATCGCAGAGCACTACGCGTCCTTCGGCGAGCGCGGGCAGAATGATTTCGTGAATGTGCTGGGCGCGGGATGCGAACATGAGCGCCATCTCGGTGAACGGAGAAAGTCCCGAGGTGGCGGAGTGCAGCAGCACTTCGCGAATCTTCTCGCCCGCTGCGGTGCCACCTGGTTCGCGGGTAACGGTGACGGAGAGACCGTGGGCGCGCAGGGAACGCGCCAACTTCTCGACTTGGGTGCTCTTGCCGCTGCCATCGAGGCCTTCGAAAGTGATAAATTTTCCGCGCGCGGGCACGTCGGAGATGATAGCAGGCCGAGAGCGCGTCCGAGTGCTCTGCAAGCGTGAACCGACTCAGCGGACTGATATATTAACCTACGGTTCAATTTGCATCGTGGCGGGCGGTTCGACCGTCTGGAGGGGGAATGGGTTTGCGTGGTAGTTTGAGAAACTTCTCTTGTCTCGCAATTTTTCTGTCGTCGTCGTTTTCGGTTTTCGGCGCAAATGCTCCGACGGTGGCGCTTTCCGTGGACGCATCGGACGCGCCGCGCAAGATCTTCCACGCGCAATTACGCATCCCGGCTAAGCCCGGGACACTCACGCTCTACTATCCGAAATGGATTCCTGGCGAGCACGGGCCGACGGGGCCGATCACGGATTTGACCGGCCTGAAGTTTATGGCCAGCGGGAAGACGCTGAAATGGCGGCGCGATCTGATCGACGGTTTTACGTTTCACGTGGAAGTTCCGGCGGGCGAACACGAAGTCGTCGCGAATCTCGATTACGCTTCACCCGCGTCGTCTGAGCCTGGATACAGCAGCGGGATGGCCGCGACGGAAAAGTTGTACATCGTCAACTGGAACACGCTGTTGCTCTATCCCGCCGGCTATGGGTCCGATCAACTTACTTATAGCGTAAGTTTACGGCTGCCCGCGGGATGGAAATTCGGCACTTCGCTGCACGTTGCCGATCAAGTCGGCGATAACATTCACAAGAGTAACGACATTCACTTCGCGCCCGTTTCGCTGACCATGCTGGTCGATGGACCGGTCCTCGCGGGCGAGTATATGAAGGTGGTCCCGCTGAGCACTGAGAATCCTCCCGCGGAACTCGACGTTGCGGCCGACAGCGCCGCCGCGCTCGACGCTCCGGAAGAAGTCTGGGAACATTACCGGAACTTGGTGACCCAAGCGGGAATTTTGTTTGGCGCGCGGCACTACACCGATTACCACTTTCTGCTGACCCTGAGCGATCACGTCGCACATTTCGGATTGGAGCATCACGAATCGAATGACAGCCGGATCGACGAGCGGTCGTTGATCGAGGAGGACGGACGCAAGCTGAGCGCTGGACTTCTTCCGCACGAGTATGTGCATTCGTGGAACGGGAAGTACCGGCGTCCGGCGGATCTGGCGACGCCCGATTACGAACAGCCGATGCAGACTGACTTGCTATGGGTGTACGAGGGCCTGACGTCATACCTGGGAGATGTGCTCACCGCGCGCAGCGGCGAGCGCACGCTCGCATCGGCTCGTGATGCGCTGGCGCAGATTGCCGCGGATCTGGATCATCGTTCGGGCCGCGTCTGGCGCGATTTGCAGGATACGGCCGACGGCGTTCCCACCATGCAGATGGCACCCCGCGCTTGGGAAGATTACCGCCGCCCGGTCGATTATTACGACGAAGACGTCCTCAACTGGCTGTGGGCGGACGTAATCATCCGCCAACAAAGCCATGGCGCAAAGTCTTTGGACGACTTCTGCAAACTGTTTCATGGCGCGCCCAGTGGTCCCCCCATGGTGAAGACCTACACCTTCGACGATGTTGTGAGCGCGCTGAACCAGGTCGCATTCTACGACTGGCGCGGGTTCTGGACGGAGCGGCTGTCCAACCATGGTCCGGGCGCTCCGTTTGGCGGAGTCGAAGGCAGCGGATGGAAACTGGTGTACGACGAGAATCCTTCGGACCTGGATCGCGCCCGAGATCGTGACGGGAAGAACGTCGATGCGCATTATTCGGTGGGACTGTTGGTTGCGAGCGATGGGGTGATTCGCGATACGGTCGAGGACATGCTTGCCGCCAAGGCCGGGATCGGGCCGGGGATGAAGATTGTAGCGGTCAACGGCCGCAGGTTTTCCGGAGATGTCTGGCATGACGCGATTCGGGCTGCGAAGACCAGTCCGTCGCCGATTGAGCTGATTGTCGAAAACACAGATTACTTCCGGGTTGTGAAACTGGATTATCACGGTGGCGAGAAGTATCCACATCTGGTGCGGGACGAATCGAAGCCGGATCTGCTGACGGAGATTTATCGGGCGAAATAGAGTTGGGTAGTCTTGCTGTTTCGTGACATAAATCCAAGACTGCCATCCTGCGCGAGAGACCATGCATCCCAGCGCTGCGGGCAAATGCATAGGTCCTTCGCTTCGCTCAGGATGACAATTTTCAGATAGATCTACTCAGCCTTCCAAGATCGTTGCCATCGGCTCTTCGTCAGCAGAAATCTCTTCGGGAGCTGGGTCCAGCATAAAGCTCAAGACTTCCTGCGGAATCGGCGCGCTCCACACCGGCGAAAACGACTGGCGATGCAGCGGCGAGGGGCCGTGCTCGCGCAGGGCCGCGAGGTGGCGCGGAGTGCAGTATCCCTTGTTCGACGCCAGGCCGTACATGGGAAAGACCGGGTCCCAGGCCGAGATCATGCGGTCCCGTTCGACTTTCGCAATGATGGAGGCGGCGGCGATCGAGGCGGAGAGCGCGTCGCCGTGAATGATCGCTTGTTGGGGAAGCTCGCAATCGAGTCGGACGGCGTCGACCAGAAGATAGCTTGCTGCCGGCGCCAGTTGCTGAACCGCGTGGAGCATGGCGAGGCGCGAAGCCTGGTAGATATTGATTTGATCGATGCGGGCGGAATCCACGGCGGCGATGGCCCAGGCGATGGAATGCTGGCGAATCAGGAGCGCGAGTTCTTCGCGGCGTTCGGCGGGGAGCAGTTTGGAATCGCGCAGGCCGCGAATGCGGTGCGCGGGATTGAGAATGACGGCGGCCGCAACGACAGGGCCAAACAACGATCCGCGGCCGACTTCATCGACTCCGGCAACGAGCGTGGCGCCCGCGGCCCAGGCTTGCTTTTCAAAATTAAGAGCGCAGCGCAGTTTTTTCAGCAGCCGCAACTTGGCGGTGGAAGGGGAAACTCCCTCTGCTCTTGAGTTCTTCGATCTGGACGCGGATTTAGGCACGGAATCTACTCGGCATCTTCGCCGATGAGGACGCACGAAGCAAGAGCAGATTGTGTGTGGCAGCGGGGCCTCCCCCCGCTTGGACGGGGCAAAGCCCCGTCACCACACGAGAACTATGGCCAGAAAAATAACCGCCGCTTATTGTTGCTGTTCGACTTCCTTCAGTCGGGCGGCTTTGCCCTTGAGCCCGCGCAGGTAGTAGAGCTTGGCGCGGCGAACTTTCGCGGAGCGCACGACATCAATTTTGTCGATGACCTTGGAGTCGATGGGGAAGATGCGCTCCACGCCCTGGCCGAAGCTGATCTTGCGGACCGTAAAGCTGGGCTGAGCGCCACGCTTCCGGGAAATGACGACGCCTTCGAACGCCTGCAGGCGCTCTTTTTCGCCCTCTCTGATCTTGACCAGCACCTTGATGGTGTCTCCGGGACCAAACTTCGGAATGTCGGTGCGGCGCGATTTCGCCAGCAGTTTCTCGATAATCGGATTGCGCATAACGTTTCCTTCCTAAACTCTTTCCGCGATCTTTTGTAAGTGCATCTTCTGTAGAGAGTGGGCTTGCCCCGTCTCAGTCAGTTGTGCTCTGGGCCAGCTTGATCTGATCTAACTTAATCTGATTCAGCAATTCCTCGTCTTCCGCCGTCAGCACAACCCGCTCCAGTAGATCGGGACGGTTGCGCAGCGTTTTTGCCAAAGCCGTTTTACGTCGCCAGTTGCGAATCTGGTCGTGGTTGCCGTTCATCAGCACTTCCGGCACCACCATGCCGCGAAAATCGGCCGGCCGGGTGTAATGCGGATAGTCGAGCAATCCGCCAGAAACGCACGTGGAACTCGGTCCGTCAACGACTAGCTCCGCCTGTCCCGCAGACGATTCGGTGAACGACTCCTGCCGCGTCGAAGCCTGGTTGCCAACCGCGCCCGGGATCAGCCGCGTTATCGCGTCGACAATTACCGCCGCGCCCAGTTCGCCACCGCTCAGCACGTAGTCGCCAATCGAAACTTCGCGATCCGCCAGGTGCTCGCTGATGCGTTCGTCCACGCCCTCGTAACGCCCGCATATCAGGACGATCCGGTCGAGCGCGGAAAGTTCCGCCGCCAGCGTCTGGTCGAACCTGCGTCCCTGCGCGGATAGCAGAATCACCGACTGCTTCGCGCCTGGGCTCAAGCGTGCCTCACGCGAGGCCACATCGCCGAGCGACTCCAAACATCCAAAGATCGGTTCCGGCTTCAGGACCATGCCCTCGCCGCCGCCGAATGGGCGGTCATCCACGGTGCGGTGCCTGTCTTTCGTAAACGCCCGCAGGTCGTGAATGTTGATTTCCACCAGGCCCATTTCCCGCGCCCGGCGGACGATTCCATAATCCAGTGGTCCGCGAAAGAAGTCGGGAAAGATCGTGAGAATGTCGATCTTCATCGCAGAACCGTCGTTGGTCGTTTGTCGCTGGTCGTTGGCTAACCCCTGCACCGCCGAGTTCGCCGAGCAAAGCCTTCAAGGGTCAACCACCCGCGCTTCGCGAACGACGAACAGCGAACGACTAGCGACTTCTTTCCTTTTCCTCTTTTGCCAGTGGAGCGTTCACTTCCAGCAAGCCTTCCGGCAACTTCATCCAGACTTGCCTCCGCTCCAGATCCAGCTTCTCCAGATACGCCTCGGCGAAAGGGATCTCATAGGGCAGCTTTGTTGCCTGCTCTTTACTTCTAACCACTAGCAGCGGTGCTTCTCCCGCCCCGAATTGCACGTCTTCGATCTCGCCGACCTCGCGCTGGCCGTCGAACACTGCGCAACCGATCAGGTCGCTCAGGTACGTCCAGCCCGGTTCTAACTCGGCGCGCTCGCCGCGCGGAAGCTGAAGCTCAGCGCCGATCAGCGGCTCGGCATTGTTAATCGTCTCGAGCCCCTGAAACTTCAACACCAGAAAACTCTTATGCGGCCAGAGATCTTCGACCGTTACTTCGCGGCGCTGCCCATCTTTCAGAAGCGCCCACAGCCGCATATCTTGCCGGAAGCGGTCTGGAACACCGGTGTGCAATTCGACCGCAACTTCTCCGCGGCGTCCCTGGGTCTTGATAACGACCGCCAGGGTAATCCATTCGCCGNNAGCGCGTAGCGCTTGTTCAGCTTCGACCCCGCCGCGCTCAGCAGGTTGCGCAAGGCGCGGGCGACGCGGCCCGAGCGTCCAATGATTTTGCCCAGGTCGGCCTCGGCCACTTCGAGCTCGATGACGGTTTCGTCTCCGTCTTCGTACTCTTCAATAAAAACCTCGCCCTTGGCGTCGACGATCGCCTTGGCGATGTACTCAATCATGGCGCGCGGGCTGACGGCAGGCTCAATCATTCCTATGCTCCTGAACTCGGCTCGTGAATTGGCGAGTGTGGTTGCGGCTAGGCGACCGGAGCGGCCGCAGCCGGCGCGGGGGCAGCCAGCAGTTTCCTGACGCGGTCCGAGAGTTGGGCGCCTTTCGAAACCCAGTGCTCAATGCGCTCCCGTTTCAGGTCGAAGGTAGCCGGATTGGTGCGCGGATTATACGTGCCCACCACTTCCACCGGGCGGCCATTGCGAGCCCGCTCCTTCTCAATCACCACCACTCGGTAGTACGGTTGTTTGCGCGCGCCAAAGCGCGCCAGTCGGATCATTAACACAGACTTCAGTATCCTTTGTCCGGAAGAGTCCGGCGAAGTAAAGACAAACCATCATTATGCCGGAGCTTAGCCCTTTTCGCAATGAGGGAGCGCCACAACCTCCCCCATCCAGCGTAAGCACGGAAGACCTGCCACTATGCTGCCCTCGTTTTCGAGCAAGCCGAAACTCTCCATTAGCTCTGTTCCATGGCTGACGCCGGCGCGATCCGGACACAACCTCTAGCGTACCCGCAGGAGTTTTCCACCATGTCCCCGAAACGTAACCGAGAGTTCATTTCCCATTCATCCTCGGCTAACAAATCTCTTCTAGGGTCAGTGCGAAGTCTACAAACTTCAATCCATGGCTTCAGAAAAAGGATGGAACATGAGGACCCGCTTCGTTGCGATATCTCTCTTTCTCATCGCGTTGTTCATCCCGGCGTTGGCCCAGACCGGCGCTGGCAATGGCAGTGGATCGCCCTGGCACAAAAATCTCCGGCGATACAGACCGCTTACAACTACCTGATCGGCCAAGCACAGCAACTCCAGGACACCAACCTGCGCACCCAGACTCTGGACGCAATCACCAATCCCAGCACCTGCGTGATGCACCGCGCCCATGTCACTCCCGCTGTGCAGCAGACGATCCTGAACCAGTTGCTGGCAGCGGGACTCGTCGATCCGAACGACAATGCGAATTTCCCCGGCGGCCTGATCGCGGGTGTGTTTCCGGCCATCGTCAACGACGGCACCGCTTGTCCCCAGCTTCCGCAGACGTTCTTCTCCGCGCCTGGCAGCACGTGGGGGGGCGGACATCACTCCTATCCCGGCGGCTTGATGATTCACGAAGCGAATAACGAAACCTCGGACAATTACCTCGCCAATCAATACCGCTCGATGTATGGACACGCGGCGGGTGGCTTCGTCGCACTCGACCCGAAAGTCCTCCACAAGAAGCCCGATGCCAAGAGCACCGTGTTCATCGATCAGGACATCATCGTTGGCGCCCCCATCTGGCACGACTGGGGCGGAGCATCGTCTTTCAGTGGAATGCGGACGGATCCGAGTTTCCCGAGCTGAACTTCGGCGGCAACGGCGTGACCGACGCCTGGGGAGCAGCCGGAAACTCTAAGACCGGTGGACACCACCTTATTAGCATCGCGGAGTCCATCGCGCGCGGCTTCTCTCCAGCCTTCGTCATCACCCAGGCCAGCGCCCATTCCAATCCAACTTCAGGCAATGAATATAAGGTAGTGAACTGGGTCCACGCGGCGGCCATCATGGCCCAGATCGATCCGGTAGCGGCCGGCTATCTGATCGTCGACGAAAATGGCAATCTCCGCTTGCCCCCACTGCGCCAGTTGGGCGGCATCGATTTCGCGGACCAGGGCCAGACCAACGTGCTGGCCGAATACACGCTGCACAATCTTTCCGACGTCGACTTTACCTACTCCGGCCCGGCGGTCGTGGAGGTTCAGATCATCCTGCAAACACTGGCGCCGCGCTACGGATACAACCCGGCGAACACGTCGGTTTACAACAACGGCTTTCGCAACCCGGTCCTCAGCTTCAGCACCGCCGAGCACCTCTTGATGCTCTACAGCAACCAAGGTCTGGCGGGTGTCCAGGCGGAACTGGACAAGCTGAAGAAGGATCACATCATCTAGGCCACACGTTCATGCAAGGCGAAGGCCCGGGATTTTTCTCCGGGCCTTTTTCTGTATTGGTGCAAGTCTTATGTCCCGGGGAGATGAGCCGGCTTCTGTGATTTGGCTGCTTATTTTTCGTTCCGCCTGGCGTACTTCACCGTTGCGAAGATCACCGTGCAGATCACGAAATCCACCAGCAGGCCCCAGTCTTCCTTGAAAAGGCCATGCCGCGCCACCCTGGGAAGATGTGGCATGAGGAGGTAGTAGATCGCGTTGCCTGCGAGCACGGCCACGAGCGCGTCGAGAAAATTCTTCATCGTTGGACCTTTTGAGGAACCTCTGGTTCTAACGACATGGCTGAAGCCATGCCCTTTCAANNCCGTCAAACAACTTAATCAGAGGTTCTTTAATTGGACTCTTGCCCAAGCCTACTCCGCTCCTTCACCGCGTCGCGCGAGAACATCGCACGAAAACCGGACGCGATGGGGACCCGGCTGCTAACATCGCTTACGATGCTGGACCCGTCCACTCCAGTGCAGTATGTGAAAGGCATCGGCCCCCGCCTCGCCGAGGTGCTTGCCGCCAAGGATATTCGAACCGTCGACGACCTGCTGCATTATCTGCCTTTCCGCTACGAAGACCGGCTGAACCCGCGTTCGGTTGCCGAACTGCGCGCCGGAGAGATGGCGACGGTGATTGCCGAAGTCCGCAATTCGGGACTCTTCCGCACGCGCCGCATGCCCATCTTCCAACTNNTGGCGCTCTACGGCAAGGTCGAAGAGGACCGCGACGGCCAACTGCAGATCACACAGCCGCAGTTCGAGATTCTCGGCGACATTTACGAGGAGGGCGGAGCGGACGAGGCCGAAAAAAAGGCAGCCGCTTCGCTCGAGATCGGAAGGATTGTTCCGATTTACGAATCGACCGGCCAGGGCAAGCTGACGCCGCGCTGGTTCCGTCGCATTATTCGAGGGGCGCTCAAAAATCTAAGTCCCGATCTTCCCGATCCAATTCCTGCGGCGGTGCGCGCGCATCTGAGCCTGGTGTCTCCGCGTGAGGCATTGTTCAAAGTTCACTGGCCCGATGCCGGCGAAAGCTTTGCCGATCTGCAATCGTCGCGCACGCCAGCGCACATAAGAATGATTTTCGATGAACTCTTTTTCATCGAGCTCGGACTTGAACTTAAGCGCCGCGAGCAGAAGGCGCAGACCGGAATCGCCTTTCGGCTGGACGGCGGCGTTCGCGAGGCGATTAAGAAGATACTGCCCTTTCATCCGACGGCGGCGCAGAAAAGAGTCCTGAAAGAAATTGCCACCGACATGCAGACGCCTTGTCCGATGCGGCGGCTGCTGCAGGGCGACGTGGGGTCGGGCAAGACAATCGTGGCGTTCCAGGCCGCGATCATCGCCATCGAAAACGGCTACCAGGTCGCGCTCATGGCCCCGACGGAGATTCTGGCGCAGCAACATTATTTTTCCGCTCGCCAGATTCTCGAACGTGCCGGATACCGCATCGTGCTCCTGACCGGCTCGCTGGAACAGGACCGCAAGCGCGATGTGCGCCGCCACATAGCGCAAGGCAACGCGCAACTAGTAATCGGCACGCACGCGCTGATTCAGGATCGCGTCGAGTTCGAAAATTTAGGCCTGGTGGTGGTGGACGAGCAGCACCGCTTCGGAGTCATGCAACGGCTGAAGCTGATGAAGAAAACGGACGATGCTCGTGTGGGGGCGGGCGACTCGCCCGCCCCGCCCCTTCGACTTCGCTCAGGGCAGGCTTGCGGGGACGCCCGGCGCTCCACTGAAGCCGAGCCCGACGTGCTGGTGATGACGGCGACGCCCATCCCGCGCACGCTCGCCCTCACTCTCTACGGCGACCTCGACCTCTCGGTGCTCGACGAACTTCCTCCCGGACGCACGCCGGTGGTCACTCGCTCCCTGCCCGACGAGCGCGCGCCCGAAGTCTGGGACTTCCTCGGCAAGCAGATCGCTGCCGGACATCAGGCCTACGTGGTTTATCCCGTGATCGAAGAGAACGAAGAGCGAGAACTGAAGGCCGCCGAGCAGATGCACCGGCAGTTGCGCGACAAGATTTTCCCCAGGCTGCACGTTGGTCTTCTGCATGGCCGTCTTGATGCCGATGAAAAAGAGCGCGTCATGCGCGAATTCCAACAAGGCAAGATCGAAATACTAGTCGCGACTACAGTGATCGAAGTCGGCGTCGACGTCCCCAACGCAACCGTCATGGTGATCGAGCACGCAGACCGCTTTGGATTGGCGCAGCTCCACCAGTTGCGCGGACGCATCGGCCGCGGCGCGGCGAAATCCTACTGTGTGCTCATGCGCGGCGGAAAGGTTTCGGAAGAAGGCGAACGCCGACTCGACGCCATGGTGCGCTCGAACGACGGTTTCCAGATCGCGGAACTCGACCTCGAATTGCGCGGCCCCGGCGAATTTTTCGGGACGAAGCAGGCGGGAATTCCGAGCTTTCGCGTGGCGAACATCATCCGCGACCGTCAACTGCTGGAAGCCGCCAAACGCGAGGCTGCGTTGGTGATCTCCGGGCCGAATGCCGAAATATCGAAAGAAGAAATTGACCGGGCGCTTCGGGAAATGCGGTTGCGCTGGGCGACGAGCTATGGGTTGGTGGAGGTGGGGTAGGGTTCATCGCACAGGAGGCCAGTTTGAGCGTTGTTGTTGTTTTCGCGGGCAGAAGTCAACGGGTGGAACCAAAGCCTTTTGCTTACCGCATCTGAGCGATTTTGCTCACCCTTGCCCCGGAACGATTTGTTATCCTTAACACCCGTAAATAGTTTTACCGGGCGTGTCGCTTCGTCGTCAGGAGCCCGTGACGAAACTCCAATCTCTGGCCGCGGCGCCTGAAGGCGCTTTCATAACGCAGCACTTTCGGCATTGCTAAAGCGATGCCCTGATACGAAGCCCTTACGAAACCTTAGTGTTTAAGCCTTGTGAAGGGTTCAGGCCTGTGAAGGTATGCCGGGACACGAACCGTGTTTGCACCGCGGCTCTTGGGCCTTGTTCGGTAAGCTTCGAAAGTCCCTGGTTGCGACGCATTTCCAGCATCAAAGGGTGACGGAATTTACGCGAACTTCCGGGTTCGCGACAAAAATCTTGGGAGAGAAACTCTTATGACAAAAATACTTAAGAAATTCGGCTGGTGGGGCGCAGTGCTCGGGCTGGCGCTCTCGACGACGGTTCTAACAACACGAGCGGTCGCTCAAGACCAAGATCAGCAAGATCAGCAGGACGATCCACCGAGCCGAGTGGCTCGAATCGGCTACATGGAGGGTGCAGTTTCATTCCAGCCAGCCGGCGAAACGGATTGGGTGCAAGCCGTCGCGAATCGGCCCATGACGACCGACGACAAGCTTTGGGCCGACAAGGACTCGCGCGCCGAGCTGCAGCTAGACTCGGTGACCATCGCCGCGGCACTCCTGCACGACGTGGTCGAGGA
>PMMJ01000470.1 GCA_003162255.1 Acidobacteriaceae bacterium | reverse complement strand
ATGGGATCGAATGGTACGGCACACTTATGGCACACCTGAAATAGGGTGTACCCTTCGATTGAGACACGTCTACAATTGGCACACTTGGCAAGCCATGTGAACTTGCTTGCTACTTACAAGTTTGCCTTGGCAAGTCGACGCAGGAAGCTCTCCTTGGCGGCGTGTACTTGCCGGATCTTCTCCAGTTCTGTTTGAAATCCTACCGTCTGGCCGCGGCGAACTGCGAGATCATGCAGGTCAGTTAGCAAACTGACCGCTTTGTCATAATCTTTGGGCTGCCGCATCTGGATATGCGTTGCAACTTGGTTCCAGATTTCCGGTTGGCGTCGTCCTACTTGATCGAGATACCGAGCCCGGTTTGCCTCATCCTCTACCCGTCGTTTTGCCGCNNCTGCCAGAAGATTGCCCACCTTACGCCGTTCGCTTGCAAAGGGCACATCAGAGGGTTGCTGTACGTCCCTACGCCGGAAACGCCGCATGAAGTCGTTTCGCCAGCGCTCGCCCTGCTCCACGACCGCAGTAATGAGCAACTCGTTCTTGTCCTTTTCCGGCAGGCCTCGAATCCATGCGGACAGCTCTCTGCGGCTCGGTCCAGCGGCGAGTGGGTTTGAAGCCTGTGCTGCAACGTCGACGAGATCCTCGTCGATTTCGAGGAATTCGATCAGCGCGNNCGAGAGGACCGGACAATTCTTGCAGGCCTGCAGGCACGGGCGGCTCCATTTCATCTTCATCAAGTCCTCCATCCTGCGCACTGCGAAGCCAGCCGAGATACAGGCATCGGAGGTCGCCGCGAAGCAGGTCCGAGCGCAGAGGCATCAGGGAGGCCATCCATCCGGTCCCGTCGTCCTCACCATCCCACTCCGACTCACTTCCAAATTCAACGATCACGAATCTCGCGGTTCTTCGGACACGCACGGTCTCGCCTGGGACCATGGCCTTGAGCAACTTGTAGTCAACCGATTCCTGCGGGAGGCGGATATAGAACTCATGCGTCCCCCAGTTCGCGACATAGACAAAAGCGTCAAAGTATTTCTCTAGCAGCTTGCTCGGATCGGCTTTCAGGTCTCCCCATTCGTAGTGGTTCGTGAAGCTCGTGGCGGTGATTGCGGCCCGCGNNGAGATGGAACGGAGTGCTGCCATCTCTTTTTTCGTCAACGGACGGTCAATTGCGCGGAAATCGTAGTACTGGTATTCGCTCACCAGGTCCCTCGGCGCCAGTGGCGATAAGCGACAATCCACTCCATGCCTGCCGGTGCCGGCGTGGGCAAAGGCAGGTCAAGGATTGGGATCTTCTGGCGCGTTTTGCCTCGACGGCAAATGGCAACAATTTGGCCATCTAGCGTCATGTCGACTTTCTGCACGTCAACATCGACGCCGAGGACTTTCACACGGAACGGCAACGCTAGGTGCTCCTCAATCATGGTGAAAAAACCACCCACTTGTTCTTCTTCGCCGTAAGCATCCACGATCGCTTGTTCGATCAGTTCCTTCAGCCTCGCCTTGCTGAGCGAAGGGAGATATATCCCAGACTCGCCTTTCAGCTTCCGGAGATGCAGAACCGCCGGGCGACTGCTCCGTTTCGTCATGTTTCTCCGTTAATCAAAGGCTCTTTGGGAGATCGATTTTCAACCCGCTGAAAGAACGACGTTCCGTTGCTGGCGTCCCGGATCGTATAGCCGATCAGGTTGTACCCTTTCAGACGACGCGCGTACATTCGCGCCAGCATGAGGACGTTGGAATCCACGTAATCGTAGACTCGCACAACTCGCTTGGCATCATGAAGTCGGTGGAGACGCCCTACGTATTGCTGTAGCGTTCCCTTCCAAGAGATGGGCATCGCCAGAAAGAGCGTATCCAAGCGGGCGTCGTCGAATCCTTCGCCGATGTAACTGCCGGTCGCCAGAATGATTCTTGGCTCGCACTCTGGCACGGCCGCGATTGCCTCTGCTGTCGATCGTCGTTGTTTCTTGCCCATGCCCCCCTTGAGGATGAACACGTTGTTCACTCTGCCAGCAAGCTCCGCCTCGAAATATTTCAAGTGCTCAGTTCTGCCGGTAAGAAGCAACGGTGAGCGGCCATCACTGCTTGCCTGGATGAGATCGGTAAGGATCAATTCATTGCGGACGCGATCATCAACAAGTGCTGCGTACACCTCCTGAATCGTCATATCGGTTTGCTCAGACGGCAAGAAGAAGTCCGTCAGCCGCGGAACTACTTCGTGCTCGAACGGCGTAGCTGCCGTCATTGAGCGGGCGCTGAGCTTGAATCGAATCGGGCCGCACTGCATATAGATGATGGGATGATGTCCATCTTTCCGTTCTGGAGTTGCTGTCAATCCGACGACATACTTTGCTTTCACCTGCCTCATCACCTGCTCAAAAGTAAACGCCGATAGATGGTGACATTCGTCAACAATCACTTGGCCATACTCTGCCACGAAGTCTTTCACCCCTTCCTTGTCGTAGGCGCTTTGAAGAATGGCAATATCCACACAGCCGCTGCGTTTGGTCACCCCTCCCCCGATTTGGCCGATTGACTTTGCGGGAAGACCGAGAAACATCGCCAATCTTGCATGCCACTGGTCCAGCAACTGTTGACGATGCACCAAGATCAATGTGTTCACCTTCCGTGACGCAATCAACCATGCTGCGACTGCCGTCTTGCCAAAAGCTGTGGGAGCGCAAAGAATCCCCTCATCGTGCTGTGCGAACGCGTCAACGGCATCCTGCTGTAACGGGCGAAGTCGACCGGAGAACTCTACTTCGATCGGGCGACCAACGGACCGTTCGTCCCTAACCATGGGCTTGATGCGGTGCGATTTCAATAGCTCGATGACCTCCGCCAGACAACCACGTGGTAGGGCAATGTGGTCGGCAAGTTCCTCGCCACAGGCGATGACTCGCGGCTTGTTGAAAGTGGGAAGCCGCATTGCTTGCGCCTTATAGAATTCGGGGTTCTGGAATGCCCCAAGGCGAAGCAACCGGTTCAGCATCGCGGAAGGAAGATCCTTCTTTTCGATATACAAGAGGTTGCCACGAACAACTTGGACCTGCACCGGAAAGGGGCCTGGTATTGGACGCTCTGCTCGCTTTCGGGATGGTGGCAACGTCCAAGGATCTTGTCCATCATCTTCCGCAGAGCTAATTCTCACTCCGACAAGATCTCCACTTCGTTGGGCTGCCAGAACAACGGCCTCAGCAGCAGCAATAGGCATCCGTTTCACGCTCGCCAGAAAGGCCCATTGGTCACTGTACGGACGAAACTCCGCATCTACGAAGACGCTGTTTCCGTCTGCACGAGGAAGTTTTTGCAGAGGTAGAGCGATTAAGTTGCCAAGCCCTCCCTTTGGCATGGTGTCCTGGTTGGGGAAAAAGCGGTCATACGAATCCAGTCCAAGTTGGTGACGGGACTCCATCGCACGAGTCAAGATTGCACAGCCGAGTTTTCGTGCGGTGGTTGCGGGGATCGCTTGGTCGAAGAAGATCCACACGTGGCCACCGTTTCCTGAGCGTGAACGCTCTAGTGCCGCTGGCACGTTCAGTTCGCTGCATACGGCCAGAAACGCAGTAGCATCCCTTTGCCATGTTTTCTTGTCGAAATCAACCGCGAGAAACCAGCAGGTCTCATCCTGCAGCAGCGGATAAACGCCGATGGTGTGATCTCCAACGAGGTGCCCACGTACTACCTCGTCGGTCAACGGTCTGAACTTCCGAGTCTGGCGGTCAACCTTCTTGCGGTCCTCGTCCTTGGCGCGAAAGTAGGCCTTCCAGTCCCGATCTGCCTTGGGCATGTACCCAGATCGCCCGTCGGTGTTCTCCCAACGAACGGCATAAACGTCGTCGCGCCCGTGGAAAAGGCTCCGGAACAATGCGATTCGTTGTTCGGCTTTCAAGACAGGAATATGAGCACTTGGCAGTGCGTTCGTTGTGACGGGAATCTCGGTAGTCGACTGCGCCGCCGGAATCTGGATGCCGTGCTCCTGCAAAAGACACCGTAGACGAACACTTTCTTCACGCAAGCGCTGCATCTCTGCAAGAGCAGACGGCAGGTCCGGGAGCTTGGGATTAGATTCGTTCACGTGAAGCCATTGTCGCCGTCTACAATCTGTGACTCGATCAGGAATGATCTCACAGTTTGCGAACCCGTCAGTTGTTGCGTCCGAAGCTTCGTCTGCTAGGTGCCGGCCGCCTGGCACAGCAGCGAGTGGCTTGCCGCGGGGCGCTTGGTCGCGAAAACGACTCTCCGGTCACCCAACGATGCCGTTCTCAATTAACGACCAATATATTAGTCACAACCTTGACTATCCGATTACATAGCTAGTATATTAGGCATATTATGCTAAAGCTGCACTCCATTGGCGCTCAGATCGCGTCCAGACGGAAGGCTCTCGGATTTAGCCAGTCCGCGTTGGCTGACAAGGCCGGCGTGAGTAGGGCAACGATCGAAGCACTGGAGAATGGCCGATCCGGTGAACTTGGTTTTTCTAAAGTCGCCAACATTTTGTCGGCACTCGGCCTAGAGTTGAAACTACAAGAGGCAAACTTGCAACGGCCCACGCTGGACGAACTCTTAGAAGAGGACCGTGATGATAAAGGTCTGGACAGACGCCGCTGAGGCAGGACTGTTGGACAGGCAGCGGGATCGCGGAAGTGCTTTTGCGTACTTGCCAGAGACAGTCCCAAAGCGCGCCGTCTCCGTTACCATGCCCGTGCGGCTTCCCTCCTGGGACGTGTCCTTTGGCCTTCCTCCGATCTTCGAGATGAACCTCCCGGAAGGCGCGTTGCGGGAGCGGCTGCGACTCACCTTTGCGAAGGCGACTGGAACATTCGATGATTTTGATCTGCTCGCCATTGTTGGCCGCTCACAAGTGGGCCGCATACGGTACACCGGCGACAAGGAACGGCTCAACGAGGATGTTCCTTTTCAGTCGGTAGACGAGATTTTGGCGAGTCGTCGCGACGGGGACTTGTTTCGCTACCTCATTGAGAAGTTTGCATCCTTTTCCGGTATCAGCGGCGTCCAGCCGAAAGTTCTTGTGCGCGACGAGAACGCGTCCCTGACACTGACAAATGCGCAACCCCGAATCTCACCGAGCTGTAGGGGTGCAACTCACATCGTGAAGTTCTGGGAGCCGAACGAATTTCCTCAGCTCGCTGCGAACGAGTACTTCTGCCTGAAAGCCGCTGAGCGTTGCGGTCTGGACGTACCTCGGTATCGGCTTGCAGAAGACGGGATGGCCCTTGTCGTTGACCGTTTCGACTTGCGCCCAGATGGTACCTACCGGGGCTTTGAAGATTTTTGCGTCCTGAACGCGAGAAGAACGGATGAGAAATATCGCGGCAGCTATGAAACGTCAGTGATGAAGCGATTTCAGCAGTTCGCAAACTCACCCGCGGTACTCGCGGATGCCGAAAGACTATTCACGTTAATCGCACTAAATTGCGCATTGCGCAACGGTGATGCTCATCTCAAGAATTTCGGCATCGTCTATGACGACGTGCTCGGTGAAGCTCGACTCGCACCGGTCTACGATCTCGTAACCACTTCCATCTACCTGCCGAAGGACAGTCTGGCGCTTACGCTCAACGGAACAACCCAGTGGCCCGAAAGCAAAGCTCTCCGTCGGCTCGGCGAAACTCGAATGACGGGCACACCCGCAAAAATTCTCGCGATCCTTGAGCGTATCTCGGACGCCCTTTCGCAAACAGAAATCGATCTTCGGTCCTACATCAACGAACATCCCGCCTTCAAGGAAGTGGGTGAGCGCATGCTGCAGGAATGGATGAAGGGCCGGCAACTCTCACTTCAAGCCGGCTAATGGTTCGTACGCTCTTGTGCTGGCGGTGCGAGAACAGTAATAACTGACGTTATCAGGCCAACGCACTCAGTGAGAATTGCAGGTGTGGGAGCGGTTTTCTCAATCAGATATCAGAAAACAATCGTTGCCCTGCCGTTTTGATTGACTTCCCGCAGAATCGAGTCGTACTCCTCACCGCAGAATCCGAAGCGCACACAAAGCTGCTCCGGCAGCCAGGCTTCCGGAATGTTTTTGTGATCGAGTTCGCGGTTCAAGAAGAGGTCAAAAGTTCCGTCATTCTTCTTGACGACTTCGAGAACCGTGTTCTTGGTTTGGTTCGAGTCTTTTTGAGTCCGGCTCACGGCACATCCTCGATACGTGCAGCAAGCGTGTTCTGCACGTGTTCCAAGATGAACCGTTCGTTGCTCTTCCCGAGCAACCGCCCGACCTTGGGCAACACGGTTCCGAACAGCACCAATCCGGGAGGTACTAGTAACCCGACCCATTTGTCACCACTCATGTAATGGCTACCCGTGACTACATCGATCACTGTTCGAACAAAAATCGGTGTGCCCATCAACACAGCGAAGCCAAGCCAAATACGCATGAAGTATTTTGCCCAACGCAGAGCATCGAAGTAACCCTCGATTCTGGTTCCCCCCGGCTCAGGCATAAATCGAGCATAGAATTGCCCAGCGAAGTCATTGCGGTAATATTTTCGCTTCTGCAGTCTGAATGTATTCTGGCCAACCTCGCCCAGCAGTGGGCGATTGCCTCTGTAGCCAGACAGGGAAAATATCGTCCAACGTTCTTCGTCAATTGAACTCCGCAGGGCATCAACAACTGCATTAGGAGTAAGGGCGGAATGGAGCACGAAGAGTGTGCGGCCCATATTCGTTCCAGTTTATCCAACTTGCCACTGGAAGTCGTCAGTTGATGTAGTCATGCAAGAGTGCTGACAACCCGTTGTCAAGAGCTCTACGGGAACCACGGCATTGCTGCCCGTGTCTATTCCTTCATATAGGAGGCCTAATGGTCATCCGCTGGGGAGTGTTCGCCGCTAAAAGCAGAATGGCTCTGAAAACAGGCTGGCTTATTACAGCTGGAGTAGTTGCACTCTACTTGGGACTCATTCAACCCCGTGACCAGGCGCGAGGCATTGCCTCGGAGAAGGCGACCGGCCTCGCCGCCGTCAGCGGCGGTGTGGGTTGGGAGCCAATCTCGCTTTGGCGACAAACCTCAATTCTTCCGCACTTCCGATCCGAAGCCTACCTTCAAAAAGGCATTGTTGGAGGCGCTCACGTGGACCGTGCCGTCGTCGCACCTGCTTCTCTCATGACATTTTCAGGAGGACGAGCCGGCGGAGAGGAAGGCGCGTCGGAGGACCGTAGGCTAGTCCGAACGGAGTCCCTTAGCCTCATCGTCAAAGCTCCGGCCGAAACTGCCGAGAGAATCATTCGGATCGTGCAAGGTGCAGGAGGATTCCTCGTAGCCTCTAACGTTAACGGCGGCGCGGACGCGACCAGCGCCTCGCTCAGTATTCGCGTGCCGGCAGAAAAGTTCGACGAGGTCCGCGCCCAGATCCGACCGCTCAGCTTGCGCGTAGAAAGCGAAAGCATCGACGCCCAAGATGTCACGAAACAATATGTCGACCAGGAAGCACGCCTGCGCAACCTACGGGCTCAGGAACAACAGTATCTCGGAATCCTGCGCAAGGCCGCGACCGTGAAAGACACGCTCGAAGTCAGTGACAAGCTGAACGAAGTCCGCGGAGCGATCGAGGAAAGGCAAGCGGAATTCGAGGCGCTGTCGAAGCAAGTTGAAACTGTCGCCATCAACATCACGCTGCGCGCTGAAGCCGATGCCCAAGTTTTCGGCCTCAATTGGCGTCCGCTGTATCAGCTGAAGATCGCCGCCCGCGAGGGTCTCGACGGGTTCGGGGAGTACGCTGCCTCGATGACGACGTTCGTGTTCTATCTGCCAACGATCCTGCTGTGGCTGTTCACAATCCTCGCCGGTGCCGCCGTGGGCTGGCGAATTTTGAAATGGACAGCCCGAAGACTATTCTTTTCGCCGAAAACAACCTTGGTTGATAAAGCAGTGAGTTAGTGCGAGCAAAGTCGAGCGGGACGAATTGAGCCACATGGCGATATTACGACGACCACAAAAACTCTCAATCGGAGAAGAGGCACCAGTAATACTCTGGACAGCTTACTGGTTCTGCGTTTCGTCCCTCGTGGGGTAAGACATCAACCACATCGCTCTGACCTTTCCCGTCTGGATAGCGGACAAAATCGACGGCGTTGCCAGTACCGTACGCTTGACGGGAGCCATCCGCAAACACGACCGTGAAGATCGTGTATCCCATTCCAGATTCACCACTCTCGTACAACTTGTTCGCAAACCCTGCGGGCAAACGCCTCGGGCTCTCGGCCAGAGCGTCCACATCTGCAACGGAAATATGACTCTTTCCACGATCTTGCTCGGGATAAACGCCCCAGTGCTTGATATACGGCCCCTCGGGTACGACATACACACAGACGAGAACGGTTCCATCCTTCATGCGTGCCGCACAGGGCCAATAGGTTAGGTCTCCATCCCTGCTCGGAGTGATCGCACTGATGTCCTCCCGGAGTTTGTCTAGTTGGGGGTGACGTGTCCACTCTTCTTCCGGTGCGAAGCACCGCGTTTTTACAGCTCGCCATATTCAAGCACCTGAGCCTCCCACGTATGGATCACTTCGGGGGCCAGCCATGCGCGTCGAAACAGATTCCGGATCGACTGCCAATGCTCCATCGGAAATCGGAAAGTGATTCCGTTCTCCCGCGCAAAGAAAAATACTCCCCGTTCCTCGTCCTCCAGGATCGCAGTGTGAGCATAGAAGTAGTAGCCTTGCCATTGGCAAAGATCCCGCTC
>PMMJ01000370.1:2318-13918 GCA_003162255.1 Acidobacteriaceae bacterium | reverse complement strand
GCCGCCGAGGCCATCGCCGCCTACGTCCACGCCCGCAAAGGCACGGCGGACGAAGACCCCGCCAAGGGCCTCTGCATCGGCTATGACACACGCTTCGGGTCCAAAGCCTTTGCCCGCATCTGCGCTGAAGTTGCAGCCGCAACCGGCATTCCGGTGCTTCTGGCCAACGACATCACGCCTACCCCAGCCCTCAGCTGGGGCGTGCGCGAGCGCGGTGCGGCAGGCGGCATCATGATTACCTCCTCGCACAATCCGGCGCAATGGAACGGCGTCAAATACAAGGCCTGGTACGGCGGCTCGGGCAAGCCCTCCATCATCGCTGAAATCGAGTCCTACTTGGGCCAGCCGGTGGCGCGCGCCGCAAGGCCGGCCCCCATTACCGAAGTAGACTTCCTGCCCACCTACCTCAAGGCCATCGAGAGCTTTACCAGCCTGGACAAGCTCGCCCGCTCGGGAATGAAATTCGCCATCGACTCCATGTACGGCTCCGGCCGCGGAGTTCTTCCGAAAATATTTGACGCGCACGGCATCCGCTACGTGGCGATTCGTCAGGAAGTAAATCCTCTATTTCCTGGCATTAATCCTGAACCGATTCTGCCCCACGGTCCACTGTTGCAGGAGACTGTGGTGAAAGAGAAATGCCATGCTGGCCTGGTGACCGACGGCGACGCCGATCGCATCGGCGCGGTCGCTGAGGACGGTAGCTTCGTCGATTCGCACAAGTGCATGTGCGTTTTGCTGAACTGGTTACTGCAGTACAAGAAGTGGCCGGGCGACGTGGTGCGCGCTTTCAATACCACCGGCATGATGGACCGCATCGCCGCCAAGTATGGACGCAAACTGTACGAATGCAACATCGGCTTTAAGTACATTGCCGATCTCATGATGGAGCATGAGATTCTGATTGGAGGAGAAGAATCGGGCGGCATCGGATACGGACGCTTTCTTCCGGAACGCGATGGCATTCTCAACTCGCTCCTGCTGGCGAATGTGATGGCGGAAGAGAAGAAGCCGCTCGGCCAGTTGGTCGCCGACCTGCAGCGTGAATTCGGAGCGCACTACTACGGGCGCCGCGATCTGCATATTTCCGATGAACTCAAGAACAGCGCCATCCGACGCGCCGCCGATCCGCAGACTACCAAACTCGGCGCCTATTCCATCTTACGCAAAGGGAATCGCGACGGCGTGAAGTTCTACCTCGACGCTCCCAAGCATGGCAACGGCGCCGACGCCTGGGTATTGTTTCGCGCCTCTGGTACCGAAGATATGCTGCGCTGCTATGTTGAAGCCGCTACGCCCGAGCTGGTCGAGGAAATTCTTGAAGCCGGCGAACGATTCGTACGGCAGGCGTAGGGACAGCCGAGGGCGGCTGGCGCCATGCAAGCAGATCAGCCGCGGAACGCGATAGGATAGTGACACTCTCACGATGACAGCCGCTCAAGAAGCCGCACCTGTTCTTGCCGACTCCCCGGAATCGCGCCGCTACAACCGCATCAAGCGGTGGATGGGCGTTGCCGATTTCGCGATTGGCTTGGGGCTGCTGGTCGTGCTCCTGGCTACGGGTTGGACGGGAACGCTCCGCGATCTGGCGGAGCGCGGCGCTGGGCAGAATTACTCTTTCGCGGTTTTCCTTTACGTCCTGATGCTGGTGCTGATCAGCAAGGTGATAGGGACTCCGCTCGAGTACTACGGTTTCCGGCTGGAGCACCGCTATAACCTTTCCAACCAGAGATTCCGCTCGTGGCTTTGGGACGAATTCAAGAGCCTGCTGGTCGGGCTGGTCATGGCCACGATTGTGGTGGAACTGCTCTACATGCTCATGCGCCAAGCTCCGCAGCACTGGTGGGTGATCGCTTGGGCGGTCTTCCTCGGGCTCGTGGTGCTGCTCGCACAACTAGCGCCGGTTGTGCTGTTTCCGATCTTTTACAAATTCGAGCCGCTCGAAAACGAGGAGCTCAAGCGCCGCTTGATCATTCTGAGCGAACGCGCGGGCACGCGGGTGCGCGGGGTCTATAAGTGGCATCTCTCCGAGAAAAGCAAGAAGGCCAACGCCGCGCTGACCGGACTGGGCGCGACCCGGCGCATCATTCTCGCGGACACTTTGCTGGACAATTATTCCGACGACGAAATCGAAGCCGTGCTCGCGCACGAACTCGGGCATCACGTGCACCGGCACATTCTAAAAAGCATTTTCGTGCAGGCGGGAATCACGCTGTTTGGTTTCTGGCTGGCCAACGAGGTTCTCCGCTACGCGGTCGAGCGCCGCGACATGTTCGAGACCATTTCCGATTTTGCCGATCTGCCGCTGCTGATTCTGGTCTCGACGGTGCTCTCGTTTTTGCTGATGCCCGCGCTCAACGCTTACTCACGCTTCAACGAGCGGCAAGCCGACCGCTATTGCTTCCAGTCTGTGGCCAGCGTCGAACCCTTCATTTCGTCGATGAATAAGCTGGCCGAGCAGAACCTCGCGGAAAAAGCGCCATCGCGCTGGGTGGAATGGCTGCTCCATTCGCATCCAGCGATCACAAAGCGAATCGCCGCCGCCGAAGCCTGGGCGAAGTCACACTGACGCGGGGCAAGACCCAATTCCACCACAGAGACACAAAGACACAGAGGAAGAACCAAGAAAAAGGATCTTCTCCGTGCCTCTGCGTCTCTGTGGTGGGTGTCGCCCTTCTGTGTCCAAGTCACTTCTGTCGCAAAATCGCTTCGACCCGCTGCACATCCTCTTCTGTGTCGACACCAACCGTGTCAAACGGTGTTTCCGCGACGTAGATCGAAACTCCGTTTTCCAGAAAGCGCAACTGCTCCAAGCGCTCGCTGCGCTCGAGCGACGACTCCGGCCAGCGCACGAACTTATCGAGCGCATCCTTGCGATGTCCGTAGATTCCGAGGTGCTTGTAGTATCGGGGATGCGTGTTGTCACGATCGAAGGGAATCGTGGCGCGAGAAAAGTAGAGGGCGCGGCCGGCGGCGTCTGTCACTACCTTTACGGCGCCTGGGTTATTGATGTCGACGTCAGCCGCTGGCGTTTTCAGCGTGCCCACTTCGACCTCGGGTGGCCCCATGACTTCGATCAGTTTGGCGACGTGTTCCGGGCGAGTCAGAGGCTCATCGCCCTGGACGTCGATATAGATATCGGCAGGAATGACGGTGGAGATTTCGTGAGCGCGCTCCGTACCTGAGCGATGGGCGGATGAAGTCATGCGCACGCCAAAGCCGCGGCGCTGGCAGAACTGGAAAATCTCGTCGGAGTCGGTAGCCACCACGACTTCGTCGAGCTGGGGGCAGCGGCGCACGGCCTGGTAGGTTAGCGCCAGCAAGGGCTCGCCAGCGATCTCGCGAAGCATCTTGCGGGGAAGGCGCGTCGAAGCCAGCCGCGCCGGAATCACTGCGATGATCTTCATGCGCTCAGTTTCGCATGGAGCTAGGCGGTTTGGCACCCCATTCGTTTGACGGCATTCCCTGCACTTTCAGAATGCACCAGGGACGCATCCGCCCGTGGTCGCGGATGGGCCCATACAAATGATATAAACGATACAAGGATTGTTTCGCGCTATTGCAACTTGGTCAATTTTGACCAGTCCTCCTCGCCTAAAAGGCCGATACTGAATCTTGGGCGCTGCCCCCAGAGAGAATGCCCTACAACACGAGTGCAATGAAGCGTTTTAGCCCGTTTTTCGCGCAACGCTGACGAGCGGGCACTTCGTCTTTCATCAACCTTCTCCACGCTCCGAGCAACCTTTGGGATATCGATGTCGGCCATTGAGACAGTACCCTCGACCGGAACACTCGAACTTGTTGACGGCAGCCCTGTGGCCTCCAGCCATGCGCCCGCCGCGCAGGTTCGGTGGCAATCGGACGCGGGGCTTCCAAGCCGGATCGCCGTCGTCGGCAACTATCTTCCGCGACAGTGCGGGATTGCTACGTTTACCACCGACTTGTGCGAAGCGATATCCACGGAGTGTGGTGCGGCCCGGTTATTCGCGGTACCGGTCAACGACACGGAATCCGGGTATGCATACCCCGAGCGTGTGCGACTTGCGCTGGCGCAGGACGATTTGTCGTCTTACGAGCAAACCGCCGACTTTTTGAATTTCACCAACTTCGATCTGGTCTGCCTGCAGCACGAGTATGGAATTTTTGGAGGTCCGGCGGGAGGTCACATTTTAAGCCTTCTGCGGCGCCTCAAAATGCCGGTCGTCACCACGCTTCATACGGTTCTTCGCGAACCGAATCCGGACCAACGGCGCGTGATGGAGGAGATCGCAGAGCTTTCGGACCGCCTCATTGTCATGAGCCAGCTGTCATCCCAGTTTTTGCAGGAAATCTTCAAAGTGCCCGGCAGCAAGATCGACATGGTTCCTCACGGTGTTCCGGACCTGCCCTTTCTCGATCCCAATTTCTANNCACCCTCACATCCTCCGTCGCGAGGGAGATAAATATAGAGCCAGCTTGCAAGCGCTGGCAAAGGAAGTGGGGGTGGAGTCGCAGGTAATCTTCCACGACCGTTTCGTCAGCCCCGAGGGAATGGCCGAGTACATTGGCGCTGCCGACATTTACATCACTCCTTATCGNNCACGCCATGCGCAAGCGCGCCTACCTCTTCGCGCGCGATATGATCTGGAAGAAAGTCGCGCAAGGTTACATGGAAAGCTTTGCCCGGGTTCGCAGCGACCGCATGAAGAGTCCTCGGGTTCAATACTCGGCTCGCACCACCCCGAAATCGCTAAATCAGCTGCCCGACTTAAAACTCACTCACGTGAACGAACTAACCGATNNGACATTTACATCACTCCTTATCGCTATGAGGAACAGGTGGTTTCCGGGACGCTTGCCTATGCGCTCGGAGCGGGTAAGGCGATCATCTCGACTCCTTATTGGCACGCGATTGAGTTGTTGGACGACCGCCGGGGCGCGTTGGTTCCGTTTCAAAATCCCGGCGCGATCGCACTAAAGACCATCGAGCTTTTGGATACGCCCGCGATCCGCCACGCCATGCGCAAGCGCGCNNCTCACTCACGTGAACGCGCTGACCGATGACACGGGAATGCTGCAGCACGCGATCTTTACCATTCCTAATCGAGCCGAGGGCTATACCACTGACGACAACGCTCGCGCGCTCATTTTCACCGTGCTGCTGGCGCAACTCGGCGACCATCGGCTTGAAAACGCCGGGTCAGATACAGCAAATCCTTTTACTCCAGGTTTCATTACGCCAGACTTCATTACCCCGGACTTGGGCAGGCTTGATTCGTCTCTACGGTATTTGTCGTTCTTGGAGCATTCGTTTAATCCCGCGACAGGCAGATTCAGAAACTTTCTTGGCTACGATCGCCGGTGGAACGAAACCGAAGGTTCTGAAGATTGCCATGGGCGCGCATTGTGGGCGCTGGGAACGGTTCTAGGCCGCTCTGAAGATCAGGCATTGCGGTGCGCTGCCGGGCGTCTGTTCGAGTTTTCCCTCCCCGTGGCTGTGGCTTTCAACAGCCCCCGCGCCTGGGCCTATACCTTGCTCGGAATTCAGGAGTATCTCGATTCCTATCCTGGGGACCGCGACGCGCACAAAGTAAGATCCGCGCTCAGCCTGCGATTGCTCGATATGTATGAGGCGATCCGAGGGCCGGATTGGAAGTGGTTCGAAAACGTTCTAGCCTATGGCAACGCGAGACTCCCCCAGGCGATGCTGCGCGTGGGTTCAGCTTGCTCGGACGATCGTATGGTTTCCGCCGGTCTCGAGGCGCTGGATTGGCTGTCGCAAACGCAGCGTTGCGAAACCAACCACCACTTTGTCCCCATCGGGTCGCAGGGCTTTTATCACCAGGGCGGAGAAAAAGCCCGCTTCGACCAACAGCCGATTGAAGCCGCGGGCGCGGTCTCCGCGTGTCTCGAAGCTTACCGCGTAACTGGGGACAGCCGCTGGAGCCGCGAAGCGTGGTCGGCTTTCAACTGGTTCCTGGGCGACAACGATCTGCAACTCCCTCTTTATGATTCCGTCACCGGCGGTTGCCGGGACGGCCTGCATCCCGACCGCGCCAATCAAAATCAGGGAGCGGAATCGACGCTGTCGTTTTTGATGGCGCTTCTGGAGATGCGCTCTGCAACCATCTGAAAGGCTGGAAAATCCTTCATGACTGCTCCCGGAACAGCGCCTCTGAACGTCGAAAGTTCGCACTACCCTCCACTGCTCCTACGTCACCCTGGCAACCCCATCCTGACGGGCAGGGATTGGCCGTACTCCATCAACAGCGTGTTCAATGCTGGCGCGACCTTGTTGCCGGATGGAACGACTCTGCTTCTTTGCCGAGTGGAAGACCGGCGTGGTTTGTCGCATCTGTGCGCCGCGCGTTCTCGAAATGGCGTCGATGGATGGCAGATTGATCGCGAGCCGACGCTGATGCCCAACCCGCAGAAGTATCCCGAGGAAATATGGGGCATCGAGGATCCTCGCATCACTTTCGTGCCCGAGCTGGAGCAATATGCAGTCACTTACACCTCCTATTCGCGCGGTGGCCCGGGAGTTTCTCTGGCGCTCACCAAAGACTTTCACAGCTTCGAGCGCTACGGCGTCATCATGCCGCCGGACGATAAAGATACAGCGCTTCTGCCCCGGAGAATCAATGGATTCTGGGCCCTGATTCATCGGCCCATGACGAACCTCGGAGCACACATCTGGGTTTCCTATTCTCCCGACCTGCGCTACTGGGGGAGGCACAGGCTCATGCTGGAAGCGCGCAAGGGCGCCTGGTGGGACGCCAACAAAATTGGGTTGTCGCCGCCGCCGATCGAGACTCCTAGGGGATGGCTCGTGCTCTACCACGGAGTCCGGCACACGCCTTCGGGCTGTTTGTACCGGCTGGGTGTGGCGCTCTTCGATCTTGAGAATCCGGAAAAATGCCTGCTGCGAGGAGATTCGTGGATCTTTGGCCCTGAAACCGACTACGAACGCCACGGCGACGTCAACGACGTCGTCTTCCCGTGCGGATACACGATGAACGCCGATGGCGACACACTCAATATCTACTACGGAGCTGCCGACTGCGCGATCGCGTTGGCTCGGGCCAGCGTGCGTTCTCTGCTGGATTGGCTGGACGCCCATGGCAGTTGCGAGCGCCGGCAGCGAGTGGAGGATTTATGAAGCCGCTGCTTCGGATCTTCCAGTTTTCCTTCGGATGCTGCGGAGCGCTGTGTTCACGATCAAGAAACGGACGTATCAGGTCTGCTTGAACTGTGGAAAGGAATTTGAGTATTCATGGGCGCTGACGCATGACGTGCAGTCGAGTGTTGCCCATAGTCCCGATGTGCCAATGCACGGCATCAGGCCGACTGAAAGACCGGCGATTTGATCTGGTCGCACCCAGATATCGCCGTCCTACGGTAATCTGACGGAGTCGACCCCGCAAGAGCTGGAAGGGGCATGGCCTCCACCATGCCCTTAGAAATTGCCGCGGCTTTGGCCGACGACGGTCGCCGCTTCACAGTGTCCACTCCTGCCGGCGAAGACTCACTCTGACAAACCTTGGCATCCGCATGTGAGCTGTCTTGCTCAGACATGAAAGTCCGCACCTGTCATTCTTTATTCTCCTGAGTGTGCAGACGGAGCCGCGACCGCTGATTCGCAGCTCTCATTCTCAGGTCGCTGCGGGTAGGGCCCTGATCAAGTCCCGGCCAAGTGACCACATCCAGCCAATCGGCATTCTTCATCCGTGTGTACGCCGCGAAACCCCACGGCGGAGCACGATTCGACCCTAAGAGCCTCGAACACCGAAAACTCGGGCAGCGACTCCAAGCGGATGAGAGGAGTTAGCCCACAACAAAGAAGGAAGGTCAAAAATCATGCCTCTAATTCAACTGCTGGAAGTTCTCATTGTGGTGGGTATCCTCCTGTGGCTGGTAAATCGCTTCATTCCCATGCAGGGAACTATCAAGTCAATTTTGAACGGCGTCGTGATCATTGCCGTGGTTCTGTGGCTCCTGAACGTCTTTGGACTTTTTCACTCCCTTTCCGGCATCCACATTGGAACGTAAAGGAAACTGGTCAAAAAGGCTGAACGTAACCACACCAGATCGATACAACGCAACCTGGCAGTCCTCTGCCTGATGAAGGAGATACTTTGAAGACCAAGCTTTTGTTAACAGTCGGAATCGCCCTCAGTGTAAGCGCATTTGCTCAAACCAATCGTCAAGTCACCACGGTCGTCGAGCCTATAAGTCCGACACCCATATTTCGCGTGAACGTAGTCAGCCGCAATGTTCAGGCCGTCAACTACGAACATCGCAGCGGCGCCTCCAAGCTCGACTTTGCGGGCACGGACTTGATGCCCTCAGCGAATGGCGAAGCCAAGGTGAATAGCAGGCGGGGATCCATTCAGATCGATGCGGAATTTGCCGACCTGCGGGAACCGACGACCTTTGGCACTGAGTATCTAACCTACGTTTTGTGGGCGATATCTCCCGAAGGCCGGGCCGTGAACCTGGGCGAAGTATTAGTCGGCGACAACCATCGCAGCAAGCTGCGCGTGACCACTGACCTTCAAGCCTTCGCTCTGATCGTTACCGCAGAACCTTATTATGCCGTGCGTCAGCCCAGCAACGCGGTTGTGCTTGAGAATGTAGTTCGCGAAAGCACCAAGGGAACCACGGAAGCGGTAAATGCAAAGTACGAACTCATGGAGCGCGGTGGCTACATTCCCACCGGCTACAAATTCGACCCGGTGGTTTTGAACGCCAGGTTGCCTTTGGAATTCTTTGAAGCGCGCAATGCTCTGCGCATCGCTCAATCCGAGGGAGCCGAGCAGTACGCCAGCGACAGCTATCAGCATGCTGTGCAGTTGATGAACAACGCCGATGAATATGCCACAAGAAAACACATCGACAGCAAACCGTTAATCGCGGTGTCTCGCGAGGCAGTGCAGACTTCCGAAGATGCCCGCGCAATCGCAGTCAAGAAACTGGACGAGATAGGTCTGGCAAACGAACGTCAGGCTTCCAGCGACTCTCAGGCACGATCGCAGGCGCAAGCCGATCACGCGATCCGGCAGAAAGATCAAGCCCAGTCTGATGCGGCGGTAGCTCAAGCGGCAAGGGCTCAGGCCGAATTCGATGCCCAAAATGCCCGGACCGCCAGGACTCAAGCAGAATCTGATGCAGCGAAGGCCCGCGCCGACGCTGCGGATGCGCAGTCTGCGACCGCGCAGGCTCAGTCCGATATGGCGAGCAATCAGGCTTCGTCGGCAACCGCACTTTCCGCAGCCCAGGCTGATGCGGATCAATCCCGCTCGGATGCACAAGCGGCACAGCAGACCGCGCAGCAAGCGGAAACCGACAAAGCGGCCATGCGCACGCGATTGTCGGAGCAGTTGAATCTCATTCTTGAGACTCGCGATAGCGCGCGCGGGCTCATCGTCAGCATGTCCGATGTCTTGTTTGACACCGGAAAATATTCGTTGAAGCCGGGGGCACGGGAGAAGCTGGCGAAAGTCGCTGGTATTCTGCTCGCCTATCCTGGACTTGACATTGCAGTCGGCGGCTACACGGACAATGTGGGCGGCGATGCAATGAATCAAACATTGTCTGAGAATCGTGCTGGATCGGTTCGCGATTACCTGGTGCAAGAAGGGGTTGCGACGAATTCGGTTTCAGCCCAAGGTTTCGGCAACACTTTGCCGGTAGCCTCAAACGACAACGCCTCCGGACGCCAGCAAAATCGGAGAGTTGAACTTCTCGTGTCCGGCGACGCCATCGGCACGCCGGTCAACGCGACCACAGGAAGCTTGCGGTAGGGCAAGCGTACACAACGATTCGATAATGGAGACAACACACATGAAACTCGCAGGAGTGATCAGCACCGCAGTTCTATCTTTGGCCCTCGGAGTCGCGGCTCCGGCGTTCGCACAAGAGCAGCACGACCAGCAGGATGAACAAAAAGCCCAGCCTGCCCAGGAACAGAAAAACGCCCAGCAGGAGGACAAGAATACTCAGCAGGAAAAGAAAAACTCCCAGCAACAGGACAAGAACACCCAACAGGAACAAAAAAGCGCTCAGCAGCAAGACAAGAACACGCAACAGGAACAGAAAAGCGCCCAGCAGCAAGACAAGAATGCTCAGCAGGAACAGAGAAACGCCCAGCAGCAAGACAAGAACAACCAACAGGAACAGAAAAACGCCCAACAACAGCAGCGCGCCGGTGGTAACGGTAGCGGCCGCATTCCCGATGACAAATTCAAGGCAAATTTTGGACGGGAACACTCGTTCCGTGTCACCCAGACCGACTACAGCAATCGCCGCTTCCAATACGGTGGCTATTCGTTCGGATTCGTTGACCCGTGGCCCGGCAACTGGCTCTACACGCAAGACGTTTATGTTATCGAAATTGACGGCGTGTATTACCTGTGCAACGCATCCTACCCTGGGGTTAGCCTTGTACTCAGCTTTGCACTATAACGGCCCGGTCTAAAGGGCGCAGCCAGCTTAACTACTTATCGGCGCGAGTCCAGTGTCTGGGCTCGCGCCGCTTTTTTTCAGCGCCAGCAAGATGTCATTTCAAAAACGAGATCACTTACCAAAATGGGAAATTCGCGGAAAGTGAGCAGTACTGCACAGATTTGGCGGTGCCTCCGGTGGAATTCTTGTAGCGACGTGTCGCCGTTCGATCCACGCAGCCCGAAGCAGCAAGGTAGGACCGGGCAACCGAAGGATGATCTGGCAAGGTGATTCAAAATGCGCATAATCCGTATGGTATTGCTAACTTTTCTCATACTCGCCGTACCGGTCGCCTCGTTCGCGCAGTTCGGCGTGTCGATCACGATCGCTCCGCCCGCGCTGCCTGTGTACACGCAACCCATGGCCCCCGGGGACGGTTATTTGTGGACCCCCGGTTACTGGGCTTACGGCGATGAAGGCTATTACTGGGTGCCGGGCACGTGGGTGATAGCTCCCGAAGTTGGCTTCCTCTGGACTCCCGGCTATTGGGGCTGGAGCGGTGACCGCTACGCTTGGAACGACGGTTACTGGGGTCCGCATGTCGGTTTCTACGGTGGCGTCAATTACGGCTTCGGCTATGGTGGCGTCGGCTATGAAGGCGGATATTGGAATCACGGGTCCTTCTACTACAACCGTTCGGTGAACAACGTGGACGTCAGGAACATTCACAATGTTTACCGTAGGACCGTAATCAACCACACCAGGATGAACCACGTCAGCTATAACGGCGGCTCCGGTGGAATCAACGTCCGCCCGACCCGGGCAGAAGAGACAGCGGCACACGAGCAACACAGGCCGCCAGCGGAACTGCAAACCCAGCATATGCACGCTGCCAGCACCAACCATGCGCTCCTGGCGTCCGTGAACCACGGGCGGCCGGCAATCGCCGCAACTGCCAAGCCCGCGGAGTTTAGCGGTCACGGGGTGGTAGCGGCCAGGCAAGCGGGAGCGCCTTACAAGGCACCCGCGAATAAGGCCACGGAGAATAAAGCAGCGGCTACTCGCTCGAACGAAAACAGGGCGGCCGAAAATAAGGCAGCGGCTACTCGCACGAATGAGAACAAGGCAGCCGGGAATAGGGCTGCGGCTACTCGCACGAATGAGAACAGGGCAGCCGA
>PMMJ01000370.1:0-2232 GCA_003162255.1 Acidobacteriaceae bacterium | reverse complement strand
AATGAGAACAGGGCAGCCGAGAATAAGGCAGCGGCTACTCGGACGAATGAGAATAAGGCGGCCCGTGCGCAGGCCGCCCCTCGCCAACAAGCTGCCCCTCGTGCCCAAGCTGCACCCCGTGCCGAGCCTGCACCTCGAGCGCAGGCTGCCCCTCGTGCCCAGGCTGCACCGCGTGCCCAGGCTGCACCGCGTGCGCAGGCTGCACCGCGTGCCCAGCCTGCTCCTCAGAAAGCAGCGCCGGCTGAGAAAGCAACCCGGCCCCCTGCAGGTAAACAAGAACCTCGTAAGTAGCGGATTGACTGCGACGTATTGCGCCATGCCGCTCGATTCGTAAGAAAGAGGTACAAGAAAGTCGACGACTTTTACTTTGGTGCGGGTCCACTCTTTGGGCTCGCGCCATTTTTTTGGTACGCAGCATTCGAAGGATGTTCCGCCGGTGTGGGCATGAGATCCGCCCGCTATTGTCGCCCGCATTTCCACGAGGGCGCAAAATCCGATGTCTTGACCCTCATCTTTACAATGAGCAGTTTTGACCAGTAAGAAAACAGGGAATCGCTTATAAAAAAATTGTCCCCTCGACCTTGGATTCTCCTTTGCGAAACCTGAGGAGCGGGGACGCCGGGCTGGAATAAGACGAAATCAAAGCCGCTCGTTCGGGAGCGGTGTTGGAACGTTATCTCAATGCGGGGAATAAGGAGCGAAACATGCTTGGAACTATATTGATCGTGATTTTGATCTTAGCTCTCGTTGGTGCGCTGCCAAGATGGTCGCATAGCAGAAGTTGGGGTTATGCTCCGTCCGGAGGACTGGGGTTGGTTTTATTGATCGTTGTCATTCTCCTGGTGCTCGGCCGGATTTGAGCCATGCGCCAACCGGCAAGCTCGCCGGGCGCCATCGCCAGGGGTTGGCGCCTGCTTCCTGTCCGCGCGTTGGTACTTCTCCTGGTCCTGGCGATGTGCAGCGGCGCCTCGTTCGCTTACTCTGTTCTGACCCACGAGGAAATCGTGGACTTGCTCTGGTCCGACGAGATCCGCCCTCTTTTGCTCAAGCGATACCCCGGGCTCTCGGAAGATCAGATCAAGCAGGCGCATGCCTATGCCTACGGAGGCGCCGTCATTCAGGACCTCGGTTATTACCCATTCGGCAGTAAGGATTTCAGCAACCTCGTGCACTACGTTCGCAGCGGAGATTTTGTCCGCGAGCTGTTGCTCGAAAGCGCAGATGTAAACGAGTACGCCTTCGCTCTGGGCGCGCTGGCGCACTATACGTCGGACATTACCGGGCACCCGGCAGTCAACCAGTCGGTGGCCGTGGAGTATCCGAAGTTGCGAGCGAAGTTCGGCAAGTCGGTTACCTATGCGGAAGACAAGACGGCGCATTTGAAAACCGAGTTTGGCTTCGACATGCTGCAAGTGGCCAAGAACCGTTACGCGTCGCAGCAATACCACGATTTCGTTGGCTTTCAAGTATCAAAGCCCCTGCTGGAGCGAGCCTTCCCGGTCGTCTACGGATTGGAGTTGAAAGATGTTCTTGCCCATGAGGATCTAGCCATCGGCTCCTATCGCTTCTCCGTCAGTCAGGTGATCCCGGAGATGACCCAGGTCGCACTCCAGACCCACAAGAAAGACCTGATGCGCGAGCGTCCCGACTTTGCGAAGAAAGAGTTCCTGTACCGGCTCTCGCGCTCTGACTATGAAAAAGAGTGGGGGAAGGACTATACGAAGCCGGGATTCGGAACCCGGCTGCTCTCAACGCTCTTGCGCTACATGCCGAGAATCGGCCCGTTCAAGGGGCTGGGTTTCAAGAACCCGACTCCGCAGACCGAGGACCTGTATTTTAAGAGCATCAATTTGACCGTCGATCAATATCGGACCTTTCTGCACTCCGTGGGCGCCAAATCGCTCCTGCTTCCGAATTGTGACCTTGATAGTGGCCAGGTGACCAAGGCAGCGGAATACTCGCTCACGGACGACACCTACGCAAAGTTGCTGGTCCAGTTGTCGAGCCGGAAGTTCGACCGGATGTCACCGGAACTGCGCGATAACATCCTGCAGTTCTATTCCGACCAGTCGCTACCCATCGAAACGAAGAAGGACCCGGTTCGCTGGCAAGCGGTGCTGACTGAGTTGGACGAGTTGAAGTCCGCGGCGCCGGTGCCGGCCGCGGCGAACAGCCCTGCACCGTGATCTCTCGCGCGCATACTCCAGTTCTAGGGAACCTCTGAGCAACCGG
>PMMJ01000038.1:4775-4942 GCA_003162255.1 Acidobacteriaceae bacterium | reverse complement strand
AGCGATTGAATGCCGGATACGGATTCGAACAAAGAGAAGGACGAAAGCGCAGCGGTTGGCCCTGGCCAAGAAGGCCAGCAGCCACCGCCTCCACCGCCTGCGGAAGCGGTTCCGAGCGGTGAGCCCGCGCGGAATCCGAATATGAAGTGGTACATCATCCACGCCTA
>PMMJ01000038.1:4527-4691 GCA_003162255.1 Acidobacteriaceae bacterium | reverse complement strand
TACAAAGTGGCCGACAGCCGGGAGAAGCCGAAGCTCAAAGTCAAATTCGAAAAAGGCGAGACGGTGCGCATCGGAGAAGGGCCGTTCGCGACCTTTACGGGCATCGTCGACGACGTCAACGAGGACCGCGAGACTTTGAAAGTGATGGTGACGATTTTCGGGCG
>PMMJ01000038.1:0-4500 GCA_003162255.1 Acidobacteriaceae bacterium | reverse complement strand
GGCAGGTGGAGAAGGTCGCGTAATAGCAAAAAGCTTGAACCACAGAGGACACCAGGAACACAGGTGAAACCCCATTTGGGTTATGCGCCGAGCCGAAAATCCTAGACTCGGAGCTGGAGATTAGTACAAGGTACGGGAAAGGCATCATGGCAAAGAAAGTTACAGGATCGGTGAAGTTGCAGATTGCGGCGGGCAAGGCCACGCCGGCGCCTCCNNATCATGGAGTTCTGCAAACAGTTCAATGCGCGCACCGGGCAGAAGGAACTGGAAGGATTGATTGTTCCGGTCGTGATCACGGTGTACAGCGACCGCACGTTCACGTTTATCACCAAGACTCCGCCAGCGTCGGTGTTGCTGAAGCGCGCGGCGGGCATCGCCAAGGGATCGGGCACGCCCAATAAAGATAAGGTTGGCAAGGTGACGCTGAAGCAGGTCGAGGATATTGCGAAGCAGAAGATGCCGGATTTGAACGCGGCGTCGGTGGATGCGGCGATCAAGAGCGTGCGCGGCACGGCGCGATCGATGGGCATTGACGTGGTTGGATAAGTTTTGTGTGGAAGCGGGGCTTTGCCCCGCTTAGACGGGCGAGTCGCCCGTCCCCACTCGAGCGGTTGTAGTCGAAAACACCACGGCTCTTCAGAACGGCGAAGCGGCGGTGGGAGACTGAGGGAAAAATGAAGAAGTCAGGAAAGAATATCGAGAAGTCGCGGAAGGCAGTCGAACCGCGGCCTTACACGCTGCAGGAAGCGGTTCCACTCCTGCAGAAAGTGAAATACGCAAAGTTCGATGAGACGGTCGAAGTGACGCTGCGGCTGGGCGTCGATCCAAAACATGCGGATCAGATGGTGCGGGGCACGGTCGTGCTTCCGCATGGACTGGGCAAGTCGAAAAAAGTTCTGGTGATCGCGAGCGGCGAGAAGGTCCGCGAGGCCGAGGCGGCGGGCGCGGATTTTGTTGGCGGCGAAGACATGGTCGAGAAGATCACGAAAGAGAACTGGACCGACTTCGACGCGCTGATTGCCACCCCCGACATGATGAAATCGGTGGGGCGGCTGGGCAAGATTCTCGGACCGAAGGGGCTGATGCCGAATCCAAAAACAGGTACCGTCACCATGGACGTGGCGCGCGCCGTGCAGGAAGTCAAGGCCGGCAAGGTCGAGTTCCGCACCGACAAGACGGCGCTGGTGCACGTGCCGGTGGGGAAGATTTCCTTTACGCCCGACAAGCTGGTCGAAAACGCTACCGTGCTGATCTCGAGTGTGATCAAGGCGAAACCTTCGGTGGCCAAGGGCAAATACATCAAGGCCTGCTACCTGAGTTCGAGCATGGGACCGGGGATCGCGTTGGACACGACTCCGATCGAGGTTGCGGCGAAGGCTTAACTGCCGGGCTTTGCCCGGCTGGACGGACGAATGCGTCCGTCTCTACGTGATTCTGAAGGGGTTCTATATATGGCGGTTACTCGGGCTAAGAAAGTTGCGCAGGTTGAGAAACTGGGTGGGGAACTGAAGCACGCTTCGAGCATGATTGTGGCTACCTACTCCAAGCTGACGGTGACGCAGGATTTCGAATTGCGCAAGGCACTGCGTCCGACCGGAGCGAAGTATCGCGTGGTGAAGAACACTTTGGCCGAGCGCGCCGGCAAAGGCACCAAGGTTGAGGGAGCTCTGAAGAACTTGCAGGGCGTGACCTCGATCGCCTACACCGAAGGCGATCCGGTGGCGCTGGCGAAGGCTCTTGCGAAGTATGCCAAGGAGCATCCGGAATTTAGCTTCAAGGCTGGGGTGGTCGAAGGCCGGGTGATTACGGTCAAGGAGATCGAATCGCTGGCGACCATGCCGTCGAAGAGCGAACTTTATTCGAAGCTACTGTTCCTGTTGAACGCTCCGGCGCAGCGCCTGGTCACGGCGATGAATGCGGTTGGGCGGAACCTGGCGGTGGTCATCGACCAGGGAGTGCAGGAGAAGAAATTCAAGGAAGCGTAGGAATTTGCAATTGGGAAATTTGTAATTGGTAATTTGAACCTGGCGAGCTTGGTTTTTCAATTACAAATCACCAATTACAAATCCGACACAAGTTTCTGGGCAGCGATGCTGCTCGAAAAAAGATTTAGCTGTCGCAAAGCTAGGGGTGGCGCGGTCTGAAACTTTGGTGTTGTCTGGCACCGGAGTGGACGGACCTGGTCGCACTGGAAACCTGGCCGAGCGATAGCGAAATCGCAAATCTTACATAAAGCGGAGAGATTCACATGGCGGATTTACAGCAGTTGGAAGAGTCGATAGTTGGCCTGTCGTTGCTGGAAGCGGCAGAGCTAGTGAAGAAACTGGAGTCGCGTCTGGGCGTTTCGGCGGCGGCAGCGGCTCCGGTGGCGGTTGCCGGTGGGGCAGCGGCGGGCGCGGCGGCTCCGGCGGAAGAAAAGACCGAATTCACGGTCGTTCTAAAGGAAGTGGGAGCCAATAAGATCAACGTAATCAAGGCGGTACGCGAAGTCACCAGCCTCGGCTTGAAAGAGGCGAAAGACTTGGTGGACGGCGCTCCGAAGAGCATAAAAGAGGGCGTCTCGAAGGACGAGGCCGAAACCATCCGGAAGAAGTTCACCGAGGCGGGCGCAACTGTCGAAGTCAAGTAATCGAGGCGGCGCGGGGGTGTGTGTGGAAGCGGGGCTTATGCCTCGCTTGGACGGGGCTAAGTGCCGTCACCACAGGAGCCTCCTCCCGCCTGCAATTATTTGACCGAACAGTAGCTGAATCCTGGGGAGTGGTGTTAATATCTAATAAATAACCCGCTTACCCTGGCTTCACTGCGAGGCGACGGCGACCCGCATCCTCCAAATAGACCCAGGAAGCGGAACGGAAAAGGGTCGCTGGAATAAAAGTATGGCAGCCGGTCCCGCGGGCGGCGGGACGGAACAGGCCTTTTGAACTGGCGCGGAATTTTACAAGTTATTCAAGAGTAAGCGTCGCAAGCGGCGCCTGCGGACAGGCATGTCCTAGCGGGGGCTGCTCTCTTTTTCTGCGTACACCGCTCATTAACCCGTAGCAGTATTTTGGCGCTACTTTTTGCGCCCTCATTCCGCTTGTACCGCAGCCCCAGGCTGCCTGAAAGCAGGAGTTCCTGAGAATGACAAAGCACAATATACACCGCAAGCGTTTCGATTTTTCCAAAATTCCAGCAACCATCCAGATCCCGAACCTGATCGAAGTTCAGAAGCGCTCCTATGACCGCTTCCTGCAGATGGACAAACTGCCCAGCGAGCGCGAAGACGGCGGGCTGCAGGCGGTGTTTCAGTCGGTGTTTCCGATTACCGACTTCCGTAACGTTTCCCAGTTGGAGTTTGTGGATTTCGCGATCGGCAACTGGGAGTGCAAGTGCGGCCACCTGAAGGGTCTCCATCACTTGCGCACGACTTGTAAGAATTGCGGATCGACGGTGATCACCGACCCGTTTCATCCCGGCGAGGTTCTCTGCCACAAGTGCGGCACCTACAACGCGAATACTCCCGACTTCTGCAACAAGTGCGGCGATCCGGTGGGCTTGCAGCTGAAATACGATGTGCCGGAATGCGAAGAGCGCGGCATGACCTACTCGGCGCCGCTCAAAGTCACGATGCGGCTCACGATATGGGACAAGGATGAAGCGGGCAACCGTTCCATTCGCGACATCAAGGAGCAGGAAGTTTTCTTTGGCGACGTGCCCCTGATGACGCAAAACGGAACCTTCATCATCAATGGAACCGAGCGCGTCATCGTCAGCCAGTTGCACCGCTCGCCGGGCGTGTTCTTCGAGACGGCGGCCAATCGCACTTATTTCTTGGGAAAGATCATTCCCTACCGCGGCTCGTGGGTGGAGTTCGAATACGACCAGAAGAACGTTCTCTACGTGCGCATCGACCGCAAGCGCAAGTTCCTGGGCACGATTTTCCTGCGTGCTCTCGGCCTGCGTTCGGGCGAGGATATTCTGAAGACTTTCTACACCACGGACCGACTGGTGGTGCGCGACAAGAAGCTGTTCTGGACGCTGGATCCGGCGAGCGAAAAGCCCACGAATCTGCTGGGCATGAAGCTGGCGCACAGCATCAAGTCGAAATCGGGTGACGAAGTTGCGCACTCTGGCCGGAAGATCACGCCTGCAACGCTGAAGGAAATTCAGAAGGCGAAGATCACCGAAATCGAAGTGGACACGACCGATCTCGAGGGCGCGTGGGCGGCGAGCGACATTGTCGACACCACGACGGGTGAAGTGCTGCTGGAGGCCAACTCGGAAATCACGGCCGAAAAAGTGGCAAAGATCCTGGAATCGGGCGTGATTGAGATGAGCGTGTTCTTCCCGGAGCGCGACGACGTGGGCNNCGGCTGAAGTTCAACATCAAGCTGTTCGAGAACCAGGAAGCGACGAGTCTCGATCAGCGCACGCTCGATCCCAACGACTTTTACGCGACCATCAAGTACCTGCTCAAACTGCGCAAGAATATTGGCGCGGTCGACGACATCGATCACCTCG
>PMMJ01000494.1 GCA_003162255.1 Acidobacteriaceae bacterium | reverse complement strand
TCTCCGCTTCCCGGAATTCCCGCGTATGCACCCTGCGGCGTGCCGCCGCGTGGTCCACGGGATAGCGCAGGTGCAGCATTTCATGAAACATCACGTATTCCAGGGCCAGCCGCGGAGTCTCCGGGCGGTCGAGAATGCGGCTGATGACGATGGCGTTGTGCGCGGGATCGTAGTGGCCGAGGCTGCTGCGGGCGTGGTTCTGGCTCCAGGTAAGTTGCGGACGGCCCAGGAGTCCGTGGAAGAAGCGGCGGTTGAGGTCGTCGAAGATTTCTTCCAAATGGTAATGGTGGCCACGGGCGGAGCGTATGTGCTTGCGTCCGCGCATCTGGCGGACAAGCCGAGCCTTGGCGGCAACCTCGTGGCCAGCAACATAGCGGCGATAACGGGCGTTGTGAGCCCGATCGACCGGCTGACGATAGAGCTTGGCGAGCAGGATGTGCGCGATCGAATGCAGCACGGCGTCGGGCGCGCCTTCGAGCAGGTCGGAGATGCGGATGTAGAGCTCTCCCTGACGCAGCCGGATGGTGTTGTTGATGGAGACGAACGCATAGAAGCGAACATGCATGGGCGGCGCGGGCGTGTGCGGCCGCAGTTCGCCATAGGCCTCGTGAAATATCTCGCTGAGCTTTGGGGACACCTTGGAGGAAGAGTAGCATGGCCCACCTTCCCAAATGAGATCGCCGAAAGGCAAAAAAGCTGACCACGGGGAGCACAGAGATACACAGGGGAACCCTCTGCTTTCCTCTGTGTTCCCCTGTGCCCCTGCGGTAAAGAACTTTGCCGCGGACGGAGTAGCCCTATTTCTTCTTTTTCTTCTTCATGTACTCCTCGACTTCGGCGACCGTTTTGCGGTGGTCGTCGGCACTGGAATCGACCGTGTCGAGGGCGTCGGTCAGCAGGAATTCGTACTGCTTCGCTTCGGCGGCATTGGTGTTCGCGGAATTCTTGAGGGCGCGTAGTTTGGATTGAAATTCGGTGTCGGCTTCGATGACAACTTTCAGCACCTTGCGGATGTCGTCCTTGCGCCCGACGTACATGTCGATGTTGTCGTTGAGTTCGTCGTAGACGGCGAGGAAATCCTCGAGCATGTCATGGGTCTGGCGGGCGCGCTCGGCAGTCTGGGGATCGCTGCGCATTTGCTCAAGCTTGGTCATGCGATCCCGGGAAAACTTCACGTAGAGCTGTAAGCGCTCGTCGGGGTCGAGCATGGCGTCGCGAAGCTGGTCGATTTCCATTGGATTGAGCGGGTCGCGGCGGCGTTGGGCCGAAAGCGGCGAGCCGCCTGGCAGGAAGACTGGGAGCACGGTCAGCAGTCCCAGGCCGAGCACGATGCGCCAGCGCCAATGGACACCCGACTTCATTTCTTCTCCTTCTTGTCTTGCTTGGCGAACATTTCCTTGAGCAGCGTGGTGCGTATGTCTTCCAGGTGGCGGACGGCCTGTTCGACGGGAGGCTGATCGTCAAAAACCAGGGTGCGCTTGATATCACGCAGCTTCTCCGCCATTTTTCGGACATCGATCTCGACATTCTTGAGGTGCTTCTTAGTTTGCACGGCGTCGTCGCGGGCTTTCTCAGAGTAGGCAACGATGTCATCCACGGCGGCGCGGGCCTGGTCGGCCTGGCCATCGCTGTACAGTTTGTCGGCATTGCGAAGCTGACCCTGTGCGATCCGGATGGCGAGTTCGGCGCGTTCCTCAGGCCGCGCGCCCCCGAAGCGTGCCTTGAGCTCGTCGACGGTCTCGTCCTTGGCAGCGCCGTGGGCAGAGGCGAGTGCGAGGAGAAGCACGGTAAAGGCAAATCGGCGCATGGCAGTCAATGCTTCTTGGATTCGATCCAGACTAGGCGATGTCGAGCTTTCCACTCCTCATCAGGATACTTGCCATTGGCCGCATCGAGGAAGAGGTGATAGTACTGGTCGGCTTGCTTGTAGTCCTTCAGGTGGTCGAGGGCGGTGGCGCGCAGAAAGTAGCTGATGGGGTTTTCGGGTATGAGTTTGGCGCGGGCTTCGAGGGCCCTGACGGTGAGCGCATAATTCTGATTCTCATTGGCGGCGATGGCCAGACTGCCATAGGCGACGCCAAGGTCGGGTTTGATCTTCACGGCCGTCATGAATTCCTGCTGCGCGTCCGGAAACTTGCGTTCCTTGAGCAGCGCCTCGCCGAGAAGTTCATGAAGGTCGGCGTCATTAGGATGCGTTGAAAGCAGGTCGCGATAGATTTTTTCAGCGTCCGGGAATTTATTGGATTGCACCAGCAGGTCGGCGAGATCGCGCTGCGCGTCGGAGTCGCCGGGGGCGAGATTCAGCGCCGTCTGGATTTCCGCGATAGCATCGTCCTTCTTGCTCTGCGCCGCGAGGACGCGGCCCAGTTGGAGATGAATGCCGGCATCATTGGAACGCTCGGCGGCCAGCCGGCGCAGCAGGGGCTCGGCATCGCCGAGGCGCCCCGACTTCATGTAGATGTTGGTGAGCCCGATCGCGGCTTCTGTGCTGTGCGGATCGAGCGCCAGGACTTGTTTGTATTCGGCCTCGGCGTCGGAGAATTCTTTTTGCCGTTCGTGCAGCAGACCGGCGGAGAGATGCGGTTCGGGATCCTTCGGCGTGAGCTCGGAGGCTTTGCGGTAAGCCTGCAGCGCGCCTCCCGGATTTGTATTCTCCAGCAGGTGCGCGAGTGCCAGACAGGCGCGGGCCTGTCCCTCTTCGACATGAGCCGTGGGTTTGAGCGTCGTGGCAGCGCGCAGATAACGCTCGGCCTCGGGGCTGTTGATGCGGACCAGCATCAATCCCAAGTTCAGGTTCGTCTCGAACACGTCGGGCTTGGCGGCGACCGACTGCCGGTAGGCGTGGATAGAGTCGTCAGTGCGGCCCAGGCGATTGAGTACAAACCCGAGATCGAACCACGCCTGATAGTTCTTGGGGTCTTTATCGATGGCCTTTTTCAGCAGCGTTTCCGCGCCGCTGAAATCGTTTTTCTGGATGGCATCTTCCGCCTGCGCGATTTCCGGCGGCTGGTCTTCGACCAGTTCCTTGTGGTGGCGGACGGTGGTATGGGTTTGCGCGAAAACGCACGCGCAGCCGCTGAGCGCGGTGACGATGAGCAGGATCGCGTTGATGAACGTGCGCTTCATCCGTGACAATATCCAGCTCGGGAGGGCAACCGAGCTTAAGCCCAGCGCTTCAGCTCTGGGAACTTTCCCCGCGAACATTCATGAGATCGGTTCTATTCTACCGCTCACCGTGGTCACGCCATTCCCGTCCAAGACCCGCTTCAGATACTGTCCAGTGTAAGAGTTTTTCAGCTCCGCGATGGCCTCGGGCGGCCCGAAACCGACGAGGTTGCCGCCACGATCGCCGCCTTCCGGGCCCAGGTCGATCACCCAGTCCGCCGTCTTGATGACTTCGAGATTATGCTCGATGACGACGATCGAACCTCCCGCATCGATGAGACGGCGAAAAGCGGAAAGCAGTTTGCTGACATCGTCGAAGTGCAGCCCAGTCGTCGGCTCATCGAAAATGTAAAGCAGGCGGCGCTTGCGTTTGGGTGCGTCACCACCTTCTGTGTGGCGGCTGCCCGGACGCGCGCCAGGCTGCAGATGCGCGGCCAGCTTCATGCGCTGCGCTTCGCCTCCGGAGAGCGTGGTCGCCGACTGCCCAAGTCGCAGGTAGCCGAGGCCGACTTCGTCGAGCACGCGCAATTTTTCCGTGAGCCGCGGAACATCGGCGAAGAACTTCAGCGCTTCGCGAATGGTGAGGTCCAGCACTTCATGAATGTTCTTGCCCTTGTAACGTATTTCGAGCACTTGCGGCTTGTAGCGCGTGCCCTTGCATTCGTCGCAGATCAGCTCCACATCGGCCAAAAACTGCATCTCGACCGTGACGGTGCCATCCCCTTGGCAGTTTTCGCAGCGTCCGCCGGGCACGTTGAAAGAAAAATGTCCGGCGGGGAAGCCGCGCTTCTGAGCTTCCGGCAGCGACGCGAATAGTTCGCGGATGATATCGAAAGCCTTGATGTACGTGACCGGGTTCGACCGTGGAGTGCGTCCGATGGGGGACTGATCGACGAGCACGACCTCGTCGAGAAACTCGTCGCCGTCAATGCTGTCCCACAAAATGGCGGATGTGCCGACATTCGTCTGCCGCTTGGCCGTGGCCAGCGCCTGATAGAGGACGTCATGCAGCAGCGACGATTTTCCCGAGCCCGNNCGGCCAGGTAACGGCCGGTAAGCGAGTGCGGCATCTTTATGATTTCGTTGTAGGTGCCCGCGCCGACAACTTTCCCGCCATTTTCGCCGGCCCCCGGGCCAAGGTCGAGAATGCGGTCAGCGGCGCGCATGATGTCGGGATCGTGCTCGACCACAAGAATGGTGTTTCCCAGGTCGCGCAGGTC
>PMMJ01000158.1 GCA_003162255.1 Acidobacteriaceae bacterium | reverse complement strand
TGACACCGGAGGACGTGTTCTGGCGGATGCACTTGCTGGTCGGGGGACTGCACCAATCGCTATTCGTGATGGATCGGAAGCCGCCGGGGGGCCTGCCGCCGCTGCGGCTGGACCCGGAGAGTTATCTACGGAGGTTTGTGGCTTTTGCGGCGGTGGTATTCCGCGCGCAACTACCGAAGGTGTGAGCCTATGAAACGAATTGCTGGGAGTGAATTCTGTGTCGGCCTGGCGCTGGCCGCCGCACTGGTTGGGCTAACGGGATGCAAGGTTGGGCCGAACTACAAAGCGCCACATACGGCNNTTCGAAGGCCGCTGCGGACACGAATCTGTTGGCGCGGTGGTGGACGGTGTTCAAGGACCCCACGTTATCGGAGCTGATCGAGCGGGCACGCGTCGGCAACCTGGACCTCAAGCAGGCGGAAGCACGGGTGCGGGAGGCGCGCGCCCAGCGAGGCATCGCCAAGGCGGCGCTTTTCCCAACTGTCGGAGCGAATGGGTCGGCGAGCCGCATCACGTCGAGCAAGGAGTCGGGCACTGGGGCGACGAGCGACCTTTATGCGGCCGGGTTTGACGCGAGTTGGGAGTTGGACTTGTTTGGCGGCAAGCGGCGGTCGCTGGAGGCGGCGACGGCGACGTGGGAAGCGGCCACGGCGAGNNCACGTGATGGTGAGCTTGCTGGCGGAGGTGGCGTTGAATTACGTGGAGGTGCGCTCGGACCAGGCGCTGCTGTCGATTACGGAATCCAACCTGACGACACGGAGCGAGACTTACGACATCACGCGGTGGCGGCACGAGGCGGGGCTGACGACGCAATTGGATGAGGAGCAGGCCAGGGCGAGCCTGGAGCTGGTGCGGGCGCAGATTCCCACGCTGCGAACGAGCCTGGAGCAGGCGAAATACCGGCTGGCGGTATTGCTGGGGCAACCGCCGGGAGCGCTAAACGAGGTGCTGGCGGAGGCGAAGTCTGTGCCGGTGGCGCCGGCCGATGTGGCGGTGGGGGTGCCGGCGGAGGCGCTGCGGCGGCGTCCGGACGTGCGGAGCGCGGAGCGCAAGCTGGCGGGGCAGACGGCCGAGATCGGCGTGGCGGAGGCGGCGCGGTATCCGAGCTTCTCGCTGCTGGGAAGCATCGGCGTGGAATCGCTGGAATTTGCGAACCTCTACTCAGCGAGCGCCCGGGCGGCACAGGGGGCAGCAAAGGCTGCGTGGACACTTTTTGACGGGGGTTCGATCCGGCAGAACATCAAGCTGCAGACGGCGCTCCAGGAGGAGGCATTGAGCTACTACGAATCCACCGTGCTGACAGCGTTGCAGGACGTAGAGAACGCGCTGGTCGCCTACGCCAACGAGCAAGGCCGCCGCGACTCCCTGGCCCTCGCGTTGCAGTCCGGGCAGACATNNTTCGAGCTGGCGCGCTTCCAGTATTCATCGGGGCTAGTGGGGTTTCAGACGGTGTTGGACACGCAGCAGAGTTTGCTTTCCGCACAGGACCAGCTCGCCATCAGCGAGGCGAAGGTGACTTCAAATCTAATCAGTCTGTATAAGGCGCTGGGGGGCGGCTGGACGCCGATGGCAGCCCCCGACAAAGCAGTGAAGCAGACAGCATCTCGATAAAGGATATGACTACTCCGAACACAGAACAGAACGAGAGCGTCGCCAAGACGCTTGGACTGAACAGCACAGCCCGCGGGCGAAAGCGGCGGTGGATCTGGATTGGCGCAGNNCAAAAGCTGGACGTGGGGATCGAGGTGTCGGGAACGATCAGCAAGGTTGAGGCGGATTACAACGACCAGGTGAAGGTGGGCCAGGTGCTGGCGCGCCTGGATACTTCGCGGCTGGAGGCGCAGGCGCAGCAAAACGAGGCGGCCTTGCAGGCGGCCCAGGCGAAGGTGGTGCAGGCGCAAGCGAGCGTGGAGGAGGCGCAAGCACAGTTCGCGCGGCTCAACCGGGTGAAGGAACTGAGCGGGGGAAAGATGCCTTCGCAGACGGACCTTGATGCGGCGAAGGCAAACCTGGCGCGGTATAAGGCCGATGAGGCCAGCGCGAAGGCATCAGTGGCCCAGGCGCAGGCGGCGTTGAACGTGAACCGGACGGACCTCACGAAAGCGGTGATCACCTCGCCGATCAATGGGGTGGTATTGAAGCGGTCGGTCGAGCCGGGGCAGACAGTGGCGGCCGCGTTTCAGTCTCCGACATTATTCACGCTGGCGGAGGACCTGACACAGATGGAGTTGCAGGTGGACGTGGATGAAGCCGATGTGGGCCAGGTGCGCGAGGGGCAGGAAGCGACCTTTACCGTGGACGCATATCCGGACCGGACTTTTCCGGCGCGGATAACGCAGGTGCGCTATGGCTCGCAGACGGTGGAAGGCGTGGTGACTTACAAGACGGTGCTGAAGGTGGACAACAGCAGCCTGGCGCTGCGGCCGGGGATGACGGCGACGGCGGTGATTACGGTGAACAAGCGCGACAACGTGGTGCTGGTGCCCAATGTGGCGATGAGGTTCGTGCCGACGGTGAAGGAATCGGCGGGCAGCTCGCGGAGCGGCGGCCTGGTGAGCATGCTTTTGCCGCGCCCGCCGGGGATGAACGACAACAAGACCGAGGAGCCGGACACCAAGAAGAAGGAACAGCAGGTTTGGACGATGCGCGGGGGACAGTTGGCGGCGATTTCTTTCACGAAAGGTCTGAGCGACGGGCAACAAACGGAGGTGGTCAGCGGCCAGGTCGAGCCG
>PMMJ01000408.1:232-3465 GCA_003162255.1 Acidobacteriaceae bacterium | reverse complement strand
TTCGGCAATCCACAGTGCTTGCCACATGAGTGTAACGTCGTTTTAAACCGGCCAATGGCCTGAGGGGGCTGGCGGCCAACAACGTAAAGCAGTATTCTTGTTTTCGTTCGAAACTGATTTAGCCGGAGGGTGAAGGCCCNNGCACTGCCAGAGGCGAAAGACAACATCGACCCCGGGGTGATCCCGCTGGACCTGCTGCCGCGGCGATGTCCGATTTGCGGGAACTACACGATCATTGGCCATGGACGGCGACTCCGTCCAGCCCATGATGACCGGCGAGAATGCATTTGGGTGCGGCGTGGAATCTGTCTGCCGTGCGGGAAAACCTTCACGATCTTGCCGGCTTGGCTAGCGCCGTCCGGACACTACACCCTCCATTGCCGACAACAGGCCTGTGAGCGGATCGCCGCCGGCGAGTCCGCCGAGCAAGCCGCACCTCACTGCAAGGATCCGACCCGTTTGCCGGACTCCTCTAGCGTGCGCCGATGGGCACAACGCCGCTGGCTCAGCGTGTGGTGCTGGCTGGCGGCCGGAGCCATCGGGATGTACTTTTTGAGGGCACCCACCATCCTTGCCTGGGATCTGGGTGCGGTCTGCCGTATTCTGCCAATCGAGGCAGGCGGTCCGTGAATCGAATGGCGATCGATGAACTGAAACAGCAGATTCCGTTGCTGGACTATCTCCAAGCACACGATTGGCAACAGGCCCGGCCGATCAGCTTCGGCCGCCTATTGGGACTGTGTCCGCTGCACGCCGACCACAAGCCCAGCTTTCTCGTTGACCCCAACAAAAACTTGTTCTACTGCTACGGCTGTGGCCGCGGCGGTGACGTGATTCGTTTCGCTGAGCTCTACCACCAGGTGAGGTTTCCGCAAGCTGTCGCTTTGCTGCACCAATGGCGCGGCTTGCCGCCACTATTGCACGAAGCTGCAGGTTTCTATCGTATGCAGTTACACCGTCACAGCGAGGCTGTTGCCTACCTGTACCAACGCGGCGTCCGCTCGCCGGAACTGATCGAGCACATGCGGATTGGCTACGCGCCTGGCGGCTGCCTGCGAGGCTGGTTGACACAGTTCGGCTATCCGCTCCAGACGTTGCGTCAAGCAGGTTTGGTGACCGGATCTGGATACGACACCTACACACATCGTGTTGTGTTCCCGCTGGAAGGCAATCTCTATGGCCGCAGCCTGTCTGCCGCGGCGCCTCCTCACCGTTTCTTACCGGGCGCCAAGGGTGGCTTGTACTCGTGGGAGCAAGCCCGTCAGTATCCGGAGATCATTCTCGTCGAAGGCCTGTTCGATTACGCCGCCCTGTGGCAGGCCGGCTTTCACAACGTCACCTGCTCGATGGGGACTCATCTCAATGTGCACCAGCATCGGCAGCTGTGTGACCGTATGCGAACTGTCTATCTGGCCTTTGACGCCGATACAAACGGCAGCGGCCAGCAGGCGGAGCAATCGCTTGCCTGCCGGCTCAAACAGCAAGGTATGAACGTTCGCAGAGTCTTGCTGCCCGATGGCCACGATCCGAACAGCTTCTTTGTCGAGGGTGGTGGCGACGCGCGCCAGTTCCAGGTGCTACTGGAGGCGGCCCTGCCATGACTTTTCGTGTTGTCCATCAGCCCTCCACCAACCAGGCACGATGCCCATATCGCGTCATCGTGCAGGGGACAGGGCGTGAGATCGCCTGGATCAATCAGTATCTCGATTACGAGACCCTTCGCCGCCTTGCGGATAATACCTTGAAAAGTTATGCGCACGAGTTGTTGCACTTTCTCCGTTGGTGGGAGAGTGTTCATCACACCGACGCGATCGACAAAGATGCACTCACCGAATCGACACTGCTGGACTATGTGCGATTCCAATCCAGTCAAGAACGCCAGTTAACCGGCGGAACCATCAACCAGCGCGTTGCCATTGTCGATCACGCCTTGCGCATCGTATTCCCCGATGCTCCCGGGCAGATTGCTCCCGGGTTTCAGCAGACATACTGGCAGCGTGCACCGATGGGCATCGGTCGGCCACGGCTTGCATTGAGCCGGTTGCGGGTGAAGACTCCCAAACGCACCATATCCCCATTGTCGGTGGATGAGGTGGCTCGATTCTGGTCCAGCTTCCGCACCTCGCGTGACTTGGCCATCGTGGGATTGATGCTGTTGCAGGGACTCCGCTCCCAGGAAGTCCTGGATCTGAATCGCGACGACCTGCTGTTGCCGGAAGCGCAGATCCGCGTGCGCGGCAAGGGTAATAAAACCCGCTTCCTGCCCCTGGCCCCTGAAGCGGCTCAGTTGCTGGATCACTATCTGCGGCTGGAGCGGCCCACGGCCTCGACAAACGCTTTGTTCGTTTCTCTCAAAGGCGCTGCTCGCGGCTCCCGGATGACACCCGCGGGTTTACGCTCGCTGTTTCGCCATCATCGTCGGACCACCGGCGTCAAAATTGCCAATCCGCACCGTTTCCGGCACACCTTCGCCTCGGACATGGTACGAGCCGGCGTTAGCCTGCCAGCCCTCATGCAGTTAATGGGACATGCGCAAATCCAAACCACGCTCGCCTATATGCAGGTCACGCCTCTGGAGGTCTACCAGCAATATGCGCGAGCGGTCGCTCAGCTCATCAGACCTGTACCGGTGACCCCGACGTGAAACTCTCTCGCCTCGTTCCTGTGGACCACCCTCTGGCTCTCCAGTTCCAGCGGGCTGTCGAGTCCCTCACTGCCGCCCAGGTGTGGGATTCAGCCCGTCAATACCGTGGCACCGCGCGCCACTTCCTGATCTATCTCGTCGAGGATCATCCCGATGTTACTTCGTTAAGTCAGTTGCGCCGCGACCCGCATATCCTCGGCTGGTTCACCCACCTGCGCTCCTTGGCGCCGGCGGTCTACATCTCCCGACTCATGCGTCTGCGATGCATTTTGGAGGAACTTGCCTGGACTGCACAGCTTCCCGATCTGGCTCATCTGATCCGTCGCGAGGATTCTCCGCGGCCTCCTCAACGTCTTCCTCGTGCCTTGACGGCGCAGCAGGATCAATCCATCCAACAGGAGTTGCTCCGCCGTAACGATCTGGCGGCCAACATCTTCTTGCTGCTGCGCCACACCGGTATGCGCATCGGTGAATGTGTCGATGTTTCCTGGGATTGCCTTCGCAACGTCGCTCCGGATCGTTGGGCAATTCACGTGCCCCTCGGCAAATTGAAGACGGAACGAATGGTCCCGGTAGACTCGTTTGTCTG
>PMMJ01000408.1:0-218 GCA_003162255.1 Acidobacteriaceae bacterium | reverse complement strand
CCCGCGGTCATGAAACTACTCGGCCACACAGATCCAGGGATGACCATGCGCTACGTCGAGGTCACTTCGAATGATCTGCACACCGAGTTCCGTCTCGCCCGCTCGCGACCTCGGCATCTGGCCCCACACCCGAAAGCCCCAACCATTTCGCCCCTCGCGGGTTTGGACGGCATTGTTGAATCATTGCTCTTCGCCCAACACGCAATCGAGATGTTCCG
>PMMJ01000426.1 GCA_003162255.1 Acidobacteriaceae bacterium | reverse complement strand
GACATTGTTATGGAATCAATTACACGTGCGCCGTGAAAGGCGTTGGTTCACTGCGGGTGAAAGTCCCGCCCGGGAACTGGTTCGCTCCACCCGGTAGTAATCGGAGCGGCGGTGAAGGAAACGAAGCCGTCGGAGCCTCCGGTGTAGAGGGTCGCATAGGCGACTTGGCAAGCATGCAGGCCGTAACATGAGTGAACGCTGAGCAGGCCTCGAAACGATTAATGCAGGAGCCGACCTCCCGTGTAATGAGGGAAGGCCGACGCTGATGGAATAGTACGAGCGAACTGGTTCCATCGGACCTGCCGGGGTAAGGGCGACGGCATGTAGGCAAAGGGGACCAACTGCAACACGGGAAACCCTAGTGGCGGTTGCAGTCATAACCAACTGGCACCTCGCGAGAGTCAGGCCGGACCACATAGGGTGGCGGAGAGGTTCGTACTACCTGTGAAACCGGGTAACTCCGGTGGAGGGAAGGGGCCTCAGTTAAAGACGGACGCAAGAAGCAACAAAGGACATGGGGATTGACGATGAGTCTAGCCACCCCGCGTTGTGTTCAGAAGTTGCAGACGGTGTCACACGGACCATCGTGTGTCTTTTCCGAGAGCCGGATGCGGGAAATCCGCCTGTCCGGTTCGATGAGCGGGAACAGGAAACAGAGCCAAGCCAACCGGACTGAGGCGACGACGCGAAAGCTTCGTCAGTAGCCACCGGGAGACTAAAGCCACTGCGCCTGTTCTCGACTCTACTCATTGCCCGGATTGTGGTGCATTTGGATGATTCGGTACTCCTGACACGACACCTGTCAATTCTGCCAGCGCCAGCCAGTGCCGTGGATGAGGGCGGTAGCCTTCGCGAATCCGACCGGCGTACCAGCGGGATACTTCAATCCGTGATCGAATTTCGGATGTTGAAACGTCCGCGAGAAGCGGTTGGATTTGTTGCGAGAACACTTCACTCGTAAGCCAAGATGGTTGCTTCGATGCGTCCCATTCCGAGCACGCCTGGGCGTGCCGTCGCCGCGAGGCCACATGCTTGGCACGCGCCTCCGGACTGCGCGCTGCTACTCGTCCAATTCGCGCGGCATTCACAAGGCGTTCCGTAGCTCCGCCAATGGCACAGTCAGCACAATGGGTTCGCTCGGGCCTGATGGATTTCCCGCAACCGAGACAGACGTGTTCCGGTGTCGGGCGTTTTACTCTAGGTACGTCGCTGCCTTTTACTTCGCGCTTGTTCCGTTGAGTAAGGCGAGTCGCGACCAGTTGTCGAGCAAGCTTGGACGTGGAAGTCGGTTTGGACACAGAAGACCAAGTCTCTTGCGCAACATATTCTGCGACCGGGCCCACTAGTTTGCGCCACGTGTCCGAAGTCTCGCAGAGCTTGATTGCCAATGATGACGCGATGCGGCAGTTCCCATTGCGATCTTCCCAGAAGTCCGATTTGCAAAGCGGCTCGCTCTGAAGCCAATTAAGAAGGAACGCGTCACATTTTGGCCGGATCGGCTCCATTACGTCGCAAGCGAGTGAATCCCTGTTAGCCGTGTCCACGTGAAGGCAGCCGATACCTGGATCAAGGCCCATGGCAGCGGCAGATAGGCGCGATTCGCTTTCCAGAACTGCGCAGAGAAGATTGAGCAGGGCGTTGTGCGGATTAGAAGCCAGGCGCGGGCTGTGGGTCAGGGGCGAGATGCGAGAGCCGAAGCGTTTCCAATGTTCGGGCACGCGGCGCTCATCTTTGCGCGGCCAGCGAATTGGCACATCACTCCAGGATTGCCAGTAGCAGCGTGCAGCTTGTGATTCGATTAGCCGCACCGCTTCTATACTCTCAGCGTTCGGTAACTCGACCCTGAATCGAGCGATCGCGTCCGCCGTCACAGAATCGTGCAGCATGTCGCGCACGAGTGGCTCCTGCCCGGCGAGCTTCTGGGAGATAAGTTCTCTGGAGATCTTGAGCGCCGTGCCGTTGCCGAGTGCGAGCGCTTGCGATCTGCGAAGCTTTGCGTCCGATGGAGAAACAGGGCCGGTGACGGCGAGCACTTTGCCTCTGCGATCAAGCATCAGGAATGCTGCGCCCTGATCCGCAAGCCAGCGCAGAGCCTCAAGGGTGATGAAGCCGTCGCTCCCGATCATGACCAGCCTCTTTAGGCCATGATTCACACGGGGCAGGCGGATTGTCCTACGCTCGTCGGCTATCCCATCGTGCAAGGTCAGATGGCCAGCGCTCACCTGGACGCGGATGCCGTAGCCGTTCAAAACGAGGACGCCAGATTTGCGGATTGAGGACGAGTGCGGTAGGGTGTGCGAAGCTGCCATTGGAGGTTGTGCTCCCTTGGTGGTCAGGGCTTGTCGGCTGCTGATAACAGTCGGCAGGCCCGTTTCTATTATCTCATTGTATATCAATGATATACAAGATATTTAGTCATTGTTGCTTCTATGCCTCGCTACCCGTCTTCCAATGAATCAGCATCCGTTCGGCTGGAACGGAATCTTTTCACTAAGCCCTGTTTTCTCGCGCGGTGCAGCCATAGCCGAAAAGCTTCCGGATCTTCGGGGACCTCTGCACCAGCGGCTTTAACCGCCTCGTAAAGCTCCACCTGAGTCAAGGGCTCTTTCTGGTGTTCGAGTATCGCATCTACCAGACCCGCCAGTCCGACGTTCACTCTGCCGGGTGATTCCTTCAGGTCCCCTCGGAGGGCAGATCCAAGCCATTCGAGGTTCCGTGCAATTGCGGTAATTACCTTAAACAGACTGGGTTTTTTCGTGCCTAGTTGCTTTTTCAGCCCTCCAGAGAACACGCGCCTTAACAAGATAATTCCGGATGCGACATAGCCATAGATTTCGAATCTCCTGTTTTGATCGGACTCAAGATACAGAAAAATGCTTTGATGCAATTCCAATTCGTCAGCACGAAGCATCGGGAACTTTTCACGCTCAAACAGTCCCAACCATTCCTCCTCGGTCAATTGGATGTCCGGAGTCGTGCGCAATAGAAAACGAAGGAATTCCGGATTTAGGTTGACCCTTCTTTGTGCGTCCAGCTCCGGATAGGCCGAAAGCACAACCTTCTGTTCCTTTACCCACCGTCTCAGCTCGCTTTGACCTAGGGTCGAAGGCTGCCTTATCCGCCCAAGTTTGGCACTAAGCTGCACAAACTTAAGACCTTGTTGACTGAGCTTTTCCTCCCAAGAATGTTTCATTTCGTCGCTTCTCCATGAAACTGACACCCGGACCGCTAAGAGATATTGTGCACTTCATCGGGGCGCATAGGAAAGGTGCCCGCGCCGCACCGAGGGATGATGGCCAAGCGCAATGCGATTCCGCGAAATAACCCTGCATCCAGGCTCTCCGGGCGCAGCTTCGCTGCCCGTGATCGTGCCTTACACGCGCTGGCGGATATGCGGCGTGGCGCTTCGCCGTCTGAAGCCGCACGCGACAATGGCGTAACCGTACGAACAATCAAAAAATATGTGGGCACGGCGCTCATGCAAGATCGTCCAGGCGGACGAATACGCGCTGCCAAGAGCGACCGCCTTGTTCGCTACGTGCAAATTCCAGGTCGGTTCGGCCCCGTTGAACTAAAAGTTTGCGGACTAAAACAGGCGAGTGACGCCGCAAAATACGATGCCGCCGTCAGCAGGTATCTAGGCGGTGATCTTAAGGCGCTCGTGCCTTGGCATGGGAAAAAGATCGGAGGCGTCGAACTAATAACAGCTGGGCCTGCTCTCAAAGACCTCGCTCAGAAAGAGTTACTGCCTCATTCGCTTTACCGGGCGCTCTCAGGCGGTGCGGCATGAAACGCAGGCGACCGCGAATTAAATGCCCGGAGTGTCCCGAGTATTGTTTCTGCGGAAGTACGAAGGACCTGGAGCAAAACCATCTGGGCGGGAACAATCACCTTCCTTGGCTCTTTTATCCGTTTTGCAAGCAGAATCACGCAGAGTTCCATGTTATGTGTCGGCGGGCCGGTGTCGATTTCCTCTACACGAAAAATAAGTCCATTCGGCTGATGCAGGCACTGAAAGCCATGTTGGTCGGCGTCTGGATGGTGGTGGACATGTTGGAAAAACACCTTAGAAGTCAATCGGAGGATCAATCATGAGCAATACAGCAGTCCATGACATTTTTCTTCGCGCTCTTGCGGTCGCAGCCGATCAGAAGAAGAACAAAGGCAGAGCCACTGACGACGATCCCAAGTGGCCGGATCACGCTCTCGTGTTTGATACCGAGACGCGAATCACAGCGGATCAATCGCTGACCTTCGGAGTATATCGGCTCTGTGCGCTAGTGAATGGCGGTTATGCAGTCACAGAAGAGGGAATCTTCTATGCTGACGATCTGCCCGCGAAAGATCGCAAGGTAATAGAAGACTACCTCCGTACCGCAGTTTCCGATGTGGCATCCTTTCCGCCACGATTCCCGCTGTTCTCCCGCTCCGATTTCATAAAAAGAGTGTTCTGGCCAGCGGTCAAGTACAACGGAGCGCTGGTAGTCGGGTTCAACCTGCCCTTCGACTTGGCGCGCCTAGCCTTGGATTGGAGCCGAGGCGACGAAAACGAATGGTCGTTTGTCATGTCGCGGTACGCCGACGGAGCGGAAAATCGAAATCGTCCGCGCATCACGATTCAACCGATTGATAGCAAGAAAGCATTCATCAAACTGGTGCCACCGTGGAAGCCTGACGAATGGAAAGACAAAGGTAACGTTCATTTTCTTGATCTGCGAACTCTGGGCTGGGCTCTATTCAACCAATCTTTTTCTCTCCGGACGCTATGCCAGGAACTTAAGACGGATCATCAGAAGACAGAGGACTATGAGCCGACGGGCAAGGTCACGCCTGAAGAAATTGAATACGCGCGGCAGGATGTGCGCTGCACGGTAGACGCTCTCAATGCACTGAAGCAAAATTTCGACAAGCACCCGATTGGGCTCAAGCCCTACAACGCGTACTCCCCGGCATCTGTAGCGAAATCCTACCTGGAGCAAATGGGAATCGTCCGGCCAGCGGAGAAGTTCGCCGTCCCTTTNNCGTCCCTGACGAAATACTCGGCATCGCCATGCAGAGCTACTATGGCGGTCGCTCCGAAACCCGTATACGCTGTGCGGATGTGCCCGTCGTCCCGGTGGATTTTACCAGCGAATATCCAAGCTGCTGCGCTCTCCTTGGTTTGTTCGATGTTCTGACGGCCAAGCGTGTGAGCTTTGACGATGTTACGGAGAATGTACGTAGATTCCTGAAAAGCGTCTCTCTTAAAGGCTGCTTTAAGCCTGCGATGTGGGGGCGGCGCCTGTTCTTTGCCCTCGTGCAGCCCGATAACGACATCCTGCCCGTGCGCACCGTGTACAACGAGGTCACCCAGAACATCGGGAACAACTATCTCAAGTCTGATACGCCGCTGTGGTTCGCTGGCCCGGACCTGATCGCATCCGTAACCCACTACGTGTCCAGAGTTCGCTCAATGGTGGCAAATAAAAATCCAGTATTTTTGTGCCGTACTTCTCCTCTTGGCTTCGGCGAATTCCTAGCAATTCACGGTCAATCTCAACAGGAGAGAGAGGATCCACCTCAGCATTCGATTTACCGGTAAAAGAGATAACGATTTGCCGGCGGTCGGTTCCCGCAAAAGAGCGCTCAAACTGGTCCGGAAACAGCAAGAAAAGAATCATGTGCCGTAGCTGGCGCTTTTCTTCCTCCGGAATTACCTTAAGCCACTCCGCGAAAGCCCAGCCATCCTGAAGGAGACGATCCCGCTCGCTTGGATCGAGCCGCTTGAATGCGAGCAGGAACCTGACGAAAAAAGTCAGTTCACGCCAGCGGTTATAACTGAAACTTTGACCAGCGCTGCCAATCCCTTTGAGAGTCTGATTACTTAACCGGCGCCATACCGCGCGAGGTGAGGACAAGCATCCTCCTTTCTCGTTGGTCGGCTTTTGTTGGCACGATTTGACCGTCGGCTAGTTCTTTGAGGTCAGCCCCAACGTAGTGGCGGACAGTCCGTGGGTCTATGCCCTCATCACGTGCCGCAGCGGTCAGACTAATGCCCGTTCGGCGCATGCGAGCTATAACATGAACTGCACGATTGCGGACTTCTGCTTCTTGTTTGGTTCGCGAGTTTGATCTGCGTTTTGACATCAGTTGAGACCTCCGTAGTAGCGAGCGTTCATAATGCCTTTGCCAAAAGAAAAGCCAGCCAAGGAAATCCTTGGCTGGCTAGGGACCCGATGCTTACTGGCTTGCCGGTCGGGGCTCGCTGGCTATAATCTCAATCTCTTTTTGCTAAGTCTGCGGGGGTGACTCTCCGTTGGACTTGTTCAGCAGGAGTTTGCCCTGCTTTGTCCGTAGCAGAACGTACTCCCTCGTCTGGGCGCCTACCTTGAACCTAATAAGGAGCGGCAATTCTTCTGGCTTGAGCTCGACGATTCGCATGACGATTGCAAGCGTGCCACGGCGACTTGAAGGTTGGCAAAAGATATAGCGGGTCTACCTTATTTCTTGGGGGTGTCCTGAAACAAGCCGTTGGGCGGCCTTGAGGCGGTCGCGAACCTTTTGCAACGCACCTTCAAGATCCTCGTTCGGGAAGAGTAATTTAGCCAAGTCTCCAGGCTTTTTCCCTTCCTGCTTGAGATCCCAGATTTCTAAATATTGGGCGTACTCTTGAATGCGGCGGCGACCACTGGGGATCTTTACCCCCCTCTGCCGCGACTCTTTCTCATAGTTCTCCCGCGCATAGGCTAATACTCGTTTCGCGTAGCCGAGCAAGTCTTTCATGGGCCAATTGAGATCAAACTCTGCAAGGACAACACCTTGATACCGCGTGGCCAAATCACCAGTTCCGAGAAATCCCAAAGTCCTCAGCGTCTTAAAAGTGGCGGGATCCCACTCCCACCCCGGTGCAATGATTGTTGGTATCTCCACCATATAGCGGCCGACCTTGCGCATTCCTGTTTTTGGATCGAATTGCCATCCCGGGGGAACCAGCATGGTGACCTTCCACTTCTCACAGAGTGCCCCCAGGATCGGGAGAATCTCGTTGCGATAGTGCTGTTTATCACTCTCGGTCCAGCATTCTCGACTCTCGACGTCGTACCAGAACAGTCTTCGCTTGAGCCACGTTCCGAAGCGTTTGATGAATTTCTGGTGATCAGCTCGGTACTCCGGATTTCGTCGGAGAAACTCCCACCTATACCAAGCAACTTCATTGCGAATGGGCGGAGGATCTGCGTGAATGTATTCAATTTCGAACCCTGGGCGCGCTGGCTTCATACTGGTGCACAATCGTAGTGTATGAAGTGGTCGCTTCTCAACTTCGCAACACAACAAGAACAGTGCATTGAAAAGCGTCGCATTGGCGATACTAGCAATTGACAGTCAATTCGTGATTTGGTGAAATAGTGCATGACATACAGTGACATACAGAATATATTTATACAGTGAAGAAGCGTACCACCGTGTGGCTCCCCGACAAGTTGCTGGTAAAGCTCAAAAGAGTGTCCACCAAAACAGGAGCGCCGATGGCCGAGCTATTTCGCCGTGCAGTAGAGGCGTATCTGAAGAAGTTCTAAAGCGAAAACGGGCCTGCCGACTGTTTCAGCAGACGACAAGCCCTGACCACCATAGGAGGGTAGCTCCAATGGCAGCTGCTAGAAACGTACCCCAACTCCCGCAATCCCACAATTCGCTCTTGCCGCGCCACGGGGTTCTCACTCTTTTTGGTTTTGGAATCCGAGTTCGCGTGGACAGTGGTCATTTATTCATTGACGATGGCATCGCAGCCGACCGCCGACAGCTGAGATTTCCGCGCGTCGGGCACGGCCTCAAACGCCTAGTCATCATCGGCTCTGATGGAGTAATTTCCCTCGCTGCTTTGCGCTGGTTGAGTGATGTAGGCGCTGCCGTGTCGGTGCTGGAGCGCGACGGGACTTTGCTGTTTACCACAGGGCCTGTTCGCTCCTCCGACGCTCGACTACGGCGCGCGCAGGGGATGGCGATTCATTCCGGGATCGCGCTCATTGTTGCACGCGAACTCATTAACAAGAAGCTGGCTGGCCAAGAGCGTGTCGCGCGTTACACCCTGCTAGCTACTCACACGGCGGACGCAATTTCCCGCTACCGCGCTGAGTTGGACAGCGCAGATTCGCCAGGGCGCATCCGCATAATCGAATCTCAAGCAGCCGCCGCATATTGGGCTGCATGGAAAATGCTACCGATAAACTTCCCGAAGAAAGATGAGCATCGTGTTCCTGAACATTGGCGAACCTTTGGGACTCGCGTTTCGCCACTAACGGGATCACCCCGGCGCGCAGTAAATCCGTCTGGGGCCGTTCTCAATTATCTCTACGCGATCCTCGAAAGCGAATGTCGTTTGGCCGCCGCCGCTCTTGGTTTGGACGCCGGTTTGGGCGTGCTGCATGTCGACGCACCGGCGCGCGATAGTTTGGCGTGTGATCTCATGGAAGCGGTTCGGCCAGACATCGATGATTTCTTTCTTCGGTGGGTAACACGCGAAATGCTGAAACGAGAATGGTTTCTGGAGCAGAAAGACGGCAATGCTAGGCTGATGGCCTCGCTTGCAATCAAGCTTTCTGAAACAGCTCCGATGTGGGGCCGCGCTGTCGCACCCATAGCTGAGTGGGTTGCGGGGACGCTGTGGTCAGGACGGCGGAAACAAAGCGGTGCCGTCTCACTACCCACCCGTTTGACGCAGCGCCGCAAACGCGAAACGAAAGGCAGCTCATCCCTGCCCTCACCAATATCACCACCACGTAGAGAAAAACTCTGTCACCTGTGTGGGAAGGTAATCAAACATCGCTCTACCACGTGTGTAGACTGCGCTGCTGACGGAGCAGCTGGGCGGATGGTTAATGCGGCAAAGCTTGGTCGTATCGCTGCTCGCAGCCCGGAGGCTCGCGCCAAGCACAGGGCTTCGCGCCGACGCCACGCTGAAGCGTGCTCGGCATGGGATGCATCGAGCCAGCCAGGGTGGCTCACCGATCAGGTGTACTTCGAGAAAATTCAGCCAGCACTTGCCCAAACCTCAGCCTCTTCTATCGCAAAGAAGATCGGTGTATCGCGCTGGTATGCCAGTCGCATTCGCCAGGGCTACCGCCCGCATCCGAGGCATTGGCAGCTGCTCGCGGACTTGGCTGGGATTGCTCCGAGCGCGTAACAAACCGCACTCTTCCCACAAGCACCGCCATACGTTAGCCTTGAGGGTCTTCTCTCCAGAGGAGTTACGGACGCCCGCAATGCGATTGTATTCAGGAACCACCACTAGTCTGATCGAAGACACCACCCAGAACAGAATTGCGACAAAACTGAGCGATGCCTTCTTTCACGAATTCCGTTTTCAGCCTGCTCCTAGCGAGGTGAATTCGTGGCGCAACTCGCTTCGCGCGGTATCGCAGGTCTTCCAGGAGGGCGAGCTGTTGAACCACGGCGTAATTCTGGAGTTCCAACTCCCGCTTACATCCCGCAGGCTCGATTGCCTCATCACCGGAAGGAATGATTGGAGTCGCGAGAATTCCGTTGTTGTCGAACTCAAGCAATGGGATAAGTGTCAAGACGGTGGCGGGCGCAACGAACTCGCAACGTGGTTAGGAGGTGGCCTGCGCGATGTGCTTCATCCTTCTGCCCAGGTCGGCCAATATAAAACATACCTAGAAGATTCCCACACTGCATTTGACCGCGATGCGGGAATCCAACTGAACGCCTGCTCGTATCTCCACAACTATTCATATGAGCCGTCAGACGTACTGTTTGCAGACAGGTTTAAGAGCCTCCTGGAATCGTTCCCACTGTTTACCGGCGATGATGTCGACAAGCTCATCAAGTTCCTGCGTCTTCATGTCGCCAACGGCGATGACGGTGAGATCGTCAAGACCATTGAACAAAGTAGGTACAAGGCGTCTCGAAAACTGCTGGACCACGTTAGTGCCGTCGTGAAAGGGAATTCACAATACATCCTGCTCGATGAGCAACTAGTGGTGTATGACCGTGTTTTCCAGGCTGCGACGGACGGAGTCAAGGGCAAGAAAAAGAGCGTAATCATTGTGAGAGGTGGACCTGGCACAGGCAAATCGGTTATCGCGATGAATTTGCTTGGAGATTTGTCGGCCAAGGGCCTGAATACGCATTACGTCACTGGGTCCCGAGCATTTACGACCACTGTCCGGGAGATTGTCGGCAGCCGCGCCTCTCAGCAAATCAAGTACTTCAATGGATACGCAAATGCGGAGCGCAACGATATAGACGTGATGGTCTGCGATGAGGCGCACCGGATCAGAGAAACAAGCAACTCACGGTTCACGCCACGTGCAAAGCGAAGCAAAGATCCACAGATCAGCGAACTGATAAACGCGAGCAAGACGGCGGTCTTTTTTATTGATGACGATCAAGTGGTTAGACCTGGTGAAATCGGTTCGTCCGATTACATTCGGGCATATGCAAACCAGACCGGATGCACGATTTTCGACTATGAGCTGGATGCGCAGTTTCGATGTGCGGGATCAGACGCTTTCGTAAACTGGATCAATAACACCCTCCATATCAAACGTACCGCGAACGTATTGTGGAAAGCCGATGATCAGACGTTTGATTTCAAGATATCTTCTTCGCCGCACACTCTCGATGCTGCTATTCGCGAAAAGGCTGAGCAGGGATTTACGGCTCGAATGACAGCAGGGTTCTGCTGGAAATGGTCTGATCCGCAACCGGATGGCACTCTGGTTGACGACGTCACAATCGGAGATTACGCACGGCCGTGGAATGTCTTTGGAACTGACCTGGTATTCGATCCTGGCACCGCGGAATGGAAAGGTGATCCGTCAGCTTCTGCCGATTCAGTTGTACGCCGTTCGCATGCCGAGTTCTTGCGAAACGTGAAAAATACGTACCGCGTGCTCCTGAGCCGTGGCATGAAGGGCTGTTACGTCTACTTCCAGGACAAAGCGACGGAGAATTTCTTCCGAAGTCGCATAGAATCTTAGGACAGTGTCGCTAGAGCGGCTCAAAGTTGCACCACCTCGCTTTCGGAGGTCTTCCACGATGTTGAGTGCAGCTATTGGGGTGGCTTCTCTTTCGGCGCGGGCAGGGAGGGGTCTTTTGTGAGAATTACGTGGGGCGCAGAAGGAGGATCTGGGAGGTGCAATTGTTTTGAGGGGAGCTTGCGTTCCGTGTCCCCGGATTCATTGGGTTTCTGGCGCTGTACGAAAGCTGCAAGCTTGTTCAGGCAAAACTTTACCAGGTCCTTGAAGGTCGCCTGACTGATATGTCCGGTTATCAGCAGAATCGTAGATGTAATCAGGATCATCACGCTAGCTGCTGCGAAGCTGGCCCCTAGCAGCCCGTGGTGCAAGTCCTGAT
>PMMJ01000489.1 GCA_003162255.1 Acidobacteriaceae bacterium | reverse complement strand
GCAATTACTGCCACCGGCCGGCGCCCTGGCGGGCGCGGAACTGCGGCGCGACTTGTGGCCTGCGATGCTACAGCGCCTGGAGGCGCGTCCCACTCCCGTGCCGTGGTTCGATTGGGCTTTGTTCGCGGCGGTGGCCGCATGGCTTTTATTTTTCCCGGGAGCGATTCCGGTGCTGCTTTATCACCTGTAACTGTCACTTGTAACTGTCACCTGTAACTGGAGGACACTATGAACACTCATCCTTATCTTCGCGCTTACATGGCGGGCATTGCCGTGCCCAGCCTGTTTCTGCTGGTCGTGCTGACGGGATTCATCGTGACTCGCCTGGTGCTCCAGGTCCCGATTCCCATTGAGCGCGTCATCATCTTTCCGATGGCGCTGGTGCCCAATGTGTTTGGCGTCTGGAACATCGTTTACGTGTTGTCCCGGCCGCATCGCCATCTGCCCATCGGCTTCCACGGTGCGCTGTTGCCCGTGATCATGGCGCCGATAGGGGCAGCCGCTGCCACGTGCGGCGGATTTCTAACCATCGGCAGCCACGGAGCTACCTGGTTCCAGGCGATCAGCGTCCCGTACTTTCTGATCGTGCCCTGGTTTCTGGCCGGCGTGGCGATCTATTACCTGGTGTGGAAGTATGTGGTCGGATTCCTCAACCAACTGTTGGGCATCGCGTGAAAGCCCTCGTCCGCGTGGAAGAACCGCCGGTCGTGGTTGACGTTCCACCGGCAGGATTCCATGCGGACTTTGCCTGCCTGATCATGGACTCAGTAGTTTTCAGACTCAAGTAAGGCCTCAAATCGGAAATGCCGCGAGGCCAAGTGGTGGGATGTTTCCTTGCGAAAAGCCCACAAGACGTTCGATCGAGGTTGCTGTTCCCGCCTTCGAGGTAGTAAGGTACTCGGCCAAGAGTTAAATTCTCATGGGAGATGGAATGAAGCTCAGCCGTTATCAGTCGCTGTTGATTCTCTTGCTCTTTTTCATGGGCGTGTCGTGGGCGCAGCCGGCCCCGCCCGCGGCGAAGACGGTTGTCGTCCGCGCCGGGCGTCTGCTTGACGTTAGGACCGGCAAGACCCTAAGCAACCAAACCATTCTGATTCAGGGCGGAAAAATCGCGAGCGTTGGACCTGACACGCAAGTTCCCGGCGGGGCTCAGGCCGAGATCGTTGATCTCTCGAACGCCACCGTGCTGCCGGGATTGATTGACGCGCACACGCACATCACCTTCGATCCAAACTTTGGCTACTCTTCGCTGGCGATTTCCGTGCCCCGCGAGGCTCTGATCGGAGCCCGCAATGCCCGGGTCACGCTCGAAGCCGGTTTTACGACTGTCCGCAACGTGGGCGCTAGCGGCTTCAGCGACGTCGCCTTGCGCGATGCCATCAATGCCGGGGACGTACCTGGACCGCGGATGCTGGTCAGCGGGCCGGCTCTGAGCATTACGGGCGGCCACTGCGACAACAATCTGCTGCCCTTCGACTATCACGCACAAGAAGAAGGCGTGGCCGATGGCGTCGAAGCTGTCCAGCACAAGACGCGCGAGATCATCAAGTACGGCGCCGACGTGATCAAAATCTGCGCCACCGGTGGCGTACTGTCCAAAGGCGACGATCCCAATGTGGCTCAATTTACCCTGGAAGAGATGAAGGCCATTGTGGCGGACGCGCACCGTTTGGGGCGCAAGGTCGCGGCGCACGCTCACGGAGCGCAAGGAGTGATCTGGGCGTCGGAAGCGGGGGTGGACTCGGTGGAGCACGGGCACCTGATGAACGACGAAGCCATCGCCACGCTGAAGAAAAACGGCACCTATCTCGTGCCCACTCTGTATCTGATGGACTGGCAGAGGGAGAACGCGGCGCAGGCCAATCTTCCGGATTTTGCCAAGCGGAAGATGGAGATGGTGTCGGAGATGGGCAAGATGAACGCGAAGAAGGCGTTCGCGGCGGGAGTGAAAATCGGATTCGGAACCGATGCGGCGGTGTATCCGCACGGGCTTAACGCGCATGAATTTGCGGTATACGTGAAGCTGGGGATGACGCCGCTGCAGGCGATTCAGACGGCGACGATTAATGACGCCGATTTGCTGGGCTGGTCCGACAAGGTCGGAACGATTGAGCCGGGGAAGTGGGCGGACATTGTTGCAGTGGACGGCGATCCGCTGGCGGATGTCACTACGCTGGAGCGGGTCAAGTTTGTGATGAAGGGCGGCGAGGTGGTTAAGAACCTTTATTCGAAGTAGGTCGATTGCAGAAGGCAGAAGTCAGATTGCAGAAGTAAGACCGCCGAACGAATCTCTACGGTGAGCTGATCGCTGGTGTAATCGGATGTTACGTCAACTATGTTCATAGCTTCGTGTTGGGCGTAGCATGACCGCTATGTACCGCTCCGTATTTGCTGTCCTTTTGGTCTTCGTATGCACCGCTGGAGTGGAGCAAAAGCCACAACCACAACCACCATCGGTTGATGAACTCGCCGCAATCGCTACACGTGGCAAGCTGCTTTACGAATACGACCAAGCTGCGTGGCACTCCGCCGACGCGGTGAAGAAGGTTGATGTACCCCAAGGTGTGATGGATCGGTATGTCGCCCAGAAGACCAGCAGTGGATGGATTGTGATGTGGGGACGTTTCAGCCAATCGCGAGACAAGTTCCTGATTGCCTGCGAGGCGATTCAGAGCGCGAGTCCCGAAGTCTTTACGATCAAGAAGCACGACCCGCCACTGGAGGATGCCGGATTCTACTTCCACGCAGCACGTGCGATTGAGACCACACGACAAGAATTCCACGGTGAAAAGCGCCCCTACAACATGGCGGTCTTGCCCGCAGACAACGGAAACTTCTATGTCTACATCGTCCCGGCCCAAACCGTCTGGGGTGTTTACCCTGTCGGGGGTGATATCAGGTATCGCATCTCAGGCGACGGTTTGAATATTGTCAGCAAGCGGAGAATGCACCAGGACATTATCGACTTCACAATTCGGAACGATGCCATTTATTCATTGCACACCCATATCCTGAGTGACACGCCTGAGGACAGTGATGTTTTTGATGTGCTTACTCGACAACCGCTGATCCCTGAATACATCTTCACCTGCAATTTCACCTACAAGGTAACGCCAGAAGCATCTATTCACGCGGTAGAAGCCAACGCTTGCGGAAAGGAGTGCGAAGCGTACGTCGCAAAGCTGCCCGGTTTTCAAGCCTTTCGCAAAGCAGGATGTCCTGATATGGCAGGCGTTCCTTAAAGAAAGCACGACACCCGACTGTCGTAAACAATTGCGCTCATTATGTCCGGTCTCACTTCTGCAATCTGCAATTGTTTTAGAATTCCCCACAGTGTCCACCCAATTTCAGATTGAAGCTACCCGCGGCGCTGCCCGCGCTGGCAAACTCATCACTCCTCACGGAGAGGTTGAGACGCCTGTGTTCATGCCGGTGGGAACCCTGGCTTCGGTGAAGGGCGTTTCGCAGGATGTGCTGGAAGAACTTGGGGTCGAGATTCTGCTGGCCAATACCTACCATCTTTTTCTGCGGCCCGGTGTTGAAACGGTTCGGCAGATGGGCGGCCTGCACCGGTTCATGTCGTGGGATCGGGCGATTCTCACGGATTCGGGCGGCTTCCAGGTTTTCAGCCTGAACGACTTGCGCAAGGTGAGCGAAGAGGGCGTAGCGTTCCGCTCGCACCTGGACGGCTCGGCACACTTTCTTAGTCCCGAAAAAGCCATGGAGATTCAGATCGGCCTCGGGGCCGACATCATCATGGCGTTTGACGAGTGCACGGAGTATCCGGCGGACGCTCAGCGCGTGCGCGACTCGATGGAGCTGACGCTGCGGTGGGCGGCGCGCAGCAAGAATTACTTTGAAGCATTCAAGAACGACGTGCCTTGGGCGAGTCGCCGTCAGCCGTCAGTCATCAGCCGTCAGGAAAAGCAGGTCCTTCGCTCCGCTCAGGATGACAATAGTGGGGATGGCGATGGCCGGATCCAGGCTTTGTTTGGCATTGTGCAGGGCGGGATGGATCCTGAATTGCGACGCGAATCTGCCGCGCGCACTATCGACATCGGCTTTCCGGGATACGCCATCGGCGGGCTGAGCGTCGGCGAAGCGCGCGAGCTTACTCGCGACATTGTCTTGTCCACGCTGGAGCATCTTCCCTCCAGCCAGCCGCGCTATCTGATGGGCGTCGGCACTCCCGAGGAGATTGCGCAGTACGCGCAGTCGGGCGTCGACATGATGGATTGCGTGCTCCCCACGCGCGCCGCGCGGCATGGATTGCTGTTCACCTCCGAAGGCAAGGTGTCGATCAAGCAGGCCCGGTACGCGCAGGATGAGAGCGCGCTCGATCCCGCCTGCGAATGCCGCGTCTGCCAGCGTTATTCGCGGGCCTACCTGCGCCATCTTTACGCCTCGAACGAACTGCTGGCGCAGGTTTTGAATACGGTCCACAATCTGCATTTTTACCTGGCTACGATGCGGACGGTTCGGGAGTGGATACGGGCGGGCGGTGCGGACTAGAGCGAATCAGGGTTGCAGTGGCCACGGGCAGCTGCCGAACTGTGCTCGGCTTGGGCGGGCGAGGGCGCCCGTCCCCACACGAGCGGGATATCGAATGTAAATTCGGCGTGGTGTCCTTGACACCTTGCTGGCGGTCCGGCATTCTATTTAACTTGGGAACAAGGTCCGTTTTTTTCTGTGCCGTTCCGAGCGCAACCCGGGCCCGGCATCGCCGGTTCCAGCCTGCAAGTTGTAGGATCTCCGGCCATAGAAGAAAAGAACTCCCGTTCCGTGGAGATGCGAGCCACGAGCTTCGAAGTCCCGCGGTCGTTGCATAGAGGATTGAATTTACAGTGGAAATTATTTTGTCTGGCATGTCGTCTGGTGTGACTGGCCGATTGGCGCTGTGGATGCAGCTACCCGGGGGCACGAGTCTGCTCGGACTGGCGCCGCTGCTGTTCATTTTTGCTATTTTTTACTTTTTGCTGATTTTGCCGCAGCAGCGCAAGCAGAAAAAATGGCAGGCCATGTTGAGTGAGTTGAAGAATGGGGACAAGATCGTGACCACTGGGGGTTTGCGCGGCACGATCATCAGTCTCAAGGACGATGCGCTGGTTCTACGCGTGCCGCCCGACAATGTGAAACTCGAAATCAGCCGCGCATCGGTGGTATCGGTGACGACGGCGGAAGAGGGAAAATAGCTTCTAGTCGTTGGTCGCTCGTCGTGGGTCGTTCGGGAAGAGCGCTAGGCTTGAACGGTTTTTGCTAACGACTAACGACCAGCGACCGTCGACGGTTTTTTCATGAATAAGAACCTAAGTACGAAGTTGGCAATCATCGTAGCGATCCTTGTCTTCTTCCTGTTCGGTATCCTCGGGATTCCGAAAGACTGGTCGGGCAAGGGCTTGCTGGCGTCGATCACCGACCGCATTCATTTGGGCCTCGACCTTCGCGGCGGCACGCACTTGATCCTGCAGGTGCAGGTCAATGACGCGGTCAACGTGGACTCCGACAATGCGATGGCACGCCTCAAGGAAGACCTGCGCACGCACAAGATCAGCTATGCCGACATCACCAAGCCCGATCCGGTGAACCATCCGGAGATGATTGTGGTGAAGGGCGTTCCTCCGGATCAGACCAGCGATTTCAAGAGCATTATTTCCGACCGGCTGCCGGAATATGACGCCAGCTCGGGCGCGGAAAATTCCTGGACCGTCTCGATGAAGACGCAGAACCTTGCCGATCTGAAAGACCACGCGGTTACCCAGGCCATCGAGACCATCCGCAATCGCATTGACCAGCTGGGCGTGAGCGAGCCTGAAATTGCGCCGCACGGCCTCGGCAAGTATCAGATTATTGTCCAGCTTCCGGGTGTGGACGATCCGGCGCGGGTGAAGGAAATCATGCAGTCCACGGCGATGCTGGAGATCAAGCAATCGCTGGGCGGGCCTTATTCGAGCCAGGAAGCGGCCTTGCAAGACAAGGGCGGGGTGTTGCCTCCGGACACGGTGGTGATGTCGGGCAAGAGCATCGGGTCACGCAACAACGAGGGCGGCGAAACCTGGTACATAATCTCTCGTGCCTCGGCAGTGAGCGGCCGCGACCTGCGCACCGCGGAACCGACCACCGACGAAAATGGCCAACCGGCGGTCCGCTTTATCCTTACCTCTGAGGGTGGGCGCAAGTTCTACTCCTTTACTTCGGCGCATGTGGGCGACTATCTGGCCGTGGTTCTCGACAACAAGGTGCAGGAAGTCGCGGTGATCAAAGAAGCCATTCATGACACCGGCATCATCAACGGACGGTTCACTCAGCAAGAGACGCAGGATCTTTCGATGACGCTGCGTTCCGGTGCGCTGCCGGCCGGAATTAAGTATTTGGAAGAGCGGACGGTGGGGCCGTCGCTGGGCGCCGATTCGATTCGCTCCGGGGTTCAGGCGGCCATGTACGGCATGCTCGCCGTCCTTATCTTCATGCTGATTTACTACCGCTGGGCGGGCGTGAATGCCGATGTTGCGCTGATCTTGAACCTGGTCATCCTGCTGGGGTTCATGGGCTACTTCGGAGCGGTGCTGACGTTGCCGGGTATTGCCGGGGTCATCCTGACGGTTGGCATGGGCGTGGATTCGAACGTGCTGATTTTTGAGCGCATACGGGAAGAACTGAGGAACGGCAAGACGCCGCCCTCGGCCGTGGAGCAGGGATTCGGGCACGCCTGGATCACCATTGTCGACACTCACGTCACCACCATCGTCTCGGCCGCGATTCTTTTCATTTTCGGTACGGGGCCAGTAAAGGGCTTTGCCACGACGCTGGTCTTCGGTTTGCTCGCAAACCTGTTTACGGCGGTGTTTGTATCGCGCGTGATTTTTGATTGGGTGCTGAGCCGGAAGCAGCGCGGCGAAGCGCTGAGTATTTAAGTCCTTGGTCGTCGGTCGCTAGTCGTTCGCGATGCTGAAGCGAACGGCGAGTTCCGAACGACCAACGACGAAAGACCATCGACTGATCTTGAAGGGATCGTAAGCAGCGTGGAATTCTTTAGAAACACAAACATCGATTTTCTTGGGAAAAAGTGGTACTTTCTCACCTTCTCGCTGATCTTCAGCGTGGCTGGATTGCTTTCCATGGCGTTCTGGCATGGCATCCCGCTGGGGGTTGACTTCCGCGGCGGCACGCTGGTCTACGTGAGGTACTCGCACACCCCCGATCTGGCCGCGATCCATGCTGAGACAGAGCGCGTGGGATTGAAGAACACGCGCGTACAAAGATACGGGCCAGCCGCCAATGACGAAGTGCTGATCCAGTTGGACATTCAGGAGACCAGCGAACAGGCTCTCGATAAGGGCAAAATCCAGATCCTACAGGCGCTCGAAAGCAACGCCGCCGCGGGCAAGCAGGATCTCAATAACTCCAGTTCGATCACCATTGCGAAATATCTGCTGGAGAAGGACCCGCTCCATCTCGGAGAAGGCATCGACGCCAACCCGCGCTACACCGCGATCGCTCAGGCCATCGTCGATTATCGCGACAAGACAAAAAGCGGAGTGCTCGGTTCGATCGATGAACTGAGGGGCGTGGCCGACCCCGCGGCCGTTGCCTCTTTGCAGGACAGCTTCTATGTTTCGGATTTCGGGATTCGCAACGTCGAGATCGTCGGCCCGCAGGTGGGACAGCAGTTGCGCAAGCAAGCCATCCTGGCCACTCTGTATTCGCTCGGCGGAATGCTGATCTACCTGGGATTTCGCTTTGAATGGATCTACGGCGTGGCCGCCGTGCTGACGGTCTTCCACGACACTCTGATTACGGTTGGGGCTTTCTCGCTTCTGAACTGGGAAATCTCGCTGACCGTGATCGCCGCCATCCTTACCCTGATCGGATATTCCAACAACGACACTATCGTCGTTTTTGACCGCATACGGGAGAACGTCAAGCTGCTGCGGCGGGACAGGCTGGCCGACATTGTCAACAAAAGTATTAATCAGACCTTAAGCCGAACTATCTTGACAGCGGGCCTGACTTTCCTTACCGTGCTTGCGCTGTTCCTTTTTGGCGGCGAGGTGTTGCATAATTTCAGCCTCGCCCTGGTTCTCGGAATCCTGATCGGAACTTATTCCTCGATTGCGATTGCCGCCCCGATTCTGGTGGCGTATCAGGAGTGGCGTGGCGAGCGGGGCAAGAAGCCGATGGCCATGCCGTTGCGGTCGGGCAACCGGCCCGGCGCATCCGAAGGAAAAAGTTAAGGTTGAATCCGGCTATGTGGCGTAGAATCTTTACCTGTCCGCAGGGACAGGGATTCGCGGAAAAAAAGCTCGAAAGAGTGGGAGCAAAGAGTATGTAGCCGGTGTCTAAGTTCTAGTACGGTTCTGATGTAGGAGAAGCCTATGTTTGAAGACAGCCTCATTGAGTCGGGCAACAGGTTCAAGACCAAGCGGTTGAGCACCACAATCCTTTCTTTTACGCTGCAGGTTCTGCTTATCGGCGTCCTGATTCTGATTCCCCTGATTTATACCGACGCGTTGCCCAAGACGCAGTTGATGACCTTCCTGGTAGCGCCACCGCCACCACCACNNAAAAGTTCAGATGATCAGAGAAGACGAAGCGCCACCGGATCTTGGTGCTGGTGGTGTCCCGGGTGGTGTCCCGGGCGGCATTCCGGGAGGTTCGGTGGGCGGCGTGATCGGCGGGATTCTCAACTCGACGGCCACGGCGCCGAAAATTGCGGTTCCGGTGCGCGTCCGCGTTTCGCAGGGCGTGTCGACCGGTCTTTTGATCAAGAAGGT
>PMMJ01000296.1 GCA_003162255.1 Acidobacteriaceae bacterium | reverse complement strand
AAGACATCGCCCGCTCCATCCACTGCGACACTCTGGGCGCCATTTATTCCGATGGCCGGTACCGTCGTCTGGGCCCCGCCGAAGATAACGCTTTGGGCGTGAGCCGGGCGAGAAATGGCTCCAAGGAAGAGAAGAACGGCGAGAAGAACCAATAACGACGCATGACGTTTCGAAGGCATATGATTTTCTCCCGAGAAAATTTGGACACGAGATTAGCGCCTGCGATGGTACGGATCGCCGCTAGCCATGGGGAAGGTCATACTGCAGAGTTTTTTCTGCAGCATNNGCAAACGCAGGGTTCGGACGAACAGGGCTTGTTTATACGTGTGAGAACACTGCGTCAAGGACATCCATCACAGTCAGGTGTGATCGCAACGACGGTTCTGAGACGGTTCCTGCCGTAATCATTTAAATCCGGAGGGACCCCGTCCAAGCGATGCGTGGGCGGGGCCTTCGACTTTTTCATAACCGGCAGGCGGGCGGCCATTGCCCCTACAAGCGGTCAGGCGTATACATTTTCTGCCGTACATTTCTTGTAGGAGAGACATACATCTATGAAATCTGTGGCGTTTGTGGCTTTGCTATCCCTTGCTCTTGCTCTGCCGTCGTTCGGCAAGACCTCCAAGAATACCTATCCCGCTTCTTGTGGCGATTTGTGGGTTGCGGTCAAAGACGTCCTTAGCAATGCGGAGAACTACAACGTCGAAGAGAGTAACGACACCCTGATGGCTGCTACCTACAAGGTGAAGCACGCCGCTCATGTCACCGTTAGCGGAGCGGTCCTGCAGCGCGCCAACCACGTCGCCCTGGTATCGAAGGGCGCGGAGTGTGAGATGCAAGTCAAGTCGAACTATAGCGGATTTGAGCACGACGACAGTGGTGACTTCCGGAAGCGCGTGGAGGAATCCTTTGCCAAGCTGAAGGCGTCGAAGCCTGCCGAGCCCGCGAAACCGGCGGACGCCCCCAAGTAGTTTGGGACCGGCGGGTGGCCGGAGGTCTCTGTGCGTACATTTATTATCAGTACAAAATGTTCCACGGGGGAACATTGTACGTACACCTGAGCCGCTCCTAGACCGGAATCGACCCCTTAAACAGCCAGACCAAATCGATGATCAGGATAATCACCACCATCAGCTCCAGCACAAATGCCCGGCTCTGATGGAACTGCTCGACCATGAAGCGGTAAAGTTCTTCGGCGGTGTGAACTTTCTCGTTGACCAGGTTCTTGTAATCGGTTACGCCGATCTTGTTCGCGGCAACTTTATAGAGGCGCGCCGAGAACATGTCGCTCAGGAACTTGATGGCATTGTCGGCGCGTTCGGTCAGTTCTCCGACATCGAGCAGCACGGTATGCAGACGGCTGGCGCGTTTCGCCGTTCGCCAACGCGCCAGAATGCCCATCGAGCCGTTTTCCATGAAGTCGTAGACGCTCTGCAGTTCGCGGGTCAGCAGTTCGTCGTAATGCCGGAATTCGAGGAGCTGCGAGTTGGCGTATTCAAGCAGTTGAATAACAGTTTCCGCCCCTGCCGTAGAGTCATAGAGGAACGCTCCGTTCCAGCTGATCACGGCCAGGTCGTTCGGATAGTACGAGATCTTCGACTGCATGATTTCCTGCTGCTCGCCGTCGGAGAGCGGGACATTTTCCCCGCGCACGATCTGCGCGATCCGTCCTCCCTCGGCCGCGAGCAGCTCGGCCGCCGACGGATTGCCGGCGATGTCGCGCACGTGGAAAACGAAATAATCTTCATGAAGCCAGCTCTCATAAAGCTTGACCAGCGCCGGCCGGGCGCGCTCGATCTTCTGTTTGACGATCTTCTGCGCAAAGCTGGTGAAGTCGGTGTCCCAAACCCAGCGGCTGGCCAGGCGCACAAGCGTGTCCCAGTCGCCGGAAAAAGGCAGCTCGAAGACCACGCTCAGCACGCCGTAATCGTAGTACTTGATCTGCACGTCAAGCCGTTCGCCGCTTTCAAGAACCAGCGGTTCGACCTGCTCCACCACCGGAGGCCGTTGGAAGCGAACATATCCCGGCGCAGGATGCTTAAAGCTGGCCTCTTGCCGCCGGGCTCCAAAGATTTCTCGCAGGGAGTCGAGGTTAATCTCCTCGCAAACGTCGAACTGGATCAGCACCAGCACCGACCCTTGCACCGACTTGTTCAGGGTGACGGCCGCGGACTGGGCTGGCGTTGCAGCTGGGACCGGGAGGGTTGGGTTCGCGATTTCCATAAGGTTTCAGCTTTCAGTTGTCAGCCTTCTTGTAAAGTGAGCGGCGCGATCTACGATGCGACGGGGAACCAAGAGCCGCTACGGGCAGGCCTGCTGTCTATCTCTATTGTCCCAGAAACCGGGGAAGATGGGCAGTGGTCGACTTAAGTCGTTGCGGTGCTCCATCGTCAAGATCTGTCCGTCGGAAGAAAGAGACCAGCGATCGCGGAAATGCATCTCGCGCGCACCAAACTGCACCCACGATTCAATCACCAGTTCCTCGCCCTCCCATGTGGCGTTCCCTCGCACCGGGGTGCCATTCAGCAGATTTCTGTTCTGCTCGCCATTAATCCAGCAGGTGAAGACGGCACGATCTTCGCTGCCGTTTTGTCTTGTGACGACTAACTCTTCTCGCAGCTCAGGGTGCGACTGCTCGATCTTTACTGAGAGAGCCTTCGGTAGTGGGCCCAGGAATCTGCACTTGCGCAGATTTGCCTGCCAGATACCAGTGAAATCGACACCCATATCCCCTCCGCATCCGCCGGACGACTGTGGGAATTTAGCGTCTCCTGGCGATCGCCAACAGCAGCGCCGCACCCACTGCGATTCCCGCCACGGCCAGTCCGGTTCGCTTCATGTTTTTTTCGATAGCCGCCTGGTGTAGCCGCACCCAGGCGTCCTCGGGATAGTGTTGCGGCGCGGGGTCAAACATCGGGAAGCCTTCGGGGGTTTCGGCGGCTTCGCGCAGGGCCATCTGAAGAACTTCGGCGAGATGCAGCGCGTGGCGATCAGTTTCCTGGGCGATCTGCTCGCGGCAACTAAAGCCGTCGGCGACGATGAGCCAGTCGGTCGGAGCCTGGCGGACGGCAGGGAGCAGCTCAAGTTCGCCGATCGCCTTCGAGATCTCGTATTTTCCTTTTTCGAAGCCGAACGCTCCCGCCATGCCGCAACATCCGGGAGCGGGCGCGGTGAAGTGAATCCCCATGCGCTCAAGCACCGCCTCTTCGGCGGTCATCTTCATGATGGCCTTGTGATGGCAATGCCCGTGGATAAGTGCTCGGCGCGGCAGTTTGGGAAGGGGGAAGTCCTTCGCGCGCTGCTCCAGAAATTCGCTAAGCAGGAAGACTTGCTTCGAGAGGGCCTGCGCCCGTTCGTCCTTGGGGAAGAGGTTGGTAAGTTCGTCGCGGAAGACAGCGGCGCAGCTCGGCTCCAGAACGACGATGGGCGTGGCGGCTTCGATCTCGGGGAGAAGCTCGTCCATGATCTGCAGGAGCAGGCTCTTGGCCCGGTCGAGCATGCCGATGTCGTACAGCGGACGTCCGCAACAGAGGTGTGCGCGCGGGACGAGAACGTCGAAGCCGGCAGCTTCGAGAACTTCGGCGGCGGCTCTGGCGGTCGCAGGGAGGAAGTGGTTGTTGAAAGTATCGGCCCACAGGAGGACGGTAGTGCCGGCGTCTCGCCGCCTTGTATTACGCTGAGAATCCGGTGCGGGCGGGCGAGAGGCACGCTCGACAGCCGGCGAGCCACCAACGCTACATTTTGCCTCCCACCACTCTTTAAATGTCTGCGGAGCCAACGCCGGAATGCGGCGCTGGGCGGGGATTCCGCCCACCAGCTTGACGAGGTCGCGCAGCCCCGGGAGTTGAGTCGTCAGATTCACCAGACCCGGCGCGTGCGACGCGGCTCGGAGCCAGAGATCGATATTCGAGAGCGCCAACTCCTTTAGTGGACGGCGATTGCTTTCGTAGTAGTGCGACAGAAATTCTGCTTTGTAAGTCGCGACATCGACGCCGACCGGGCAATCGCTTTTGCAGCCTTTGCAGGCAAGGCAGAGGTCGAGCGATTCCTTCACCGCTTCGTTCTGCCAGCCGTCCTTGATGACATCTCGTTTCGTCATCTCCCAAAGCAGGTGGGCACGTCCGCGAGTGGAGTGCTCTTCATCGCGCGTGACGCGGAAGCTTGGACACATTACTCCGCCTTCGTCGCGGCGGCACTTGCCGACTCCGACGCAGCGCAGCGTAGCAGCGGCCAAGCTGCCGTGGTCGTCGGGAAATTTAAAATGCGTCACGGGCTGCCAGGGATCATAGCCCGCGCCGAGCCTGAGATTTTCGTCGAGGCGATAGGGATCGATCAGCTTGCCCGGATTCATCTTCCAGTCGGGATCCCAAAGCGATTTGAACTCGCGGAAGGCCTGCATGAGTTCGGGGCCAAACATCTTGGGAAGAAGTTCGGCGCGGGCCTGGCCGTCTCCGTGCTCGCCGGAAAGCGAGCCTCCGTAGCGAACAACGAGATCGGCGGCCTCTTCCATGAACTGGCGAAACTTGCGGACGCCTTCGGCGGATTCGAGGTCGTAATCCATGCGCGTGTGCACGCAGGCGTGGCCGAAGTGTCCGTAGAACGAGCCGTCGTAATGGAAGTCTTGCATCAGCCGGCGCAGGTCGCGGAGGTAGGCGCCGAGTCTCTCGGGCGCGACCGCGGAATCCTCGAAACCTTCCCAGCGCAGCGGTTCGCCCGGAACGTGCGAAGTCACGCCCAGACTGGACTCACGGACATCCCAAATGCGCCGCGCCTGCCGTGGATCGGTGAACAAGCGCACGTCGGGAGGAGCTGCAGAGCGATTGAGCCCCTGCATCAGATTGCGCGCCTGCGATTCGGCCTCGGCGACAGTGTCTGCGCCGAATTCGACTATCAGCCAGCCGCCGCCTTCAGGCAGCAGCGCCAGGCCTTCGAGGTTCATACCCTTGCGCCGGCTCGCTGCGACCATGATGTCGTCCAGACCTTCGAGGCCGATGGGGCGATGCTCCATAACCTGCGGGACGTGGTCGGCGGCAAGATAAATATCGGGCCATCCGATAACGAGCAGCACCCGCGCCGGCGGACTCTCGACGAGACGGCAAGTGGCCTCGAGAACCGTGACGCAAGTGCCTTCCGAGCCGACCAGCGCGCGGGCCACGTGAAAACCGCTTTCGGGCAGCAGGTGGTTGAGGTTGTATCCGGAAACGCGCCGTGGAATGTTCGGGAACTGGCGGCGGACTTGGTCGCCGTAGCGGTCCGCGAGGGCCTTGAGGCCGGAGTAGATTTCGGCGCGGCGTCCACCCTCGTGAATGAAGCTGTCAAAGTCGTCAGCGCTGGTCGCACCAACGTGCATGCGCTGGCCGCCGTAGGTGAGGACTTCGAGCGACTCGATGTTGTCGTCCGTCTTGCCCGCCATGATCGAGTGCACGCCGCAGGAGTTGTTGCCGATCATGCCTCCGAGTGTGCAGCGGTCGTGAGTGGCGGGATCGGGCGCGAAGGTAAGGTGGTGTTTCTCGGCGGCAGCGCGCAGTGTATCGAGAACAACTCCGGGCTCGACGCGCGCGATGCGGCGAACGGAATCGATTTCGAGAATGCTCGCCATGTACTTTGAAAAGTCGAGGACAACGGCGGCGTTACAGCACTGTCCGGCAAGTGACGTGCCGCCGCCGCGTGCGAGCAGCGGTGCGCCATAGTCGCGGCAGAGGGCAACGGTGGCGAGAACGTCTTCTTTGTCGCGAGGAACTACGACACCGATCGGCACTTGGCGATAGTTGGACCCGTCGGTGGCGTAGAGGGCACGGCTGCCAGAGTCGAAGCGGACTTCTCCGCGAAGGTGGCGGCGGAGCGAAGCTTCGAGCGCGGAGGCGTCGAGCTGCTCGGAATGGGCCGGAGGCAGAGCGATCTCTTGCGGCATAGGATACAGAACATCTTCGAGGATGCGGGCGCTGGGCGCAAGGGCTGAAAATAGTTAGCGTCCGACGGTTGTGTGGCGCGGGCGCCCTCGCCCGCGCAGCTGTGTCACCCTCAGAGCGCCACTGCTTTTGGTCCGCAGTCCAAATGGGAGGGAGCTTCCAAACGAGTCTTGCACCAGGCTGAGATAGAACTCGCGGCTTTTCGCGGGCGAGGGCGCCCGCGCCACACAAAATACGGTTACCGCCAGGATCGAGTCAGGTAGTCGGCCAACGATAGTGATATCAGAATCGCGAGAAAGAAGAAGCCGGAAAGGACTACGGCTCCGGCCAGCTTTTCGCTTGCGTCTTTGACGTGCATGAAGAAAAGCACGACGACAATGGCTTTGATGGTAGCGATGAGCAGTGCGACGACGGGGTTGAAAGGACCGAGGTTCACAAAGGCCGCGCCGACCGTTGTAGCCGTTCCGATGAGCAGGCCGACGCCAATGGCTATGTAAAATCCTTGCGAGTGAGTGGTGTGCTCTTCGTGTTCCGACATGGCAATCCTTAAGACCAGTTTTCAGCCATCAAATCCGACCGTCATCCAACGTCACGAGTGCCGGCTGATCAGATACAACAGCGGGAACAGATAAATCCAGATGATATCGACCAAGTGCCAGTACAATCCCGCGTTCTCGACAGGAGTAAAGTAGCCCGGCGAATAATGGCCCCTCCATGCCAGGACGGCTAGCACGCTAAAAAGGCCGCACCCAATAATCATGTGCAGAGCATGCATGCCGGTCATCGCGAAATAGAGCGAGAAAAAAAGCTGAGCTTCGTTCGAATCGACTGGGATCTGCCTGCCGTTGTCGTCGAAGGTGTCGGTGAACTGGAACGTGGGTCCGGGTACATGGTGTCTCTCGAATTTCTCGCGATACTCGAAACCTTTAATCCCCAGAAAGGTCAGGCCCAGTAATACGGTAACCGCGAGATAGCCGACCAGCACTTTGCGCTTGCCTGCCTCCGCCGCTTTCACCGCCAATACAACTGTCACCGAGCTAATGATCAGGACGGCGGTATTAGTGGCTCCCAGCGCGATGCTGAGTTGCTGGCTTCCCGCCGCGAAGGCGTTGAAATATTTCAGGCGATAGACCAGGTAGGCGCAGAACATGCCGCCGAAGAACATGATCTCAGTGACCAGAAACAGCCACATGCCAAGCGAGGCGGCGTTTTTCTGCTGCTGAGCGTCGACAAAGTGGTGGAGCAGCGCCGGATTATGAGCTTCGTGTTCCATGGCCGTAACTGGAGTCGCAACCTGAGTCGTCGCTGGGCTATCTGGCAACGGGAGCCTCCAGTTCCTTGTCTGGAATTTCGTCGTAGTTATAAGCTTCCCAAGTCACTACTGGCGTCTCCTCAAAATTGAAAGTGGGCGGAGGCGATGTTGTCTTCCACTCCAGTCCCGCGGCGTGCCACGGATTGTCTGAGGCGATCGGGCCGTAACGCAACGACCAGAGGAAGTAGATCATGGGCAGAAGATAGCCGACCGCGAGAATGCTGGCGCCGGCGGTTGAAAGCACATTCAGGACCTGAAACTCCGGCGGATACTGCCAGTAGCGGCGCGGCATGCCGACGTAGCCGAGAATGAATTGCGGGAAGAAGGTCAGGTTGAAGCCAACGAACACGAACAACGCCGAAAGTTTCGCCCACCCTTCCGGATACATACGGCCGCTGATCTTCGGCCACCAGAAATGCATGCCTCCGAGATACCCCATCAAGACCCCACCTACCATGACGTAGTGGAAGTGCGCGACGACAAAGTAAGTATCGGTAACATGCACGTCGATGCCGATGGTCGCCAGCATAAGGCCGGTCAATCCGCCCATAGTGAATAGCCCGATAAAACCAAAGGCATACAGCATTGGAGTGGCGTAGGTGATGGATCCCTTGTAGAGGGTGGCCGTCCAGTTGAAGACCTTGACGGCGGAAGGCACGCCCACGGAGAAACTCAGGAAGGAGAAGATCATGGCGGCATAAAGCGAGATGCCGGCGACGAACATGTGATGTGCCCACACCAGGAATCCGAAGACGGCGATGGCGACGCTCGACAGAGCGACAAACTTATACCCGAATATGCGCTTGCGCGCGAAGCAGGCAATGAGCTCGCTGACCACGCCCATGGAAGGCAGGATCATGATGTACACCGCCGGATGGGAGTAGAACCAGAAAAGGTGCTGGAACAGGACCGGATCCCCGCCGAGCCGAGGGTCGAAGATGCCCAGGTGGAAGAGGCGCTCCACGGCCACGAGCACGATGGTGATGGCGACGACGGGCGTGCCGAGAACCATGACGAGGCTGGTGGCATAGTTGGACCAGATGAAGAGCGGCAAACGGTCCCACGTGAGGCCAGGCGCGCGCATGCGGTGAATGGTGACGATGAAATTGAGTCCGGTGAAGATGGACGAGAAACCTGCGATGAAAACGGCGAGTCCGGCCTCGACAATCTTGGTGTTGGTGTACTCCGTGCTGAATGGAGCGTAGAAAGTCCAACCTGTATCGACGCCCCCGGTCAGCATGACGTGTGTAATCAGAATGCCGCCGATGATATAGAGATACCAGCTCAGCAGGTTGATGCGCGGGAAGGCAAGATCCTTCGCCCCGATCATGATGGGAATCAGAAAATTCCCCAGCACCGCCGGCACCACCGGGATCAGGAAGAAGAACACCATGATCATGCCATGCATGGTGAACACCTTGTTATAGGTGTCGGCTTGCATCAGGTCGCCCTGCGGCGTCAGCAATTCGAGGCGGATGAGCATGGCAAAGAAGCCGCCGAGAAAAAAGAACGTCGTCACCGAAATCAGATAGAGGACCGCGATTCGCTTGTGATCGGTGGTCAACAGCCAGGACCTGAGGCTATGGCCGTTGTTGAGATAGTTCAATTTCGGAGCCTGATTCGCCGGTATTACTGCGCTCGCCATAACTATTGCACCTGCGTCTTCTGTGTTTGTGCCGGAGAAGCGGCGGGCTCGTTCTGCAGCCCCGCGCTTCCCGGGGTTGGCTGGGCCAACGATTTCACATAGGCCACCAGCGCGTTCAACTGCTCTTCGCTGACGATGCCCTGGAAGGTGGGCATCACCGGTTTGAACCCGTTCACAATCTTTGCCGTGGGATTGAGGATGGACTCGCGAACATAGTTCTCATCGGCTGTCACCGTGCGTCCGTCTTCGAGCAGAACCGGTTTGTTGTAGATACCCACCAGATTGGGGCCGCGCCCTTGGACGTCGGAACGATGGCAGGTCGCGCATCCGAGCGTAGCGAATAGCTGCTTGCCGGTCTCCTGCAAGGGGACCGCCGGTCCGCCCGCCATCCACTGCGCGTAATCCCGTGGCTCCATGACGACGATTTCGCCGCCCATCCCGGAGTGGTTGGTCCCGCAGTACTCGGCGCAGAACAAATGATAGCGGCCGGGCACCGTGGCCTTGAACCAGAGCGTGGTGTAGCGGCCGGGCAAGACGTCCTGCTTGAGGCGGAATGCCGGGACGAAGAAGCTGTGGATCACGTCCTGCGAGGTCATGATGAGCTTGATGTTCTGGCCGGTGGGCACGTGCAGTTCGTTGATCTCGCGCTGCCCCTCCATGTGCTCGAACTTCCACATCCACTGCTTGGCGACGACGTAAATTTCTGTGGAGTCCGCAGGAGGCGTGCGTTCCTTGAAGTAGAGTACGGCGCCCCAGATGAAGAAGGTCAACATCACGAAAAAAGGAATGACCGACCATGTGATTTCGAGGATGGTGGAGCCTTCGATCTGTTGGGCTTCGCGTCCACGCACGCGGCGATACTTGATCGCCAGCACCGTAACGGCGACAAAGATGAGCGCGGTCATGACGCCAGCGACCAGGAGCAGATAGATGTAGAGCGCATCCACCTGGCCTGACATGGTCGAGGCCTGATCGGGCCACAAAGGTAGAAATTTCGACATAGTTACTTCACTCGCCCCGATTCGCCATGCGCCGCCTTATGATCGAACCGGAACATGACGAACATAAATGTTCCCAGAATGAGCATGGTGCCGAGCGCAGCCAGCTTCAAAATGTTGCTGACAACGGCGTCGTATTTTCCGGTCCTGGGATCGTAGTGGTAGCAGTATAGAAGCACCTGGTCGCCGATGTTGCCGATCTTGTTTTGCGAGGCCTGCACAAGTCCAAGGCGCAGATCCTTGGGAGAGAACTCGACCCCATAGAAGTATCCCGAAATGTGGTGGTCGGGCGTGAGCATAACAATGGCGGCCGCGTGGGCGTACTGCTCGGTTTTCGGATCGAACTGATATTGGAAGCCCACCGCTTGCGTAAGCGCATTGATCTGGTCTGCCTTGCCGGTGAGAAAGTGCCAACCTTTATCGGCATTGGGGCGGCCGTAGCGCTTCATCATGTCCCGCTTTTTTTCGGCCGCCATTTCCGTGGTTTCGCGCGGGTCGAAGCTCACCGTGATGATGTCAAAATCCTGGCCGAGATTGAAGGTGAGTGCCTTCATCGAACCGACTAGCCCTTGCAGCAGTTCGCTGCATAACATGGGGCATTGATAGTAGCCCAGGTTCAGGATGACCGGGCGTCCATGGCCGAAATAGTCGGCGAGCTTGACCGGGTTGCCGAGTTCGTCGCGGAATTCGAGATCGACGGGAACGTCGGCGTTGAGATGTTGCTCAATGCCGACGAATTCAAGTCCAGGTGGACGCTGGTTGGCGGGCGGACTCATGATGCCGCCGCCCATGATGGGACCGCGCGCACCCTGCGCAAACAGCGGAACGACCGAGAGCATGAGCACGAAAGTCGCTGCGACGATCAAGTTGGCGAAACTGCTTTTACTATGCACTGCTTTTTCCTTTCCGACTGTCCGGCCGGAACGGTTCCTTCGTATCAGGGCATCGTCTTAGCGATACCGTGGGTTCGTATCAGGGTATCGCTTTAGCGATACCGTAATCGCTTCGAAAGCACACGCCCGCTTTAGAGGCCAAGCACCTACTGCTTTGCTGCTGCCGATTTCTGAGCGGGCGCTTTGCTTGCCGCAGCGCTCGCATTCGCGCTGCTTTGCGGATACACGGGCAATCCGCGCTGAACGATCAAGTCCATGGCGCGCTCGATCGGAATGTGCGCCACGCCTGCATCTTTGTCGATCCAGCCATAGCTGTTGAGTTGGTTCTCCTGATTGAGCAGGAAGTCGCGAAACTGGCCGCGCTCGTTGACTTCGAGCATGGGAACGCCGTTTTCCTTGAACCGTTGCTCCATGTACTCCTGCGTGACCACGCGCGACATCGCCCCGTTCGAAGTAAGCAACGGACTGGCGGTGGCCATCTGCGAGCGCTCATATTTGTCGAGGAACGAGTACATGCCGATGATGATGAAATAAATGGCCACGCCAACGATCGCGAGGCCGATCATAAAAAAGAAGATGCCGCGCGAACTCAAGTCTTCGCGTTCGAAACCGGCTTCCTGGCCGGAGCGGCCGTGATTCATTTCGTCACTCATGCGACGGCTCCAGAAGTCTCAGCGTCTGCGGCGCGTTCACGGCCAGCAACGGACGCGCTCTCAGGTTGTGAAAAAAGTAAGCCATCCAAAGACCGCCGATTCCCGCGACGATCGTGAAAAGCACCCAACTGACGTGAAACGCAGGATGCGATGCCGGCTCGATGTGCCAAAAAATGTCGACAATGCGCATGAATATCAGCCAGGACGCGAGCCAGACCAGAGTGTGAGTCTTGCGCTTCAACCGGCGCGAGAGCAGGAGCGCGAACGGCACCGCGAAGTGAAACACCACGAGGAACAGGCCGACCGTTTCCCACCCTCCATTCATGCGGCGCACATACCACGGAATCTCTTCGGGCAGGTTGCCGGCCCAGATGATGAGCCATTGCGAAAAATTGAAGTACGCCCAAACCATCACGAAGGCGAGCATGAACTTGCCGTGGTCGTGGACTTCCGTATCCGTCAGATACTCGGACATCGGCTTGCGCTTGCCGAGAATGCTCTCGATCACCACGCAGAAGCAGAAGGCGGAGAGCGCTTCGCCCGCAACGAAGAGCAGACCGTAGATAGTCGAGATCCAGCGCGCTTGCAGCGACATTACCCAGTCGATCACGGCGAAGGAAATCGTGAGCGAGTAAATAACAAGTCCAATCGAACTCAACGCGCGGAAGCGCACCGTGCTCTGCCCGGCAGTCGAGTCCTGCTCGGTAGACCAGCGATTCAGGAAGTAGGCCATCCCGATCCAGATAACGAAGTACAAGATGTAGCGGGCCAGAATGCCGTTAAAATTGAGATAGCTGTGCGCGATCTCCGCGATCTTCGGATCAGTCCGCCCATCGGGCCGGGCCCAGAAATACAGTTTGGGCAGATTCAACAAAATCGGAATGAACAGGACGAACATGAGTGGCAGCGTCATCATGCCCGACTCGAGAATGCGGCGAATCACCGTGCCCCACGCACCGCCGACCAGGTGGTAGAGCATCAGGATGGCCATGCATCCGAGCGAGAGACCGAGCCAGAACATGAAGCCGGTAAGATACGCGGAATAAAAACTTCCGGGAGCAAGAAAAGCCCCAACGACGGAAACAACGGCACCAATCACGCCGATGACGAGCGACCGCTGCTGCATAATCTGAGCCACGGGCGGGGCCATCAGGTCCGCCTTATTCATAGCGGCCGTGGTCATTTGGATTCCCCTTTGATTGCGGCGGCGGGCGGCGCAACTTGTGGCAGCGTGGCTCCGTTGCCAATGTCGCGGAACTGCGGCGGAGGCGACGGAATTCTTTGTCCCGAGGGAATCTCAGCCGAAGTTGCATTCTGGCTAAGTTGCAGTGCGCGGATGTACGCCGCGATGCACCAGCGATCGCGCGGCGCAACCTGCGTGCCGTATTCAGGCATCACGCCGAAACCGTTGGTCATGACGTCGAAGAAGTAGCCTATCGGCACTTTGCGCAAACGGTCGATGTGATACGACGGCGGCCGGCGAAATCCGCGCGATGGGATGAAGCCGTTGCCATCGCCGACACGACCGTGGCACGGTGTGCAGTTGATATTGAAGCGCTCGCGTCCGCGATCGAGAACTTCTTGGGTCGCCGGGAATGGCAGAAAGTCGCCGGGATTGTTGCCGATTTTTCCAGTGTAGAAGTAGGTATCTTCGCGAAGATCGCCCCGCGCGATCGTACCCTCGACCGGCAACCGGGCAGAGCGATCGTCAGTGAAAAAATCGCTCTTCGCCATGGGCCGGTAATACGGCTGTATGTGCATGTCGATGCGGCATCCGGCGGTCACGGCGATCAGCGCCAGCACCGGCAGAAACTTTCGGAGGTTGCGCGTTGTACCCATGGCTAGCTTGGCACCTCCGCAATCATGCGTGGAGCAAGGTCGTTGAGAAACGAGCGCGTGCGGGCAGCATCATATTTCGGGTCGCTCGAAAACACGATCAGGAAGAATTTATTTTCCGAGGCCTTGGCGAACTCGGGCACGTTAAACACCGGGTGATAGGGCATAGGCAGGCCGTTGAGGGCAATCATGCCGATAGCAGCCGAAAGTCCCGCGAAAAGAATCGTCAGTTCGAAAGTCACGATGATGAACGAAGGCCAGGAGTGATAAGGGCGTCCAGCGACGTTGACCGGATAAGTGATCACCGCCACCCAATACTGCAACGCGTACGCCGATATCCCACCAATAAGTCCGCCGATAAGCACGACGAGAGGCACGCTGTTCTTATGAAAACCGATGGCCTCGGCAAGGCCCTCGATGGGGAACGGGCTGTAAGCATCGATCTTCTGATAACCCGCCGCGTGAGTCTTGTGCGCAGCGGCTACCAGTTCTTGCGCCGAATCGAACTCGGCCATCAATCCGTAAATGGGTGACTCGCTGGTTTCGATTGTCATTGCTTCACCTCCGCCGCCTCGTGCACCTGCGACTCCGGCAGCAAAGTGCGCAATTCGAAGATGGAGATCATGGGCAGAATGCGTACAAACAGCCACATGGCAGTTAGAAACATGCCGATAGTGCCGGCGAAAGTCATCCAGTCCCACTTCGTTGGGTAGTATTGGCCCCATGAAGAAGTCAGGAAGTCGCGGCTCAAACTGACGACTACGATGATAAAGCGCTCCAGCCACATACCGACCAGAACCACGAACGAGATGAGCCAAAGCCAGCCGGTCGAGACGCGGAATTTCTTCAGCCAAAGAACCTGCGGGATGAAAATGTTGCAAGCAAGCAATGCAGCGTATGACAGCCGATAGGGCCCGTGCAGCCGGTTCCAGAGCAGAAAAGAATCGAACTGGCTGCCGCTGTACCAACCCATGAACGCCTCCATCCCATAGCCGTAGGCAACGATGAGGCCGGTGGCCAGCATGACCTTGGCTGCGTTCTCCAAATGGCGCATGGTAATGAAGTCCTGCAGTCCGTAGATCGCGCGGATCGGAATCGCGAGACAAAGCACCATGGCAAAACCGGAATAGATGGCGCCCGCAACAAAGTACGGCGGAAAGATCGTAGTGTGCCAGCCAGGAACAATGCCGACCGCGAAATCAAAGCTAACAACGGTGTGAACAGAGAGCACCAGCGGCGTCGCAAGACCGGCGAGAAGTAAGTAGGCCGTCTCGTAACGGTGCCAGTGGCGCGCCGAACCGCGCCATCCCATCGCGAGCAGCCCGTAGATACGCTGGACCAAGGTACTTTCGGCGCGGTCGCGCAACGAGGCGAAGTCGGGTATCAATCCCACAAACCAGAACACCAGCGAAATGGTGAAGTAAGTCGAAACCGCGAACACGTCCCACACCAGCGGACTGCGAAAATTCGGCCAGTAACGCATGGTGTTCGGATACGGAAAGAGCCAGTACGCGAGCCATGGGCGTCCAGTGTGAGCCAGCGGGAAGATGCCGGCGCAGGCAACCGCAAACAGCGTCATAGCTTCGGCGAAGCGGTTGATCGAGTTGCGCCAAGTCTGGCGAAGCAGGCACAGAATCGCTGAAATCAGTGTGCCGGCGTGGCCAATACCGATCCACCAGACGAAGTTAACGATGGCGAATCCCCACCCGATGGGAATGTTGATGCCCCAGATTCCTGTGCCCTTAATGAACAAGTACCCGAGGGCCATCATCAGCATGTTCATCATCGAGAACACGATCAGGAAGCCGAAGATCCATCCCAGTGAGACTGGGCGGCTCAGCACGATGTTGCTGATCTTCTCGCCGATGGTGGAGAAGGTATGGCCCGGCGCGATCACCGGTACTCGCCTGTCTGCCACGGGTATTTGTGTGTTCGTAGCCATGCCTTACATGCGCTCCACTATGCTTTTGACTCCGGTTCTAACTTACTTCTAACTCGGGGTTGGGATTGCGCACTTCCGCCAGATACGTTGTGCGCGGCCGTGTATTCAATTCGCCGAGCAGGGAGTAGTTCCTAGCCTGCGCTTTCCACTTATTGACCTGGCTGTTCGGATCGTTGAGGTTGCCGAATACGATGGCATTGGCCGGACAGGACTGCTGGCAAGCCGTCTGCAACTCGCCTTCCTTAATAGTGGAATCGGCGCGCTCGGCGTCGATGCGCTTCTCGCTAATTCGCTGCACGCAGTAAGTGCACTTCTCCATGACTCCGCGGCTGCGCACGGTCACGTCCGGATTACGCATGAGCTTGAACTGCGGAGTCTCCCAGTCCTGGAAAAGCAGGAAATTGAACCGCCGCACNNGAGCAGTAACGAGTGCCGACGCAGCGGTTATAGACCATGTCGTTCAGGCCCTCGCTGCTGTGAACGGTAGCCTGCACCGGACAGACCAGTTCGCAGGGCGCATCCTCGCACTGCATGCAGGGCACGGGCTGGAAAAAACCCTTCGGATTATCGCGCGGGCCGTTGTAGTAAGCGTCCACGCGCAGCCAGTGCATGTGACGGCCTCTAAGCGTTTGCTCTTTGCCGACCACGGCAACGTTATTTTCCGACTGGCAGGCTACGATGCAGTTATTGCATCCAACGCAGGAATTCAGGTCGATCGCCATGCCCCAGGAGTAAGTCTCCTTCGAATAATCGAAAGGCTTGTAAAGCGTTAGAGCGGCTGGCGGCTCGCCTTCCTTCGCGAAGTTCGGTTCTTTCCTGTACCCCTCAAGACTGCGCTCCTGCACCAGCGGACGCTCGCTGCCGTCAGGCGTTTCCATCGACTGATAACCCTGCGTGCTGGCGAGGTCGTAAGTCTCGCCGGTCCGGCGAAGCTGCGCACCGCTCGCGAACCATGGAGCCTGACTGGTGCGTAGCGGGTAAACGTCAAAGCCAGTTCCAGTGCCGATGCGGCCAGCGCGAGTGCGCCCGTAGCCGAGGAAGACTGTGATCGAGTTATCGGGATGGCCAGCCTGAATCCAGACTGGGCCTTTGACTTTCTTGCCCTGAAATTCCAATTCTGCGACGTCCTTGAAATTCAGCTTCAGTCGCTCGGCCATCGCGGGGCCGATCATTATGCAGTTATCCCACGTCAACTTAGTCAGCGGCTTGGGGAGTTCCTGTAACCAGCCGTTGTTCGAGAAGCGGCCGTCGTAGATAGAGGGGTCGCGACGGAAGTTGAGTTCGTAGCCCGGCGCGCCTCCACCGGTACCAAGAACTGATGTGTTTCTGAGTGAGCTTTCTAGGTCGGTGAGCCTTATCGTCAGATTTCTTGGGGCGTAAATCGTGCCCTCAACCCAGCCATCATGCAGCGACTTTCGCCAGAATGCGTCGAAGTCAGCGCCCGTGTGTTGCCTCTGCCAGTAGGCCTGGACAAGATCGTGCCCCGTAAGGCCAGACTGGCCCGCGAGGATCGTGATGATTTCATGCGCGCTCTTGCCGCCATAGAGCGGCTCGATCAGCGGCTGAATAATGCTGACCGTTCCGTCGTAGGCACGGGCATCGCTCCACGACTCGAGATAGTGCGCTTCGGGAACGTGCCAGTGGCAAAGTTCCGCGGTTTCGTTGCGATGCGTACCGAGAAACACTTTCAGATTGACGGCATTCGATTTCAGAGCGGAAGCGAATTCGAGTTCGGCGGGCGCGTCGTACGCCGGGTTGCCGCCAAGGATCAGCAGCAGGTCAACCTTGCCGGCGCGAATGTCCTCCACCAACGTGTGCAGCGACTCCTTGCGACTCACCGGATTTGCGTCGACAGGATCGGTATAGAAAACCGTCTTGCC
>PMMJ01000150.1 GCA_003162255.1 Acidobacteriaceae bacterium | reverse complement strand
ATCAGCGGCCACGGCAATCACCGTGCCTTCGCGGCGCTGAGAGCCGGGTTCGCTCTTGCGGGAATGACTCTGCTCGTACTCGGAAAAAATATCTTTGAATGACTCGGCCGGGAGCGCCTCGGAAGGCTCTTTGGCGGGCGTGGATTCCGGAGTGCCTGAGTTGGGCGCGTCTGGATCGGACATGCTTGGATTGGATGAGGTCTCTGGATTGGACATGAATGAGGTTAAAGCCCTGCGGCGTGACCTCGATTAGGATAACACCGGGAAGGGCTGATTCGGAGGTTGGAGGCCGGGAAGGGAATTTCAAATCTCTGGTGTAGACTATTTTTCGTTTACCGAGTCAAAGAGTTGAAGCAGACATGGTTTTGTGAAATTGGTTCGGAGGGTTGAAGATGCGGATGGAACTTGTGGTTTTGTTCCTTGTGCTCGCATTTGTTACGAGCGGTTCGGCACAGACGAAGATCAAAGAGATTGAGATCTCGTATGAGCGCTTTATCCTGGACAACGGCCTGACCGTGATCGTGCATGAGGATCACAAAGCTCCGATCGTGGCGATCAATATTTGGTACCACGTGGGGTCGAAGAATGAGAAGCCGGGGAAGACCGGATTNNCTTTTCGAACACCTTATGTTTGGGGGCAGCGAGCATGCGCCGGGGCGGTACATCGACGCCATGGAAAACATTGGCGCGACGGACTTAAACGGCACCACTAATTCGGACCGCACAAATTATTTCGAGAATGTCCCCACCTCAGCGGTGGATTTTACGCTGTGGATGGAGTCCGATCGCATGGGGCACCTGCTGGGCGCACTGGACCAGAAGACGCTCGATTTGCAGCGCGGCGTGGTGCAGAACGAGAAACGCCAGGGCGAGAACCAGCCGTATGGGGTGACGGAGCAACTGCTCACGCAAAATACGTATCCAGCGGGGCACCCGTATTCGTGGACGACGATCGGAGATATGGCGGACCTGGATGCGGCGTCGATGAAGGACGTGCAGGAGTGGTTCAAGACGTATTACGGTCCGTCGAATGTTGTGCTGGTATTAGCGGGCGACATCGACGCGAAGACGGCGCGCGAAAAGGTCACGAAGTATTTTGGCGATATTCCGGCAGGACCGCCGGTGGCGCACCAACAAGTGTGGATTGCAAAGATGACGGGGACGCACCGCCAGGTGGTGCAGGACCGCGTGCCGCAGGCGCGAATCTACAAGGTCTGGAACATTCCGGAGTATGGCAGCGCGGAAGGCGACTACCTGGACTTGGTGAGCGATTGCTTGAGTTCCGGAAAATCGTCGCGGTTCTACAAGCGTCTGGTATATGAGGACCAGATCGCGACCGATGCTCTGGCCTTCACCGACTTGGGGGAAATTGGCGGGCAGTTCTACGTACGCGCGACGGCGCGACCGGGACAGAGTATTGCGCAGGTGGAAAAGGAACTGGATGAAGAACTGGCGCGCTTCGTGAAGAGCGGCCCGACGCCGGAGGAATTGCAGCGCGTCAAGACGCAGTATGAGGCGGAGCTCATCCGCGGGATCGAGCGGATCGGCGGGTTCGGCGGAAAATCGGACCGGCTGGCACAGAGCCAGGTGTTTCGCGGAAGCCCGGACGCCTACAAGATCTCGCTCAAGCGCGTACAACTGGCGACGGCCGAGGATCTGAGGGGGGCGGCGCAGCGTTGGCTTTCGGACGGCGTGTACATCCTGGAAGTGGATCCTTTCCCTGACTACAAGACCTCGTCCGCGGGCGCGGATCGCGGCAAGGCGCCGGATACCGGCACGCCGCCGGAGTTAAAGCTGCCAAAATTGCAGCGGGCGACGTTGTCGAACGGATTGAAGATCATTCTGGCGGAGCGTCACGAAGTTCCGCTGGTAAATCTCACGCTGGCAACCGACGCCGGATTCGCCTCCGACGCATCGACGACGCCGGGGACTGCCAACCTGGCGATGCAGGTGCTGACCGACGGGACGCGCACGCGCAACGCGCTGCAGATCAGCGACGAGTTGGAATCGCTTGGAGCCACGTTGCGCGGATCTTCAAATCTCGATCTGTCGTTCGTGTCCCTTTCGGCGTTGACGGCAAAACTCGACCGGTCGCTCGACTTGTTTGCGGACGTCGTTTTGAATCCGTCGTTTCCCGAGACGGAAGTGAAGCGCGAGCAGAAACTGGTGCTTGCCGGAATCGAGCGCGAACAAAACACGCCCACGACGCTGGCTTTGCGAGTATTGCCGGCGCTCTTGTACGGAGCGGGGCATCCGTACGGGAATCCGCTGACGGGATCCGGGACAAAGGAAAGCGTGGCCAAACTGACGAGAGGGGACCTGGTAAAGTTTCACGACACATGGCTGCATCCGAACAACTCGACGCTAATCGTGGCGGGCGACACGACGCTGGCGGAAGTGACGCCAAAACTGGAAAAGCTTTTTGCCGGGTGGAAGAGCGGAAGCGCGCCAGCAGAGAATGTGAAGACCGTTGCCGTTGCATCGAAGTCCGCCGTGTACCTGATCGACAAACCGGGCGCGCTGCAATCGGTGATCATCGCGGGAGTGGTGGCACCGCCCCGGGCGAATCCGCAGGAAATCGCGATTGAAGCCATGAACGACAGTCTGGGCGGCACGTTTGGCGGGCGCATGAATATGAATCTGCGGGAAGACAAACACTGGTCGTATGGAGTGCGCACCGTGCTTCGCGATGCCCGGTCGCAGCGCCCGTTCTACGCCATTGCGCCCGTGCAAACCGACAAGACCAAGGAATCGCTGGTGGAGATGAACAAGGAGTTCCGCGGAATCACCGGCGACCATCCAATTGGAGCGGACGAGTTGGCGAAAATTCAGGCCAACGAAACTCTGAAGCTCCCGGGGTCGCGCGAGACGCTGAGCGCGCTAGGACAGTCAATCGTGGACCTGGTGCAATTCGGACTTCCCGACGATTACTACGACACCTACGCAGGGAAAGTCCGCGCCCTTAAGACGAGCGACGTAAGCGCGGCCGCAAAAGAAGTGGTGCGTCCGGACAATTTGATCTGGATCGTGGTGGGCGATCGCGCCAAGATTGAAGCCGGTGTGCGAGAGCTGAACCTCGGCGAGTTCCGGCTGATGGACACCGACGGGAAAGTGCAGTAGCGGTTTGAAATTGGTCGCGGCGGTGGGACTCGAAGCTACGACCTACGGATTATGGCGCATCTCGTATTCGTTGGACCTGCCATGGACAGAATGGATGCCTTTGTGTCGTGCGGGGAGTCGAATTGAGAAAAGACGGCCAGCCCACACCTAATATTGAGGCGCCCTGCTCAAGGTACTAACCGGTGGTTACCACCCGTTACTAACTTACTAGAACGTTCTTCCACTCACCACCACGTTCTTCCAATTGTGCTGGAACACGTACCAACGTAATCTCGCCTCATGACGAATCTCAGCAAATCGGTGGGAAACGCGAAACAAAGCGCTGCTGCTTCACACTCGCCGGTCAGAGGAGAAACGATCATGAAATCAACCTTACATTCTGCGTTGCTCGTGCTGGTATTGACCGCGGTCGCTGCGGCGAAGGAATTGCCAAATGCGCCCAGCGCGGAAATAACCGCCGCCGAATTCATCGTACGGTCCACCCTGCCAGCTCCGGCGCCGATAGTTGCCGAGACGAAAGTTGTCGATGCCAAGTTTGTCAGCCTCGCGCTGATCTCCGCCGGCAGCACGTTCGCAGATTCCTACACAACGCTATTCGCCCGGCAGAACTGGCTGGCCGGCAGGACGAATGTCTGCAACATGGAAGTTCAGTCCGCCTACCTCTATGGCACTCACCCTACCGTTGGCCGGAGCTACGCCGTTGCTTCCGCCAAGACCGCTGCCTCTGTGTTCGCGGCCTACTACCTGCGCAAGCACCACCACAAGTTCTGGAGCGCGCCCCTGGTCGCGAACTCGATCGTCAGCCTGCAGGGTGTGACCCAGAACATGATGGCGTGCAACTAAGCTCCGCCGTAAACCCTGTGTAGGCGCGGTGTCTATTGCACTATCAGAGTCAAGGGAAGTGAGTGCTGCAAAGCACCAGAAGTTCCAGAGACCGTGATTGTGTATGTTCCCGGCGGAGTCCCGGGTTGGGTTCGTGGGGCGATACCGGTACCGCCAGCGCACGCGGACATGAACAGCATTGCTCCAACCAGAAGGACCAGCGCAATCAGCACAGGAAGTTTCTTCGTGCGGCGCTTTGAGCCTGCCAACATCAATCCAAAGAGGCCGAGTCCCTGGAACTGCAACCAAACCGCATATAGTGGCTGATTCCGCGATAGACGAAGCGGTCTTGCTTCGGCGGAAGTGCCCGTGGTAGTGATCGTCAGCGTCACAGCAGCCGGGTTCGAACCGGGAGTCACCGAGCTGGCAGATAGACTGCAGGTCGTGTTCGAGGGGACTCCGCTGCAGCTCAGTTTGACGGCGTTCGGGAATGTCCCGCCCACTGGAGCAACCTTGAGTGTGTAGGTCGCAGTAGAACCAGCCTTGATCGTCTGACTACTGGTCGAACTGGAAAGACTGAAGTCTGATTCCACCCCGCTCAGTCCCATCGTCTGGGGACTACCTCCCTCGCTATCAGAGATCGTCATCGTTCCATTGCGGGTTCCAGACGTTGTCGGAACAAACGTTACATTGATCGCGCAAACGGACCCCGCGGACAAACTGGCCGGGCAGTTGTTTGTTTGCGCGAAGTCGCCCGTGGTCTGGATGCTGCTGATACTCAGCGTTGTGTCGCCGCTGTTGGTTAGCGTTATCGTCTGGGCAGCACTGGAGGTTCCTACCGGCACGCTGGTGAATGAGAGGCTGGAGGGACTCAGCGTGACAGCGGCACCAAAGGCGCTTCCGCTCAGACTAATGGTATGGGGCGATCCCGCCGCGTCATCCTGAATCACGATAGTCCCACTGCGAGGCCCCGTGGCGGACGGAGTGAATGTAACAGACAACGCGCAGCTGCCGGCAGCCGGCACACTGTTCCGGCAGTTATCGGTCTCGGCAAAATCGCCAGTCGTCGTGATCGATGAAATCGAAAGCGCCGAACTACCCATGTTGCGCAGCAGGACAGTTTGCGGCTGGCTGCTTAAGCCGACCGTCTGACTGGCATACTGCAAAGAAGAGGGACTAAAGGAAACGGCTGGTGCGGACGCGGCTGCGATCTTGAGAACGAAGGCGTCGGTGTTTCCTCCCAATACACTCTGGAACGCGGAGCGCGTCACCGGAAAGTCGGTTGAATCCGTAGAACCGGCGATGTAGAGGTTCCCATTGGAATCGAGAGCTAAACCAGCGGGAGACTCATTTCCGCTCGCGCCCAGGTAGGTAGCGAACAGTTCCGTACTTGCGCTTGCGTCAATCTCCACCAACAGCAGGTCTGACCCATTTGCGTAAGGCTCGATGCCGTTGACTGTGCCAAAGGTAGTGCTGGACGTCGACGCCAAGACGTAAGCATCGTCGTTGGCATCGAGCGCGATCGCTTGTGGGTTGGCATCGTTGTTCGGGCCCAGAAAAGTCGAGTACAGCAACGTCGAGCCCGTCGGATCGAATTTGGTCACGAAAGCGAAGTTGCATCCCCACCCTTCAACGGAAGGATTGCAGATGCTGGTCGCGGTAATCGGGAAGGTGCCATCACTCAGAGTAACGCCGGTCACATAAGCCGAGCCCGAAGCATCCACTGCGATGGCGCTGAGGTTCATGATTTGGCCGCTGGATTCATAGAAATATGTGGAATAGTCGAGGCTTCCGGAACTGCTGATTTTGCTGACGAATCCGACGGCATTGTCCTGCGAGGTCGAGTTCGTGGGAAGATAGGCACCCGTCGTCGTCGGGAAATTGTAAGTATTGGTGACGCCCGCGGCATACGTGTTGCCATTCGAATCCAACGCAATGCCGGTAATGGCACTGTAGGGTGAGGGCCAACAGGGATTGCCCCCGCAATTGAGCGGCACATTGGAGTTGCCACTGAGATAAGTGGAATAAATAAGAGACGATCCATCGGGACTGAACTTCGTCAGGAACCCATAGCTCCCATAGGAGCCGTTTTGATTCGGCGAAGCCGTGGCCTGGTACGCATTGACCACCGGGAAGTTTGTGGACGAAGTGTTTCCGGCGACCAGCACGCTCCCCAAGCTATCGATCGCAATACTGGAGGGCTCGTCCGAAGCATTTCCTCCGAGGTAGGTTGAGTACAAGAGTGAGGAGCCGTCGGCAGAGATTTTCGTCAGGAAGGCATTGAATGATCCTGGGTAGGAACCCTGATACGGGTTGACCATAGGAAAATCGCTCGAGTCTGTGGTGCCGGTCACGTACACATGGTTGGCGCTGTCCAGTACCAGCGCGAAGCCGTAATCCTGACTGTTTCCGCCGATGTAGTCCGCATACACCAAGTTCGAACCGGTCGGATCGAGTTTGGCGACGAAGACGTGGGGCGCGCCGGCCGGAATCGATCCCAGAGTGGCCAGCGGAAAGTCAGTGGAGTCGGTGTAGCCCGCGAGGTAGACGCTGCCGGTGCTGTCCACGGCAATCCCGGTGGGTTGGTCATTGCCACTTCCGCCCAGGTAGGTCGAGTAGACCAGAACGGGGTCGATGACGAGCGGTTTGCTCACATCGTACTGCGCAACATGGAAAGCGACGTGCGCCGAATCGCTCATGACATATGCGCCGGACACGGGCACGCGCAATCCGTTGGATTCCTGGTAGACGACCGGACTTTGGAAATGAAGTTCCCCGTTGGCGGTTTGCAAAACCAGGTCGCCTCCGCCGTCAAGTTTGATTTGATTGGCGCCTTTGATTTCGAATTGAATCTGTCTGGGGTCCGCTCCCGGAGCTATGGCAAAGTCGTACTCTAACTGCTGATGATTTCCGTAGTAGACCAGATCAATGCCCGGGTACACGTTTTTGTAGCGGACTCGGCCATAGGTCGGCACGTTCCTATGCCACTTCGCAGGATCGTTCCCGATAAAGTAATTCACACGGCCGGGCTGCGGATCTTCTCCAATCACAGTTGGATTCTTAGCTGCTCCCAGCAGCTTGAACTGTAATGTGGACTTCGCGGACCTCTGGGCTTTGTTGGTCGCAGCGACGTTGTCCGCCGGCTGGGAAGACACGGCTTTACTCGGACGCAGAGAGAGCACCATTCCACCTGCGGTGAGAAACACACTGTATCCCGGACCAAGCGAAACAAACCTGACTTTAGAGTCAATCTGACCTTGGTTGGCTTCGAAGGTCAGCGGCAGCTTGCCATAATTGGCAGTGATCGAAGCACGGGAGGGTACCTGCGCCATGCCGGACTGTGCGCCAGAAACCGCGGTGGCGGTGACTGCTACGAGTGTCCACACCAGAATTTTCAATTTCATATAAGTCTCACTCTCTCCACTTAAAAGGCCTTGGAACGCGCTAGACGCTTTTGACTCATTCAGCTGACGCTGCCTTTGTAATGCCGGTTTTGAGCAATTTGGCGAACTGCCGGGGAGGCACCGGCCGGCTGAAAAAGTATCCTTGTGCCTCGTCACATTGGTGAGCCTGAAGAAACGCAAGCTGTTCTTGCGTTTCCACACCCTCGGCGACCACTCGAAGCTTAAGGCTTCGGCCCATGCTGATCACTGCCTTCACAATGATGGTTTCGTCGGGTACGGTGGTGATCTGACTGACGAAGGACTGATCGATCTTGAGGGCATCAATGGGAAACTTTCTAAGGTAACTCAAGCTGGAGTACCCCGTGCCGAAGTCATCGACCGCCACCTGTACCCCTCTGGCTCTCAGTGCCTTGAGGATGGACGCGGTGGACTCGGCATGCTTCATCAGAACGCTTTCGGTCAGCTCTACTTCGAGAAGCCTCGGATCCAACCCCGTCTCCTTCAATATTGCGAACACACTGTCCACAAAATTTCCTTCGCGCAACTGCATCGCTGAGATGTTCACCGCCATGGTGCCCATAGACAGGCCTGCAGCCACCCATGCTTGGGCTTGCTGGCAGGCTTGACGAAGAACCCAGGTGCCGATGGGCAGAATAAGGCCGCAGTCTTCCGCAACCGGAATAAATTGTGCTGGAGAGACCGGCCCTCGAATAGGATGCGTCCAACGTAGCAATGCTTCTGCGCCGGCAATCCGTCCCGTCTTCAGGTTGATCTTCGGTTGGTAGTGCACCACAAATTCGTGCCGTTCCAGGGCGCGCCGCAGGCTCTCCTCAATGGATTGCCGCTCCACAGCCCGGAGGTTCATAGCAGGCTCGAAAAACTGATATGTCTGACGCCCGTTTTCCTTCGCCTGATACATGGCGGTGTCCGCATTCTTGATCAAGGTCTCCGCATTTTGGCCGTCGTCGGGATAAACACTGATGCCAACGCTGGAGGTGACGTGAAGATCGTGCTGGTCGATGAAATGAGCTTCGGCCACCGCCCGAAGCATTCTTCTCGCGGTGACCGACGCATCTTCCGCGCTTTCCTCTTCGGAAAGCAGCACAACGAATTCATCCCCGCCCTGCCGGCTTACCGTGTCTGAACCGCGCACGCAATCCACCAGGCGTTTTCCGACAGATTGAAGAAGCTTGTCGCCGGTCGGATGCCCGAGGGAATCGTTGATGTGTTTGAAACCATCCAAATCCAGGAACAGGACCGCGAGTTTTCTCCGGTGACGCAGTGCTAAGAGAATCGCTTGATTAACCCGGTCATTCAGGAGCGTACGATTGGGCAAGCCGGTCAAGAAATCGTGCTCGGACGAATGGACGATCAGCGCTTCAGCCATTTTCCGCGTGGTGATGTCGCGGATCGCTGCCGTTACCAAAATTCCTTCCGCGCTTTCCAGGGGGCTTAACATGATCTCGAGGGGAAACTCACTGCCATCCTTCCGCCGCCCGGTCAGCTCAATCCCAGTACCGATCTGCTGCTCAATAGCGTCTTCCGCAGATCGAAGAGCGTCGGCGATCAGACGTTCGGCGAAGCCCTTGGGAATGATGTTCTTTACCGACTGGTCGATGAGTTCATCGCGACTGTATCCGAAACGTTTCTCTGCCTGAACGTTCAACAACACGATCTTTCCGTTCGGGTTCACGACCACCATTGCATCCGGAGCCGCTTCCAGCAATCCGCGGTACTTCGCCTCCGACTCCTTGCTCTCGCTGAGGTCGCGGCTGATTTCAGAAAATCCCCGCAGACTTCCGTCCGCATCGCGCAACGCTGTGAAGGTGACACTCGCTAGAAATTGCGAGCCGTCTTTCCGCACGCGCATGCCGTTTTCTTCGTGGTGGCCGCTTGCAGCAGTCATCCGAAGCACTTCCTCCGGCCTGCCCCGCTTGATATCTTCGGGAGAAAAGAAGCAGGAAAAGTTGTGCCCGATAATCTGTTCCGCGGCGTAACCTTTGATTCGTTCGGCGCCGGCATTCCAACTGACAACCTGGCCCAGCGGGTCCAACATAAAAATCGCATAGTCGTGTATCCCATCCAGCAGCATGCGATACTTTTCTTCGCTATCCCCGAGCGCTCCCTCGGCTCGCCCGCGCGCGGAGTTGTCGCGCTGGGCGCTCCAGCCGGCTGCGGCGGCGATCAACAAGCCCAGAGCGGTTCCGAAGATCAATACCGGCTTGGTCTGGCTCAAGCGCCGCTTGGTCTCTGCGGTGCGCAGGACCAGCAACCGAAGCTCCTCGCTCTGCAACTTACCAACTACGGCGAGAAACTCGTCCGTGGTTCCCTGGATCGGCCCGCTTCGAGTGGCAGTCGTTGCCAAACCCTGTTCCTGGCGCAGACGAATGACCTTCTCCGCGCCCTGTATCTTCTGAGCAGTCAGGTTTTCAAACTCCGGAATCTGCCGCTCTTGTTCAGGGTTGTCCAACGTCAAGTGGCGAATAGCTGCCTGGTCCTGCGCGACCTTTAGCAGGCCGTTACGGTAGGACTCGAGATAGGACTCGTTGCCCGTCAATGCAAATCCGTGGGAGTTCGATTCGATGCTCTCCACCGCGAAGACCAAATCGTGGACGCTTTCCAGAACCTCGTGGGTGTGGCTCACCCAGCGCGCGCTGTCGTTGGACAAGACCATCCCGCGATAGGAAATCGCACCCACGACGAGTAACGTCAACATGGCGGAACCGAACGCGAGTTGTATCTTGCGATTCAAGTGGGACTTCGATCTCATTTCACTGTTCATGGCGTTTCACTGAATGTTCTCCGTGTTCGGAATATGGATTACGCGTATCAAACTCGGACGAACGCCACCGGCCGGCTCGTAACTAGCCGGGCTTTCATTCGGCGAAAGAGCAGTTAAGCCTTGCCTTCAATGATGTGGCAGGGATTTCTTAACTTGCTGAGCGCAGACCTCGTAGAAGTGAATGCAAGGGAAGGGCCATGATGAGTATGTCGTTCGTGATGGGCTGGAAGTTCGATCTCGGCAGGACGTTTGAGTACGCTGGGGCGATTCGCGGATCAAGCCACAATCCGGGCGCATTCTCCATGCGCAACATCCTCGCTTCGCGCTCGGCGATGCGCAATTCTACATGACTGAAGAATTCAGTCCACACGCGAGCACTATAGTACCTATCCCGTATGTGACAGAAGGCCTACTGATTGCACCATGAACTCCGAACACATGAGGACTCATATGAAAATCTCGACGACCACGAAGCCGACGATCCGTATTGCTCTCGTCGAAAGCGATCCCTTGCGGTTAGTAGGTTTCCACGCCTTATTGGACTCAGAATCGGATTTCGAACTAATTTCCGCCTCGCTCCCGGAAATCGCGATTCAGGCGAACATTGACGTCGTACTAATGGGGGACCGTCCCGGCCAGAACCTGTTCGACACGGTGTCCAACCTCAAAGTGATGCGCCCCAAATTGCCCATTATCGTGATCGGGCGCAGCACGGATTACAAGGTCATGCTGAATGCCATTGTTTCCGGAGCGAAAGGCTATGTGTTTGATGGAGCATCGCCCAGCGAATTTGCTCAGGCCATTCGCACTGTAAGTCAAGGTTCTATTTGGGCTCCACGACGGGTACTTTCGATGTTCATTGAACTCGCCATCGCGCAGCGTGGCGGAATGCTGCCCGGGGCCAACGGGGCAATCACTGATCGAGAGAAACAGGTTCTGAAAATGCTGGTAGCGGGACTTTCCAACAAGGAAATTGGGGAACCGCTCGGCATTGTCGAGCGAACGGTCAAGGCACACATTGCGAAAATGATGCGCAAAGTTGGAGTGCAAAACCGCATTGCGCTTTCGGTGCACGCAGTCACCTATTCGCTCGTCAGTTCACCCGCAGCAATAGTTGCCATGCACAGAGCGGCCGACTCTGAGCCGACTTTTCCAAGTCGTCCAGCGAAGGCATTTTCACTAACCACGCCGGTCAATGCGTCAAACGGCGACGAGTTGAGCCCGATTATCCGTTGAGCTGCCAATGAGTATTTGCGTAAGGCGTTGAACATCGGGAATGTCTTAGCAACATCACGATCTCACCGAGAACCGCAAAATACGCCTTCATGATGTGCGCCATACCTTCCGGGTCACTACCACTCCAAAAGGGGGCTTCGATTGTCTACGTTGAAGGAGCAGATGGGGTACGGCTCAATTCTGGTCACGGTGGACACCTACGGCCATCTGATCCCCGGTGCGAACGTGTCGTTCGTGGGACCGTTTAGACGAGGTCCCTGTCGAGAAGTCGAAAGGAAGTTGGCAGCAATCCGCAACCCCCACGCAACAAAGCGAAATTGAGGTTCCGCCGAATTTCGCGCAAGCTGTTGAAGGGATTGGTGGCGGCGGTAGGACTCGAACCTACGACCTACGGATTATGAGACCGTCGCTCTAACCACCTGAGCTACACCGCCACGTTGTAAACAAAGAAGTTACCAGCATTACCAAAGACATCTAGTGCATACTGACTGCATAATGCTATTCTGTCCGTGGTTGGAGGGAACCATGGGCCGAATCCAGACGGGCTACATTTACGAGTCATCCGGTGCTTTCTTCGTTCGGTACTACGTCACCGAGATTGTAGATGGTAAAGCCGTACGGGTGCAACGTTCCCGCCGTCTCTGTGAAAAGAGTGAGAAGTATTACGCCCGGAATGCCAAGTCGGTCAAGCTACTCCGCAACGACTTCATGCAGACGATTAACACCCAACAGGCCAGCGGGCGAACGACTGCGAAGGACATGACCGTGCTGGATTTCTGGGAGCAACAATACCTGAAGTACTGCGAAGAGATTCTATCGTTGACTGGCAAAGCCCGAAAGAAACCGTCCACGGTGCGGGGCTACAAGCAAATTTGGAATCAACATCTAAAGGCCCATTTCGGCAAGGTCACGCTGCAAGAATACGAACCGTCCATGGGCACGCAGTTCCTTCAATCGCTCACCGGGACACAGGGCAAGAACACGCTGAAACACATCAAGGCTCTCGGCAGTTCCCTTTTCAAGAGGGCGGTCATTGAACAGCGAATTAAAGTCAACCCATGGCATGACGTGAGTATGCCGGATGACGCTATCGAATCCAAACCTACCAAGCATTACACACTCGAAGAGGCAGAGAATATTATTTCCGCTCTGGTGGATCACGTTGACTGTCAACTGATAATGGCCCTGTCCTGCTTTCTGGCATTGCGACCGGGAGAGATCGCTGCACTCAAATGGGAAGATTTCGATTCTGAGAACGTGAACATTCGCCGGTCGGTTGTGCGGGGCATCGTAGACACTCCGAAGACGCTTGAATCGGTCGCATCCCTGCCACTCATAAATCAGGTCCGTATACCTTTGGAAATCTGGCGTCAGAAGTCAGGCAGTCCGAAAGAGGGCTGGGTGTTTCCGTCACGCAATGACACACCCGCAGACCTTCACAATTACATCGCTCGGGTTATCAGGCCTCATGTAGAGGGTAGCAATTGCGAACGCTGCAACAAGGTTCCGAAGAAAGCGGGCGAGTGGAAGACACTTTACGCAGGCCGACGGGGAGCGTGTACCGCAGTCATTGAGAACACAGGCGGAAACTACGCCGTTGCTCAAGCCCTGTTGCGGCATAAGTCCATGACTACCACACTCGGCGTGTACAAGAAAGCCATCACCCCGGAAGCGTTCAAGAACGGCATGAAACTGTTAGAAGCCGCTGCGACGAATGGCAAAGAATAGCACTGTATTCGTACACTAAAGTAACTCAGCCCGGTTACCATCGTAAGTTGAATTTGGCAGCGGAACTGCTATGATGGGTTTGCAGTTAGACCCGGCCAGTTCGTACCGAACAAGGTACAACGGATCGGGCGGGGTGTGGGGATAGTCCTGTAGCGGGCATCTGGCACACCTTGGTCGTAGTGGAATCCTGCGACATTGGAGGGCGTATGAATGCCACTCCCAACAGCAACACCAATAGCACCCGCACCATCGCTGCTTAACGAAATCCTCACTGTCTCCGACGTAGCTCAACTGCTCAAGTTTTCTAAAGGGCAGGTCTATGACCTAACCCGGTCACGGGCAAAGGTCCGCCAGACGCTTCCCATTCCCACGCTGCGGATCAACGGCAATCTACGCTTTTTACGAAGCGATGTTGAGAAGTGGTTACGGCAATTGTCACAAGAGGAGCGGGCGAACTGATGGGGCGGGGACTGTACCGTTGATTTCGCTATTCTGATTTGGTGCCCATCACATTTGGCCAGTACAGGTGGGCTAAGCCACCCGTTGCAAACCGCCAGAAGTCGGGCACGCCGTGCTATCCTTCCCCCGTCGCATCTACGACTAGGAGAACGCAGTGGCCATCATGGATGTTATCCAAGTCCTTCAGAACAATGTCAACGTAATGCAGAAGGTCATAAAGATGCTGGGCGGTGTACGAGTACAAGAGTCAAAGAAGGCCGCTGGCAAGCCTCGCAAGATGTCAGCCGCCGGTCGCAAACGAATCGCAGCGGCACAGCGGGCGAGATGGGCGAAGATTCGGGCAGCAAAGAAGTAGCGTCTAGTCCGAAGGGGATTGTCGGGCGTTCTCGTTTTATGTGTAGGAGGATGCCGCCATGGACACGGAGCAAGCGACCAATAGGCTACTGTTCGCCTTGAGTCAGCACCCCGGAATGACCACAGCCCAGCTAGTAGAATTTTTGGGCCTCAACAAAGAACAGAAAAAACAGGTAGTGCAGTTGCTGCGAGGTTCAGGCTTTGCAATCGAAGACAGCACCGGCCCAGATGCAGGCGGGCCGATAAACAATCCTGCTCGGGTGTGGAGATTGAAGGAATTCGGGCCAAGCAGCCCCAAGGACAAAGAATTACAGGAGCGGATCAAGTCAGGCTCTGCCGGATAGCACTAAGCCGGATTCCCCGGATTCCTAGATTCCTAGATTCCCGTGGTCGCTGCTAGGCTGCACTATCATTGCGATTATCACGGTCATGAGCGACGGTTCCAATTCCGCCTATCCTTTCAATGTCATTGATTCTACGATAGTTAGAAAGTCTAGTGCATGGTTCAGTGCATGATGCGAGAAATTCAGCGGTATTGCAAACAAACGGGTTAGCGTTACGCTCTCCTAAGTCGTTTATTAAGTAGGGGTTAAGCACGGGTCGGGGGGCCAAACATCCTGCGTCCGGTAATGGTTTCGTCTTATGTTCTCCTGCTGACAAAATGGAAACATAATCCAAGTCATTGAAACCAAAAGAGTAGGTACCATACTAGGTGGTCTTAACGGCATTTCTACGACCCGGCAGTGGCAGGGGTCTTCGGGGTGACCACCAGCAGCCGCCGAGCGGGGCTGGCAAAGAGGGTCCCTTTTCTATGTACTTCCTCTGTATCTGGGTCCCATCCGGGTCCCACTTTACGGGTCCCATCCGGGGTCTGTGCCGAATAGGGTCCCCTTCGTGGGTCCCATTCCGCCAGCCCGATCAGGGGGGTAAGTAGGGTGGTAGGATTCCTGCCCGATTCTTTATACTAATACACTCGTTACTAGGTGGCGGATACAATGAAAGTACACTCATTGTAACTGCCAAAATAAATGCGAACCATGACCTTGACCACAAGCAGTTGTGGTTTCCTTAGTCAAGATTGCATTAGCACAAACAGCATACTATTAGTGGTAGTCAAACCAGATTGCAAAGGCTTGACAGATTCTTGATGTTAGAGTAAGATAGAACGGTGGGAATAGGTCCAGATAGTCGAAGCATACAACCTTTCCCGCACACGTGCCATCTAAGTAAGTAACACCCGCCAGCCGCAGTTAGCCGTTTCTGCCAGAGCGAACAATCCCACATAAGAATATTTGCAGGATGGTCTCCCCGGAGACCCGGTTCGCTTTGGACGGCAACCCACAATTTAGATTTACCAGTGACCATTGTTCCATTCGGAACGAATCTCGCCGTCCAAGCGTGGTCACATCCTGCCCGCAGTGCTCTGTTGAGTGCTGCGGGCTTTTCGTTGTTTGTAGAAATAAAAAGGAGATGAAAATGACCGAAACGAACACGCTTTCACCAACAGCTCAGACAGCACTAACCACAATCCTAAATCTTCGCAGGCTCACGGAGAAGACCGGAACGAAAACAACCCGAGCACAGAACGACATTTTACAAAGTCTCAGCAGCGTTGACCTAGCGTCTGTTGCAAACGCTTTGGCAAGTTAGTTGAAAGGAAAATGAGATGACATCAAGTCACACACAACCACGGAAGAAACCGCACGGCTTCGCCTACCTATTAGCGGCCTGCGACACCACAGGAATCACGCCGACAGCCAAACTCGTGCTGATCGCCATCGCATGTCACCGCAACAGCAAAACCGGGCTGTGCTGTCCATCGCTGAAACGAATCGGGGAACTCGCCGGGCTAGATGAGCGAACCGTTCGTCGAGCTACTGCCGCATTGCATAAACTCGGCATTCTGAAATGGGAGCGGGGCTGGGGCAACCAGCACGCCGACGGAACTCCTAACCGGTACACCCTAAACCTCAGTGCAATGTATGCCCACGCATATAAAGAGGCAGCGGACACCGATGTCCTATGCCTAAACGATGAGGTAGAGGACACCCATGCTGAGGCACAGGACACTGGTGACCAAAGCAGATTGAGCCATAGGACAAAAATGACTGAGCCAGAGGACACCAGTGTCCACCTAACTGTGAAGACAACTGAGAAGAAAGATCAAAACCTAACTGTGAAGACAACTGAGGCGGCTGAAAACCTAGGTTTAGGTTTGTCTGTCTTCCCAGATAGCGACCAGACAGACCGACTACCGCTAGAAGTATCGGATGCTTTGTTGGCAGCGGGCGAGGATTTATCGGTCTATGGCTGGCGGGATGGCAAAGTTTATCGGAGGTCACTATGAGGGTTCCCATTCCTAACGAAGCGGGTATTCCGTCACAGTACGTAGAAGACGGCAAACTCCGACCGGCAACTTTGGCCGATGCAATTGACCTGTTGCCAGCGAGACCACAGATCAAGGCGGGCATCGGGTCTGAGATCGTCACACAGCCGGTTGACCGAACGTCCGAAGAGTTCTTGACCTTCGTGTACAACACGGCTCACGCATATGCAGCACCCGACAGCCCGGTATTCGTCGCAGCCGTACACGTACAGGGGGAGGGTATGACAGCAAGAACCTTTACAACCCGAGAGAGCAAGTTTGAAACCAGTTCAGCATTAGAGACAACCCCTGATTCCCGCAGAGGCATTCTCGCACAGTGGCAGCGTCTTCGGGCGAGATTCTATTGTACGGTTTGCCAAACAATGCAGACCGTACAAAGCGTAAACGGGATAGTTCAGGCACCCGAACACGCTACTTACACCGGCTGCGTTCTTGAGTGCGGGCACTCTCGGGACATCAGCGTACCAGTACAAAGAACTTAAGCCATTACACAGCGAATGACAGACGAGCACCAAGCAGAGAAAGCAGCCAAGCAGAAAGCGAGCAATTGCTATGAAACAAAAACTGCTTGAGCACTACATTACAGAGGCAATTGCAAAGACCCGGTCAAAGCCCCACGGCAGGGTCTCGGCAATTCTGGCAGAAGCAATGCCGGAGGTCTGCACCGAACTTCGCCGGATCGCAATAGCACCAGAATCGGACAGGGCATCAAAGAAGTTTGCAATCGTAATGCTGGAAAGTCTTTGGAGAACGCTGCTGACCACATCTCAAAGCGAAACACGTACCGCAGTGAAAAGACTGCAAACAAAGATTCGGGCGACAAAGGTGAAGGTCGAACAAACGAAGACTTCACTTAAAGTTCACCAAGTTCGCACAGAGGCGGATAGGAAGTTAGCAGCCGTGGAGGGTATCCTGACACGCCCGACACTTCCGCCTACACGTTAGCGCAAAAGCGAGCATTGGCTTTGCGGATATTCCGGGATTACTGGGATCCAACCTACGTCAGCGTAGGGAGCGACATCGACCAGAAATGGACCACATTTATTCAGCCGAAGAAGACGATTCCGTTCCGGATTCCACGCATGCGGGCGATTGCGAACATGATCTATCCTGGCACTCCTCTAAGGAACCTCTGAAGAACTCT
>PMMJ01000004.1 GCA_003162255.1 Acidobacteriaceae bacterium | reverse complement strand
AAGGTCGGGATGTTCGGAGGTTCCTACGTCGGCGCGACGCAGTATCTGGCCGCGATTGCCAAGCCGCCCCATCTGGCGGGAATTTCCCCCAACATTACGGCCTCCAACTATCACGATGGTTGGACCTATCAGGGCGGCGCGTTCGAGCAATGGTTCAACGAATCGTGGACAACGGGACTGGCGGAAAACACCCTAGGCCGCCGCGTAGAGTCAGGCGCTGACGCGCTCGGCTGGACACAAAAGTTGCCGCTATGGTCTTATCCCGTGCGCGAAGCACCTTCGGCTGCGGGACTGGCTCCTTATTTCACCGACTGGCTGGCGCACCCGGACTATGACGACTATTGGAAGCGCTGGTCGATCGAAGATCACTACGCGCAGATTCAAGTTCCCGTATTCAGCCTGGGAGCGTGGTACGACATTTTTCTGGGCGGGACACTGAAGAACTACGTACGTCTCAAGAAAGAGGCAGGGACGGAGGCAGCGCGTCGTGGCCAACGCCTGCAGATTTACGTGGGCGGGCACGCGGGTGGATCGGAGGATAGAAAGGTCGGCGCAGTTGATTTTGGAGACAAGTTGCCGTTCGATCTGGTTGAAGCGATGCTGCGCTGGTACGACAGCCTGCTCAAAGGCATCGGGAATGGATCGGATCGGGAGAAACCGGTAAGAATCTTCGTCATGGGAAAAAACAACTGGCGCGAAGAAGATGACTGGCCACTGGAGCGCGCCAAGGCGACGCGGTATTACCTGCACTCGACCAAGCCGGCGAATGGTCTGGAAGGAGGCGGCACGCTGAGTACGGCTGTGCCTGCCGAGGAGAAACCTGACCAGTACGTGTACGATCCGAACGACGCGGTCCCCACGATTGGCGGGCCGCTTTGTTGCTCGCTGCCAACGGGGGTCGGCCCGGAGGACCAGCGGCCGGCGGAAGCGCGCGGCGACGTGCTCGTATTCTCCTCGCCGGCATTTACCCAGAGCACGGAAGTTACGGGTCCGATTTCGCTCGACCTTTATGTCAGTAGTTCTGCGGTGGATACAGACTTTACCGGGAAACTGGTTGACATCTGGCCGAACGGATTTGCTCAGAATTTGACGGAAGGCATTCTGCGCTTGCGCTACCGCCATTCGCAGGAGAAACCGGAACTGGGAAATCCGGGGGAAATCTATCACATCTGCGTGGATCTTTGGGCGACGAGCAATGTATTCCTGCCCGGACACAAACTGCGGCTCGAGGTTTCCAGCAGCAACTTCCCCCGATTTGATCGAAACCTGAATACGGGCGAGGATCAGGCGCGTGGAACGCACATGGTTAAAGCAACTAACGTCATCTACCACGACAAATCCCGGCCTTCGGCTCTGGTTCTCCCCATTGTGCCGTAACGGGCAAGACGAGTCACCTGGAGCGCTCGCGGACGGTTGTTCGTACTACGGTTCTGGGAGAATGGTCGGTTAGGGGGCCGCCACTACTGTTGCAACATCCCAGCGATTACGCCAACTACCGCTACGTATCAATTTTAGCCTGTTGGGCGGGGAACCACAGAAAAGTTCGAAAATCGTCCTCTAAAGGAACCTCTGCACAGGCTCCAAAATGCCGCGACGATCCGTCGGGCGGGACGGGTTCCCCACTGCTTGGTTCGAAATATCGTGATAACTATGGTGTAACTCGACCTGATAGGTCACAAATATACGAGTCTCAAGTCACGGCCCCGTGGTCGCCCCGGATATGTGCCGCTCCAACGTGGCGATCTCTTCCTCCGACGTGCACACTCCAATCTCGACATGGTGCCGAACAACTTCTCCTGGTCTTAGGAATTTCAGATCTCCACGCTTCCGAGATTTAGACCGTTCCTCAGGCCGGCAGTTTGCTGGCTCAAGTGCCACGACGTAAACACCCCGGCGCAGCATCCTCCATTCCCATAATAGGGGTAGTTCTTTCATGCGGTAGCGAACAAAGACACCAAAGGGATTGGGCTTCCTGGTGATCAGGGCCGCTGTTACATAGCCTTGCTCGTCCGGAACCATCTCGTGGCAAAAGACACCCTCTTGTGTTTCTGCCTGAGGATCATCGAAACGGCGGTATTGGTCTATTTGAGTTATAGCCTCCCCCGCGATGTTAGTCACGTTCCTCGTAGGCGACAGTAAGATCGCATCTTTGGACACTACGGGAAATCCGAGGTTGATGTGGTAAAGCATGGTAAAAGGAGATGTCAGATATCCTTCATTCTCAATTGTGTCGTCGATGGAAAGACTGTTGGCGCCCAGTTTGGAGGAGATATTGCGGGTTAGGGTGACCCTCGGCCCCAAGGATGACGTTTCTGTTACTCTGCCGCGCACGGACATCAAATACTCGTCACCGTCCCACCTACAATCGGTGCATACATCCCGTGCGGGAATATAAGAGGCGCGCCCATGGACACCAAGGACCTCTCCTTCGTCGATGTCCGCCGGACCAACGTATGAGAGCCCGCAGGTCGTGAGGAGTCCCCCGAAGAAACCGCGTAGCCATCCCGGGCCTATTGGTTCAAAAAACGAGGGTGCCACAGCACCGGTGCTAGAACGCCAGCAAAGTGAGCGCCCGGAGAATTCAGCATCGAGAATATCCATTCCGCGGTCGGGCAGAACCGTGAACCGGAGCCCGCTGCCAGTGCAAACCTCAACCGCTCGCACACCATTCTCATTGCCATCGTTTAAGGTGACGTTGCGAATTCCACCAAGTTGCGAAGCATCCCCCACCCGCTCCATCAAATCTTGTTTCGACCAATTCCTTCCAAACAATCGACTCATTCAAAACCCTCCTTATAGCGTTGGTGCGACCACAAAGCTCCGCCGTCCGGTACGTCTGGGGAAGCGAGGTTCCCACAGCTGAGCCACTCGCTCAAGCTCACGGCTGCCGGAGATCCCGGAAACCCTAGATGTTTCTCTGGCCATAAACCCATGCTCGCAAAAGACACCAAGCATCGCTCAAATGCGCAACCCTCCGTCGATCTCCAATGTTCTTCCTGTGACGAAATCGTTGTGGACGATAAACTGGATGGCACTAGAAATTTCTGTCATTTCTCCCAGGCGTCGAAGAGGGACTTGGTTCACGATTCTCTCCAGTGCACCCGCGCTGACCGCTTCCACCATTTCAGTATGGGTATAACCAGGGGCCACTGCGGCCACGCGGATTTTGTATTTCGCTAGCTCCTTGCTCCATGTGACCGTCATAGCATCAATGCCCGCTTTGGTCGCAGAGTAATTCCCTTGTCCGAAATTACCTGCGCGTGAGATGGATGAAATATTCACGATCACTCCTCCCCCATTTAGAGCCATGATCGCCGCACCCTCACGTGCACACAGGAACGCACCTTTAAGGTTGACGTTCACAACCCGCTCGAAGTCGGCCAAGGGCATGCGAGACACTTCCCCATCTTTTACTCTCACTAAAAGTCCGTCTCGGGTAATACCCGCATTATTGATCAGCACATCCAGACGGTTCTCGGCTCGCTGGATGGATTCAAACCACCCCATGACCGAGGGTTCATCGCTGACGTCGCAAACCGCAAGGGTTATGTTCAGACCATCCTTCGTAGTCGCCTGACGGACCCCCGACAAGCTCTCTTGGTTGATGTCGCAGACATAAACCTTTGCTCCGCTGCGAGCAAAATCAGTCGCAATTTGCTGGCCAATCCCACGTCCCGCACCAGTAATCACACATATCCGGCCTTCCAAGTTCATCTCGGTCCCTCCAGAAAGTGTTATTTCTTGTCAGCTATCTGTGCCGCGCGCCGGAGCGCGTCCTACCATCACAGATACCGGCCACAAAGCTTGGTGATCTCAGAAGAGCATGCACGTTCAGCCACTGCAATTGGCCGCGCTACTACCGAGAAACAAATCCACGGGCATGATCTTCATGGGCTCGGCGATGGCAGGCCTGAAATCCATGAGGGCCAAGATGTCTCGCTCCACGTTAATTCCGGGTGCGACCTCGGTCAGCTCAAGCCCGGAATCGACCAACCGAAATACTGCCCGCTCGGTAACGTAAAGAGGCGTCTTGCCCCTAAGCCGGGCCTGAGCGGCACTGAACGTTAAGTGTTCCACCGTTCTTACAAACTTTCTGCTCTTACCTTCAGTTACGATGCTCAGTCTGCCGTCCGCAAAAGATGTTCTCAGCCCATCGGCCGTAAAAGTCCCGGTAAACACGACCTGCTTCGCCGTCTGGGAGATGTCAATAAAGCCGCCAATTCCAGCGATCCGCCCTCCGAACTTGCTGACGTTCACGTTCCCCTCCGCATCGCACTCAGCCATTCCAAGAATGGCAATATCCAGACCACCACCATCATAAAAATCAAACATGGACGGCTGATCAATGGTGGCCAACGGATAAGTGGAAGCTCCAAAGCTCAGCCCGCCAGCAGGTACACCGCCAATCGGACCGGCCTCAATCGTTAGAGTGAATTGGTCCAGCCGATTCTTTTCCATGGCCAGAGCTGCCACGCCTTCCGGTATCCCAATCCCCAAGTTAATCACGTCTCCTCTTTTGCATTCGCGAAGGGCACGTGCGGAGATGTACCGTCGGGGACCATCCTCGAGAGGTGGAAGATAGAGCCCCGCAATGTCGTTTGAGGTGATGTAGGACGGATTCAACTGCTCGCCGAATGTCTGTGCATGGTTCTCTTTGTGTCCGAGCACCACGCCGTCCACGAAGATTCCCGGAACAACGATACTCTTGGGGTCGCGGGAGAAATCCTCCACTAACCGGTTCACCTGCACGAACGTCTTGCCTCCTGAGTTCCTGGCGGCCTGTGCGATCGAAAGAACCTCTCCTATTGTTGCTTCGTCCTCAAACGATATGTTGCCAAAGGAGTCGCTGGCGGTCCCTCGCAAGAACCCGATGTGAATCGGAAAAGCCTTATACCATAGCCATTCTTTGCCCCCCAGTTCGATCAGTTCCACCAGGTCCGCGGTTGTGCGGCTGTTGAGCTTCCCGCCTCCTTGGCGCGGGTCTGGAACGGTTCCCAACCCGATGTGCGTGATGACCCCTGGATTTCCTGCGGCAATCTCACGGAACAGACGGCTAATCACCCCTTGGGGGAAATTGTAAGCCTCAATTCTGTTTTCCAGCGCTAGTCTGCCAAGCTTCGGGGCTAGATTCCAGTGACCACCGATTACCCGCCTTAACATTCCTTCCGACGCCAGATGATTCAACCCTCGCGTATCACCGTCACCCTGCCCGGCGGCATAGACCAGGGTTAGATTGCGGGGCTGTCCACATTGCTGAAAGCTATCTTGGAGAGCTCGCGTCAACTCTTCGGGATGAGCTGCGCCGACAAAGCCGGAAATGGCAACATTCGCACCATCGGGAATCTGGGCTACCGCCTCTTTAGCCGATAAGATTTTGACTTTGTTCATGGCAAGCTCTAGTTGGAAACCGCCTACTACTATCAGGTCGACAGTGGTCAGTCACCGAGAACTCGTTCGGCGTTCGAGCACCGAGTGGAACTGACTCAGCAGGGAGCTTCTACAGAGATGGAGTGGTGCAAGAAGCCTCAAACGCGGGAGCCTTGCTCCCGCTGCGGAGAAACACGGTCAAACAAAATGGGGACACGGTCGCGCTCGCTTGTGCGTGACGCGTTGAGAAAGATCGATGCTCGACCGCCCTTCTCGCTGGGGTTTATCGGCCAAAGCGCCCATTAGGCTCGATGACCGCTCCTCCTCCCGTCTGGTGTTGAAAACTTGAATGCCTCGAAAATCCTTCGCCGAAAAACCTGGGGAATTTATGGCAGCGTCCGGTTCAGATATTTTTCGCCAGCATCAGCCAGTAGCAGCGGGAATGATTCACGAGCCGTCCACCCGTCTTCACCAGCCGTCGCTGCAAAGCTGGTCAGGGGCCGGCTCTCAATCCTCTCGGCAAACCTACACTGCAAGAGATGAGCCTGGCCCCATACTAGCGCTAGAACGCGAATTTCAGACCGAGTTGCATAGTTCGTGGATTACCGAATGTATGGATCTGTCCGAAGTCCGTGCCCTCTAGAAGAGTAGCTGGGTCTCCCCAATTCACGTGGTTGATCGCATTGTACATCTCCGCACGGAATTGCAAGCGCCAACCTTCTTTCCAAACACCGAAGTTCTTGGAGATTGCGACGTCCGGAGTGAAGCTGCCGGGACCCTCCACACACCCTCGTGCTGAGAGCCCGCCTCTGTGGCTGCCTACAGGTGGTGCTTGAAACGCAGCAGTATTAAACCATTCTGCCGTACTCCGGTTGCTAAGGTTGGGGCTAGCCACGCGATCCGCCCGCGGCCACACTTGCGTGCCCACCTCCGCCAGGGCACCTTCAGACGTAACCGAAAGAAAGTCGCCCGAGGCTGCGTATAGGACGCTGCTCAGTTGCCAGCCGCCCAACACCCCGTCCAGTACTGGGTTAATATTGTTCCCCCATGCTTTACCCTTCCCGAACGGCAACTGATAGATAAATTCAGTGGAGAAGACATGCCGATGAGAAAAAACCGATTTTCCCCAATCCAACTTTGGATCATAGATAAAGAATTGTCCTTGGTCCTCCGCGGATCCATCATCCATGGCGTTAGCCCAAGTGTACATAGATGTGAAACTCAAGCCGTGAGAGGTGTCTTTTCTGAGTTTAACCTGCAGCGCATCGTACCGAGAGTTCCCATCGGACGTGAAGCCAGCGATGGTGGTAAAGCCCGGGTACCTATCGGAAGTGTCCGGAAGCGTAAGCGACTGATTGTAGTTATATCGCAACATTGTAATATGGACGCCCCGTGACCCCTGGTACCCAACGTCGAGAACCATCTGTCCAGGGATGGCCTTTTGGACATTCAGGCCCCAATTTTGGTAGTAGGCCTGTCTCATATGCGGATCAAAGTAATCTCCGGGGATCCTGTCAGGCGGTGTTGGGGACTCGTAATCGCGTAATGGATCCAACACACTTAACGTGGGGTCGGAATTGTTGAAACTTCGTGTGGCAGTGAATGGAGGCACCGTAAACATATAGGACATCGTGAACCCTAACTCAGGATCTGCGTTATAGGATATTCCGTAGCTTCCACGCACGGTCAACGACCGTAGAAAGCTAGGCTGATAGGCAAAGCCTATTCGCGGCGACCAATCTCTCTTGTCCGGATAGATTAAGCTCCTCCGCGGCAGGCCAGCAGACGCGGACGAGACGAAAGTCCCCGGTTTGGCTGAGGCATATGCAATGGGATCAATGCGGCTGGTTATATTTCCACTTGAGTCGGATGCAAGGGCCACTTGTCCCGTTGCCGGAATAATGCTGGCAAGTACGTTGTCCTTTTCAACCGGCCACGATGTAAACTCATACCGCAGACCAAGGTTAAGCGTCAGCGATGGAGTTACCCTCCAATTATCCTGAAAGTAACCGCTGGCCTGGTAATAGCTCGTATGTACTTTCCCTACAGGGGGGGCGTAGTAAACGAGCGATGGGATACCTAGCAAGAAGTCGCCAAAATCCGAACCCGTGAACCCACCGTAGAAGCCAAATATGCCGCGTGTGTAATAGTCAAACTGCGGGTTCTGGTGCATTCGGCGATATTCTCCGCCAAAGCTCAAGGCGTGCTTTCCTCTAATTAGATTGGCGCCCTCGGTAATCTGATAGGTCGCGTCTGTCGATCCTAGAGGGCCAAACCACCCTCCAAAACGGCTGTCGTAACTGGGAATATAAACATTGGGTAAGCCAGGAATGTACGTGGGCAATTGCAAACCCACATTCGAGATGAAGTTTTTTCGACTATCGGAGGCGGCCTGTTGGTCGCCATCTGTCCAATCTTTGTGGCCGGCAACCACCAAACTATTGAAGAAGCGCGGGCTGAAGGTATGTGTCCAATGGGCAGAGAGTCTATTCCCCCTGAAAGCATCGTTATCCGCCGACATCGTTGGAGGCTCGCCCAGGAGGAAGGTGGAGGATTGGCGACCCCAGCTAACAGCTATCGAATCGGCCGGCCTGATTATGTAGTCTGCCTTGAAGTCGAAGTTGCTACGGTCGGTGGTGTTCGTGATGGAACCTGTCCAAAAGCCACTGCTATTGGTCGCAGCAAAGCAACAACTCTTGATCGCGGTTGCAAATGTTGAAATACGGTCAGTGGGAATGGTATACCCGTCCGTACCCGGAAACGGCAGGCCGGTTAGCGGGTCCACCACTGGCACCGACATATGTCCTGCCCATTCGTCAGCCGTCGGCAGCAGATATGATTGGGCAGTAGACGAAGATCTATCCTTCGTGGCAGTCCAGGCAAACATGAAAAACAACTTGTTCTTGATAATCGGTCCGCCAATGCTGGCGCCATATTGATTCACGTGGAGGGGGTCCGGTTTTTGAGTCGCAAGGTAATAACGGGCATTGAGGGCGTTGTTCTGCAGATAGTCGAAGAGCGTTCCGTGGAATCGATTCGTGCCGCTCTTCAGGGAGACGTCCACCGCTCCACTACCGCGCCCGTACTCGGCGGATAGACCTCCGGTGTCTATTTTAACCTCCGCAATCATATCCATTGATGGGGAGGCCGCATTGTGCATGGTGAAAGCGCGATTGTTGTCAGCTCCATCAATCGAGAAGTCGGTTGAATTGAGGTCTCCTCCCCCCGACACAAATCCGGGAGAAAGTTGTACGCCCCAGCTCTGTCCAGCATTATACCCATGAGTAACCCCTGGGGTGAGCAGTTGAAGGGATGCAAAATCGCGCCCAATGGGGAGTTCCTGCGCATCGTCCACTTTGAACAAACTCCCAACGTCGGCATTATCCGTCGTCAGCAAAGGAGCGGCATCAGTCACCGTCACTGCCTGTGCAACCTTGGCGGGTTTTATGCTGAAGTCGATACGTCCCACATCCCGGATATCCAACTTCACGTTCCGAACCTCCGCCTTGTCAAAGCCGACGAATTCGACACTTATCGTATAGACACCGTCCGCCAGAAAAGGAAATTCGTATCCACCAATCGCGCTGGAGTCGACAGTCTTGACGACACCTGTGGCTTGGTTTACGACTGTTACCTTTGCGCCAGGAACCGCAGCACCCGATATATCCCTAACCGTTCCGACCAAAGTCGAGTTGCCGGTTTGCGCCGACGCATCGGGGTGGGCCAGGATCAGTAGCGCCAGCAGGGGAATCATCAGCGGTCTCATAACACGGCTCAAACTTGCAAGGACATCATTCTTTTTTTTCATACAATTCTCTCCCGATAACCCCGGTTAACTCGATCTTAAATCTGACGTTTTGTCGCATTCCCTAAAGGCAGCGGAATCGGTGGAGCGGTTAGTAGGTAGCTCATAGCTCCGGCTCACTCGCAAGAGAACACCTTCTTACGAGTACCTCCTGATTCTTTAACCCAGAGCCGCGGGAAACATAGTTCTGTTGCCGTATTGGTCATATTTCCCTTTTTCCAGACCGACTCACTCCAAAATACTGATCGAATCAGCCATGCCCGTTTTTCGAAAGCCGACGGGGGACACCATCAAAAGCTCTCCACCGCCTCGTCGACGGCGGCCACTGGCGAGCCTCAGGACATCGAGACTTGACTTATCGATTCATACAGTTTTTATGTTCATAATGTTCATTGACAGCACAGGCTAAGACCAATGAGTCCTTTTTGTCAAGCACTTTCTTTGCAACTTTCTTTGTAAACCGCAGCGATTCCGTAAAGCGCGCCATGTGCCCATCAGGTAGGGCGCTGATTTGACATCAGATGTGGCAGACAAGAAAGCTGGGGTAAGTCGGAATGGTCGAGGGATGTCAGAAATCATTTGAAAACGGGAGAGCACGATTAATTTTTCGGGCTGGTTCGATTCGCACCGTCTGACAAGCCGCACCTGGCGATCGGCGACCGGTCAATCGACCTCCGGCAAGTGCCAGTATCGAATCTCCCGGCCCGGCTCCTCGTGAACTCCGGTGGGAGATGCCTGCGTGCAACGCCCCGCTTCGCGTAATAACTCGGGCTAGTGCTCTTTCAAGGTGAAGGCCCAAACCAGACCCAGACGTTCCACTTCCGGGACGAAGGGGGCTTGCAGGATACAAAGCGTCCCCCACCAACACCTCCAGGAAGCGGCGGCCCAACTGCCCGACCAGATCCTGGAGCAGAGCCAGGGCGCAGGAGACCTCGGTTTCGCCATTCCTCTGAAAGCGAACCCCCAAAGGGATGGGGAAATCCGAGCTGGCTAAGACCGCGACCACGATGCCACGTGCGGGTGGTGCGCGTACTGGAAGAACTGAAGCAGAGGTTGGTTCTGCAAATAAAAGACGTTCCTTAAGCGCAACATTGATATGTGCAACTAAATTAGTGGTATCACTCTTTCGAAACTTTACGGTTTCATTTCGCGCTCCACATTTTTTCTTGCTCCTTCAGATAGTCAAACTGTACAGCCGTGTCGCGCCCAATCACTTTCTTCGCGGCTGCCGGGGCACGCTGCCCAAGCTTACGAGTCACTTGCCGCGAGGTAAAGGCTTCCTGGAGGAAATCTTCTGGCTTCACCTTGAGAGGTCTAATCTGCCGGGTAATTTGCGATGGAGCAAACGCAAATCGGGTGATGCGCGCTTTGCCGTCTTTCAGATGGATTCCGAAGATTCCGTCCGGTTCGATAGTGTCCACCCTGTAACTAAGCGGCTCAACCAAGACTTTGCCACTCACCGGTTCCAACACCGAGAAGGAGTGGCGATCGCCGTATGATTCAATTCGAAAGCGATAGTGCTGGCCCTTCTTCAGGGTCTTGCCGAGTGTCAACGCAATTGGAAACTGCTGAAAGCTGGCATCCCAAAAACCGATGTTCCCGTCAAGGGGAGGAAATGACGACAGGAGGGCAGCGGCCATCAACCCTTTTTTCCCTTCCGGGCCGGCCCTGAAAAAGAATCC
>PMMJ01000304.1 GCA_003162255.1 Acidobacteriaceae bacterium | reverse complement strand
ACGATGCTGGGCGACACGGCGGTCGCGGTGAATCCGAAGGATGAACGTTACATCCATCTGCACGGCAAGCACGTGATGCTGCCGCTGATGAATCGGGAGATTCCAATCATCGCCGACGAACTGGCGCAGCCGGAGTTTGGCACTGGCGCGGTGAAGGTGACGCCGGCGCATGATCCCAACGACTTCGAGGCTGGCTTGCGCCACAACCTGCCGCAGATCGAAGTGATCGATGAGCACGCTCGGATGAACGCCAATGCCGGCCCCTACGCGGGGCTGGACCGCTTTGCCGCGCGCGCGCATGTCGTCGAAGATCTCACCGAGCAAGGCTTCTTGGTCGGCACTAAGGATTACACGATTGCGCTCGGCAAGTGCGACCGTTCGGGGACGATTGTCGAGCCGCGGCTCTCAACCCAGTGGTTCGTCAAGATTGCGCCGCTCGCCAAGCGCGCCATCGAGGTCGTCGAAAAGGGATATATCCGCTTCACGCCGGAGAATTACGGGCAGATTTATTTGAACTGGATGCACAACATCCACGACTGGTGCATCTCGCGGCAGTTGTGGTGGGGACACCGAATTCCCGCGTGGTATTGCACGAACAATGACTGCAAGAAAGTGGTAGTCGCGCGCGAGGCTCCAACGGCGTGCCCATGCGGCGGCACGAACTTCGAGCAGGACACGGACGTACTCGACACCTGGTTTTCGTCTGGCCTTTTGCCGTTCACCACGCTGGGCTGGCCGCAGGTGACGCGCGACGAAGAAGTGTTCTATCCCAATTCGCTCATGATTACCGGCTTCGACATTTTGTTTTTCTGGGTAGCGCGCATGATCATGCTCGGCTGCTGGTTCATGACGCCGCCGCACAGGCCGAGTAATAATCCCAGGTTAGCGCCCAAAGAACGGGCGCGAACCCTTCGACAAGCTCAGGGCAGGCTCTGGGGCACCGATGAGGATGACGATGCGTTGCGCGCAAGCGTTCCCTTTCGCGAGGTCTACATCCACGCGCTGGTGCGCGATGCCGACCGGCAGAAGATGTCGAAGACCAAAGGGAACGTGCTCGATCCGATCGAGGTGATTGAGCACTACGGCACCGACGCGACGCGCTTCACCCTGGCGTCGATGGCTGCGCCGGGAACCGATATCGCGTTCAGCGAAAGCCGCACGGCGGGCTATCGGAATTTTGCCAACAAGATATGGAATGCGGCGCGCTTCATGTTCATGAACGTGGACCGGGTGGAACCGGGCCTTCAGACTATTATGAGCGGAACGACGATCAGCCCATACACGCGCATCGACGGGTTCGAAAAGCAGACCCTTGAAGATCGCTGGATATTTTCTCTATTCAATCGCGTGACCAAGGACGTCAACGAAGCGCTCCAAATCTACCGGTTCGACGACGCTGCGAATCGCATTTACGATTTCTTTTGGGGAGAGTTCTGCGACTGGTATATCGAACTTATCAAACCGCGCCTGCTGGATGAAAACAACGAAGCGGAAGCGGCCAAAGCGTGCGCGAACTTGGTGAAAATATTCGAAGCATCACTGCGATTGTTGCATCCTGTGATGCCTTTTATTACTGAAGAGATTTGGCAGGCGATCTATGAGGGCAACCCGCCCAAGAAATCGATCGCACTGGCCGATTATCCTCAGTCAGACGAGATGCAAATCAACATAGCGGCGGAAGTAGACATGGCGATTCTTCAAGACCTAATCGTCAGTGTGCGCAACCTGCGGGCGGAATTGAAAGTCGAGCCCAAGATCAAAGTGCCGATCGAGGTGTTTGCGCATGAGCCGACCATGCGCATCCTGCTTGAACAGAATCTCGCGTCGATTGAGCGGCTGGCGAGCGTCGAGAGCGTCACGTTCGCGGAAGCGTCGCTGGAGAAGGTTGCAGGAGCGCGCAGCACGTCGCGGTTCGATGTGCATGCCATCTACGAAAAAAAGATCGACGTGGCGGCCGAGCGTGAGCGTCTAACGAAAGAGATGCAGAAGATTGAAAAGCAATTGGCGAGTGCGCAAGCCAGACTTGGCGATGAGCAGTTCTTGAGCAAAGCTCCATCGCACGTAGTGGAAGGGCTGCGCAAGCAGGCAGAAGAAGCGGCGAGTCTTCGAGAGAAGATCGCAGCCAAGCTGAAGGAGTTAGGAGAGGCAGGAACCACGTAGGGACGGCCGCCCTCGGCCGTTCGGTCGAGCGAAGCTCGACGCAGCATCGGAGCAGCGGCTCTGTGAGCCGCATGGACGGGCGATGGCGCCCGTCCCTACACAAGCCATGGACTGGAATTCACGACGCATCACCGCGATTATCGAGAACGCGCTGAACGAAGATCGAGCGACGAGCGACGCGACCAGCTACGCCTGCATCGATCCCAAACAGCGCGCTTCGGCGACGATTGTCGCCAATGAGGAGTGCATTCTGGCGGGCCTCGGATGTGTGCCGCGGATTCTCGACGTCTACGCGGCGCTCGACGGAGCGGTCACTTCGCATTACGAAGTGACCAGCCATCCTTCGATTTTCGATGGCATACGCCTGCACACGGGGCAGCAGATCGCGGTCATCCAGCATAACGCGCGGGTGCTTCTGTCGTGCGAGCGCGTGATCCTGAATTTTCTCCAGCGCATGGCCGGAATCGCGACCACCACTCGCAAGTTTGTGGATGCGGTGGAAGGCACGCGGGTGCGGATTCTCGATACTCGCAAGACGGCGCCAGGGCTGCGCGTGGTCGATAAGTACGCGGTGCGCTGCGGCGGCGGGCAGAATCACCGGCTCGATCTCTCCGACGGCGTGTTGATCAAAGGCAATCACATAGCGCTGGCCGGGGGTGCGATTCCGGCGCTGCAGCGTGCCATCCACAACCGGCGTGGCCGGCAGCCGGTCGAGATTGAAGTGCAGTCGCTCGAAGAACTGCAGCTGGCGTTGGAAAACGGGGCGGAGGCGATCCTGTTTGACCATGTAAGCGTTGAGAATGTGCGCAAGGGAGTTGAGATCTGTTCGCGGCACACACGCCGCATTCCGCTGGAGTGTGCGGGCGGAATCAATCTGGAAAACGTGCGCTCGTACGCGGAGACGGGCGTGGATTTCATCTCGGTCGGGGCGCTTACGCATTCATCGACAGCGGTGGATATGAGTTTGCGAGTGTCGCCGGCGTAGAACCCAGTCGTTGGTCGTTAGTCGCTGGTCGTTCGCGGGGCTGGATCATTCGGGAATTCGATTTGCTAACGACTAACGACGAACGACCAGCGACTGTTTATAATTCCCTGCATCTCCGCTTCCACCAAAACTCGCAGCTTGCCGTCGGTGCACAAAGCCACAGACGCTCGCCTGGGGCGCATCGTCCGCCTGCTTATGGACCATGCCACCGTTGTCGTCAGCGGCACCAAGATTGCTGAAGAGATCGGCATCAGCCGGTCGGAAGTCTGGCGGCTGATTCAGCAACTGCGCGGGTTGGGCGTGGACGTTGCTGGACATCCCGCGACCGGCTATCAACTGCGCGCGGTTCCAGACTTGCTGCTGCCGGAGATGCTAGCGCCGCTGTTGAGGGGCACGATCTTCGGCGATGCCAAGCAGATCCATCACTATTACAAAATCGGCTCGACCAATTCGGAGGCCATGCAATCGGCGGCGGAGGGCGCGCCCGAAGGCAGCGTATTTCTTGCCGAAGAGCAACTGGCCGGGCGTGGGCGCGGCGCGCACGGCTGGCATTCGGCGCGGTCCACGGGAGTCTACTGTTCGGTGATCCTGCGTCCGGCGATGCCGCCATCGGACGCGCTGATTTTTTCGCTGGCGGCGGGGCTCGCCGTTCGCGCGGCGGTCGCGGAGATCGCGCCGCAGCTCTTGGTGGACCTGAAATGGCCGAACGACCTGCTCCTTGGCGGCAAGAAGTTCTGCGGCATTCTCACGGAGATGAATGCCGAGGTAACGCGAGTGCGCCACCTGGTGGTGGGGGCGGGCATTAACGTGAACCAGGTCAAGTTTCCGGCTGAGCTGCGCGAGATTGCGACGTCGTTGCGCATCGAAACCGCCACGGAATGGTCGCGCGTGGAGCTCTGCGCGGCTTTGCTAAAATCGCTCGACCGCGAGTATCGAAGTTTGGTGGAAGACGCGGGAGCGAGGGAGGCAATCCTGCGCCGGTTCGAGGAAAATTCTTCGTCGGTGCGCGGCAGAAAAGTGTCCATCGGCGACGACGGCAACTTGGCGGGCGTTACCGAAGGATTGGATGAGCGTGGATTTTTGCGCATAAGAACCGCGGAAGGTCTGCGAACGGTGGTCAGCGGAACGGTGAGAACCATTTCTGATTTGTAATTGGCAATTTGTAATTTGTAATTGGAAAGGCCGCTGCTCTTAAATTACAAATTACAAATCACCAATTACAAATATGCTGCTAGTCATCGATGTCGGAAATACGAATACGGTGCTCGGCGTTTTTGAGCCGGTGGCGCACCATACAGGCGAGGATGTAACCACGGAAGCGCCTCGTTATGAACGGCTGGTTGCGAACTGGCGCGTCGGCTCCCACCTGACCCGCACCGTCGACGAGTACGGAGTGATCTTCCGCAACCTTTTCTCCATGGACAACCTGGAAGTTTCGGGCGNNGCGGAAGTGGGCGCGGACCGGATTGTGAATGCGGTGGCGGCGTTTGAGAAGTATGGAGGCCCGTGCGTGATTGTCGATTTCGGCACGGCGACGACTTTTGACTGTGTTTCCAAAAAGGGCGAGTACATGGGCGGCGT
>PMMJ01000471.1:6680-6865 GCA_003162255.1 Acidobacteriaceae bacterium | reverse complement strand
CGCCGGAAGGCAGCTTAATCGCGAAGGCGCAGGGTTGTGGTCTAGCCGCAACGATTGGTCTTCGTGACCAACAAACCTCTTACTTCGATAGCCTGCCACGCTCCTGCCGGACGGCGTAAGAAACTAGGCGCTTGTCGCGGTTATCCCATGCGTCAATATGCATTTGTGCGAGAGCATCGTAGAGG
>PMMJ01000471.1:0-6670 GCA_003162255.1 Acidobacteriaceae bacterium | reverse complement strand
GGCATCGCTGCCGTGCAACTGCGTCGTCTCCCGCAGCAACCACAACGCAATTACCGTTTCGTAGCCGTAGGACGAATAGCGTCATAGATTCCCCGACTGAGTGCTACGCCAATGTCACCGAAGCAATGTCTGTTGTGAATACCTCGCCCGGCATCGCTCTCTACGGTCGGGAAGGAAGATTGTTCTCCCGGCTGCGCCGCTGACGAACAAGGGGGGCGGCTCCTCGATCAGAATAGTGCCGACTTGAACTTCTGGCGTCATCGGCTCTCCCGAATGAATGTATCTTGCGACCAAAAAGGGGGTGGCGCACGTAGCCACCCCGGGGCGATTGACGAGGCACCGTCTCAGGCGGCCACGGCGGCGGGTTTGTGAATAGTCGAGCTAATCACATCCGAGACTTGCACCTTGGGAGTGCCGTCTAATACTTTATGCAGGATCTTGAGCACTTCGGGGTAGCCTGCAGTCTTGTAGGCTTCCGCGTATTCCTTGGTATCCCAGAGACTTATTGCGACCACATCCAGCCCTCCCGGGACAGCAAATGCGATTTCATCCCGGAACCCACTCTGCTTCCGCAGCATGGGAATGACTTCTTTTTCGAAAAGCCGCGTGAACTCGCTCATCGTGTTTGGTTTCAGGCGTAGAGAGACATTGCGAGCAAACATGATCAACCTCCATCGATTGGTTAGGTAATCTAAGACGGAGAACTTCAGATGGGCTGACTTAGTTCAGGAGACCTGAAAGAGCGGGAAGACTACTCGCTCGATTACCACCCTAGCCTTCTGCACTGCGACTGTCAACCGGGACTGATTCCTGGTAGTGGTGCAGTTGGAAAGCCACAGGCCCTAGCCGGGTTCGCCCCGTTGTGGCAAGCTGTAGGCATGGCAAAAAAGCGTACAAAAGCGGATAAAGCACAGCGCCAAGCCAATCAACTGGAAAAGAGAACAGACACCCGCCCAGAGCAAACACCTAAGAAGCCCCAAGCCAGCGAGGACTTCAGCCAAGTCGCTGCGCGGATCGTGACGCGGAAATCATAACCGTGTGACGCCTCTGACTCTGTTGGCTATATTTTTCGCCGCAAAGCGCATAGATCGCGGCTCTTTGCCAATACTGATTGGGTTGCCGATACTGATTGAAGTGTAGCTTCTCGGCGGTTTTTCAATCTTTGGTCAAGCGAACGGAGGGGTTATGTCTTTCCAGATTTCGAACACCTCTTTTTCGAATGGCGAAACGATTCCGAAGAAGTTCACATGCGCCGGACCTGACGTTTCCCCGCAGCTGCACTGGAAGGAGGCACCCGCGGCGACACAGAGCTTTGCGCTCATCTTGGACGATCCGGATGCGCCGGCAGGTACGTGGGTGCATTGGGTGTTATACAACCTTCCTGCAAACACGAGAGAACTGGCAGGGGGAATGGAAAAAGAGGAACAGCTTGCTACCGGAGCGCGGCAAGGACGCAACGATTTTCGCAAGATCGGCTACGGAGGTCCATGTCCCCCGCCGGGCACGCCACACCGCAATTATTTCAAGCTGTATGCGCTCGACACCAAGCTCAACCTGAAGGCCGGTGCCACCAAACCGGACCTCGAACGCGCCATGAAGGGCCATATTCTGGGCGAAACGGAACTCATGGGGCGCTATGGCCGTTGAGCTGCGAGGTCGTTTCAATCTCTTTCCAATTGCTAGGCTACGGAGTATCGCGGAAGTAGCGACAGCAGGCTTCTGGGCATGGCAAGTCTTGTTGGTTGCCGACAACCTTCAGCTCCGCGCTCCCGTGTGCAGCAGCAAACCTAAGGTTTGAAACGACGCCGCACTCTACGTACGACTTTGAGTGTTTCGCGAGCACCGGCGTAAACACGCCTGAGACAGTGTCTCCGAATTGGGGCGGTCCCTCACGAAGTGGCTTCCAGTGCATCCATCCGACCCGACCCGATAGCTAAAGTTGAAGGAACTTCGTGAGGTGGATCTCGGGAGGTTCGACGTTCTTGGACCTTGCCGCGGCCGATATCCTCTCGCACTCAGTAAGGCCGCACTTTTGCAGGCCAGTTGGCAACCGTATTGCCCTTGCTAGTCCACTAAATCAGCAACACCCACAAGCCTTGCCGCGCATTGCTTTCGTGCCCTCCCACACGATAAACGGCACAATCAGCAAAGCCGCGAGCGGGTCAGCCCAAGCTACATGCCAAACCGCATTCACTCCAAGCCCGACAAGAGCAATGAGTGACAGATAGGCACACACGACTGATTGAGAGGCATCTGCTCTCAAGGCAGCACTATTTGTAGTGCCAGAGAGTTTCCGCTTTTCAGTGACCAGCCAGGGCATAACTGCTGCGGCGGCCAACAAAATGCCAATCCCGAGATACGTCGGTTTGGGTTCGCTGTACCCCAGGAGCGTCAGAGCCGAAGCCACGACTACAGAAGCGGCGAGGACAACGAGCAATGCTCCCCCGATTCGGGCAGCATCCCAGCAGATCGGCCATCGCCTTGGCGGACCAGACGGTGCAGATCAACGGATTGACAATGTTGATTTCGCTACTCTGAAGTGGCCCCACTTCGATCATTACATTTGGCCCCACCCTAACCGATATATCGGCCTACCCTGTCTGCGAAGCAGACGGGGAGGGCGATGGACAGGAGACGCAAGGTGGAGCTATTCGAAGAGATCAGGCGGGAGCACACGCAGGGAGTCGCTTCGATTCGTGCAGTTGCGAAGAAGCTGGGCGTGCATCGGCGGATGGTGCGACAAGCGCTGGCGAGTGCGATTCCGCCGGAACGCAAACTGGCGGTGCGGAACAGGCCGAGGTTGGGTCCGGTGATGGAGTTCATTGACGAGATTCTGCGTCGGGACGAGACGGCTCCGCGCAAACAGCGGCACACCGCGCATCGCATCTGGCAGCGGATTCGGCAAGAGCGCACCGAGGCCGTAGCGGAAGCGACGGTGCGCCGTTACGTGCGGGAACGCAAGCAAGAGTTCGGGCTCATGGCGCGAGAGACGTTCGTGCCGCAGGTCTACGACTGGGGCGGCGAGGCCCAGGTGGATTGGTATGAAGCCGTGGCCGAGATCGGGGGTGAGCGCCAGTCGGTTCATCACTTCGCGATGCGCTCGATGGCGAGTGGCGGAGCGTTTCATGTGGCTTACTATCACGCCACGCAGCAGGCTTTTCTGGAAGCACACGAGTTGGCGTTCGGCTACTTCGGTGGCGTCTTCAAGCGGTTGCGCTACGACAACCTGAAGAGCGCGGTGAAGAAGATTCTGCGCGGGCATCAGCGGGAGGAGACGGAACGCTTGATCGCCTTCCGCTCGCACTGGGGATTTCAGACGGAGTTCTGCAATCCGGCGCGGGGCAACGAGAAGGGCGGAGTCGAGGGCGAAGTGGGTTACTTCCGGCGGAATCATCTGGTGCCGATACCGCAGGCGACGAACCTGGAAGAGCTGAACCAACAGCTACGAAGTTATTGCCAGCAAGACGAACAGCGGCGGATCGCAGGCAAAGCGATGCCTGTCGGGGAGGCGATGCGGATCGAACGCGAGCATCTGTTGCCGTTGGCGACCGAAGGCTTCGAACTGGCCGAGATCAGCTTCCCGACAGTGGACAGCAAGGGCTGCGTGAAGGTACACACCAACTTCTACTCGGCGCCATTGCGGCCGGGAACGCGCCCGCAGGCGAAACTACTGCCCGCCTACGTCGAGGTCTGGCAGGAGCGGGAGTGCGTGGCGCGGCACGAGCGCAGTTTCGGGCGCTATGAGCAGGTGCTCGATCTGGAGCACTATCTCGGCTTCTCGTGCCGGAATTCTGTTTCGCAAAAGAGGTGAGGGGCTGAGTTTGGCTCCGGGTAGGCTTCATTCAGCGCCTGGTGCTCGTTATGTGGACGACTTTCGTGTTGGGAGGAACTTCAACCAGAGCCACCACAGTGGCGCTACGTTTCATAAGTTTTGTCTGGAGGAAGTTGCCTTCAGACGTCGCGGTCACTTCTTTTGCGCCATCCATTACCTCCACTTCCAGCGTGAGGGGAAGGTCGTAAATCTGCGAGTCTAGTGGCCAACTAAGCGCAACATCGATTGATCCGCCGCCGTTTTCGTGAATCTCGATTGCGGCTGACTTGCGCTCTTGGATGTAGCGCAGCACATCTCCGAACGGTGCCGTCCAAATCTCTCGATGTGTGTCCAGGTAGGCAGCCAGTTCATCGAATGCCGGTGCGCTTACAGACAGGTACTCTCCGCCGATGCCGTGAAAACAATACACTCCCCAGTTATGTTCGCGAATCGCCGGTTCGGCTAAGGCGAGAAGTCCTCCAAGTTCTTTTCCTGCTGTGGGTCCAAGATCAGGAACGGTGAGGACGCTCAAATCGTCTGGATCTTGTACGCCCCCAGGGCCAGCCCCTCGGGCCCCAAAAGCCACATCGGATATATAGCGCAAATACAAAGCGGCATTCTTTGCTTGATCCTTCGGTGCTCCAAAACTCATGTCGCCACAGGGGTATGCGAATGTAAGCCCGCGGTTCGATACAAACAGCTGCCTGATCTCCTGCGCAGCCGTTTGGATCTCAGACTGCATCATCTCGGCCGTGTATCCTTGAGAATGTGGTTCGATTTCGGGGAGCAGGCAAGGATGATTTACCGTATGATCGCCAAGTTCGTTTCCATCTTTTGCCAGTTGCTCCCATTCCTCCTTGCGCTTTTCCCACACCCCCAAACCTGTTGACACGAAAAATGTTCCATTCAACCGATGTTTCTTCAGAATTGGTCCGGCTACATCAAGATGCGTGGCCAGGGCGTCATCAAACGTGAGGGAGATGGCTGCGACCCGGTCTTGCGGCCAACGTGCCACGGTCGCTTTTATCTGAGCTTGAGCTACAACCAAGACGGCACTCGACAAAACAAGCAGGGATAGCAGCAAACCCCTCATAAGAGTCACCTCTTCGCAAGCTGCGGGGCTATGCTTGCCCATGCTCTAGTTCGAGCAGATTCTTCGACTGCGTGCAGTACTCGTTGCACGTTGACAGCATCTTGGAAATTCACATGAAACTTCTCATTGTTTTCGAGTGACTGAAGGAAGTCAGCCAGGGTCAGAATGAACGTGTGCTCGTACCCCAGAATGTGTCCGGGTGGCCAGAAGCGAGATGTGTAAGGATGCCCAGGGCCTGTGACTAGCACGTTATGGCTACCCTGCACTTCGGCGGTATCGCCGGCGTCGAACACGTTGAGGTGATTAAGATCTTCCAAATCAAAACGGATGGCGCCATTCGCCCCGTGGATTTCGAAGTAGTTGCGATTCCGACAGCCGATGGCATAGCGAGTAGCCTCGAAGCTGCCGACGCTGCCATTTGCAAAGCGCGCAAGCAGCAACACTGCGTCATCTACCTCCCGGCCGGGAGTAAAAGTGTGGATCAGAGCTGAAACTTCGTCCAAAGACCCATTCAACATCAAAGCCAAGTCGATGGAGTGCGACAGCAGATCGCCCATCGCGCCAGAGCCAGCTTCCGACTGCTTGAATCTCCATGCATCCGGGTTGACTGGGTCTGCTCCCCAGCTTTGCAGATACGTGGCCCTGTAATGGTAGATTTGACCTAATCTTCCCTCATCCACCAATTTTTTGGCGAGAGCAATCGCGGGTACACGGCGATAATTGAACCACACCAGAGTAGGAATATTCTGCGCTGCGTCGGCCATGCGCTCTGCTTCCTCCACTGACATGGCGAGCGGCTTCTCACACAGCACAATTTTGCCCGCTTGAGCGGCGGAAATCGCAATCGGTGCATGCAGATAATTGGGCGTACAGATGTCGATGACGTCCACGTCTTTCCGCTCTACTATGGCTTCCCAATCGCTTGCGACTTCTTCCCAGCCCCACCGCGCAGCCATTTCCTTAAGCTGCGGCTGATTCCGTCCGCAGATCACCTTCAAGTTCAGTTCGTAGGAGGATTCACAAAAATGGCCGACCTGATGGAAGGCGTTGGAGTGCGCTCGTCCCATGAACCCCTGGCCGATCATCGCGACATTCAGTCGTTTCCGGGATGTCATGCTTGCCTGCCTAAGACCTTGCGGAAGGCGCGCACAATGTCTTGTTCGTCCCGATCAGTAAGGCACGAAGGAATCGCCAGCAAGATGCTGCGTTCGAATAGCCTATCGGCCATCGGACAAGTACCTTTGTGATAGCTGGCAGTCGAGTCCCGATTCTCCGCCAATTTCCAAGGCGATCCTTTCTTGTCCACACTGGTCTTATTCACCAGACTCGGGATATTGAAATAAACATGAAGACCCCAATTGGTCATCACAACGTTAGTGACGCCCTGGGATGAGGTGACGATGCCTTCGGCGCGCAATGCTCGATTGACTTGGGTGGCAACTTCAGGCGTGTCAAAAGTTGAAATCAGAAAGGAGCCGGTATCGCCCTGCGGATCAACAATCTTCCTTAGTCGCAGTTGAGGGAACTCTTCCAGCGCCTTGCGAATGCGATATTTGCTGCCGTGCATTGCGGCGATTATTCGGGGCAGCTTTCGGAGTTGTACGCGCAAGATGGAAGCGCGCAGTTCATCGATGCGGTATCCTCGTCCCCACAAACACAGATCAAGGTTGTCAAAGACGGTCCGGCCGTTCTTGTCCCGAGCGTAGCCCAGGTCGTGAGCGGCAAAAGCTCGGTCGTAAAGACGGGCGTCATTCGTGACGACGGCC
>PMMJ01000027.1:300-3214 GCA_003162255.1 Acidobacteriaceae bacterium | reverse complement strand
ATTTCCCGGCACTCGGCATTTTGCCGCTTATGCCGAGCTCGGCATAAGCGCCAAAATGCCGAGTGCCGGGAAATGCCGAGCCTGGCGAGCTGATCTCCTCACATCCCAATAAATCCCCGGCTTCCTAGCTTTTCAACTCGGCATTTCCCGGGCGTCCTTTCTTCGACTGTGTAAAACCACACATAGAAGAAAGGACATCCATGATTGATCGTTTCCACTTAAATCCCGCAGAGCTGGATCGCTTTCGTAGCGGTCCTCTGGGGCCGCACCTTGATCGCTTCGCCAGTCTGTTGTCGGAACAGGGCTATTCCAGGCAAGCGGGCATGCAGAAGATGGGGCTGGCGGCTTTGTTGAGTCGCTGGCTTGAGCAAAAGCAGGTCCGGGTTGAGCAGCTCAACGAGAGGCACATCGCCGACTTCCTGGTGGCGCAAAAGAAGGCGTTGCGCCGGCAGCGTCAAGTTCGACACACGCTGGCCCAATTGCTTCAGGCGCTGCGCCAACTCCGGATTACTGCCAGCCCGCAGCCCGCTGAGGCTCAGAGCCCGATAGATCGGCTGCTGCGGGATTACGGGCGATTCCTTATCCAGGAGCGGGGACTCAGCCAGGCGACTTTGGACAACTACCTTCCCATAGCGCGGCGCCTTTTGATCAAGGCCTTTGGCGTTAAATCGGTTCAACTGAATCAACTCGCCGTCGGGGACGTCACCCGGTTCATTCTTCGTGAGAAGTCCACCTTCAGCCCCAAACGGGTGCAGCTCACTACCAGCGCCCTGCGCAGTTTCCTGGGTTTTCTTTATCTACGCGGCCAGATCAGGGTGCCTCTGGCCGCGTCGGTTCCCGCGGTAGCTACCTGGCGCCTGTCGGAACTGCCTCAGTTTCTGGAACCCCGGCAGGTGCGGCAACTCTTGCAGAGTTGCGACCGGCGCAGCTCCTGTGGGCGGCGTGATTACGCGGCCTTGCTGCTTCTGGCCCGGCTGGGATTGCGAGCCGGCGAAGTGGTCCACCTGTGCCTGGAGGATATCAATTGGAGCGGGGGCGAGGTCTTGATCCGGGGCAAAAGTGCCCGCGAGGATCGCCTGCCGCTGCCTCCCGATTTGGGGTGCGCCCTGGCCGCGTATTTGCAGAAGGACCGTCCCCCTTGCTCTTGCCGCCGTCTGTTTATTCGCATGAAGGCGCCACACGTGGGGTTTTCCAGTTCCGTCGCCGTCTGCGACATTGTCCGACGGGCGCTGCTCCGGGCGCACCTGGAGCCAGCGTGCAAGGGAGCGCACTTGCTGCGGCATTCCCTGGCCACGCAGATGCTCCGGGCCGGAGCCTCTTTGACTCAGATCGGCCAAATCCTCAGGCATCAACTGCCCCAGACCACCGAGATTTATGCCAAAGTGGATTTTGCCGCGTTGCGAGCCCTGGCCCAGCCCTGGCCTGGAGGTGCTCGATGAACCCTTTAAGCCGACACCTGGAAGAGTATTTGGCGTTGCGTCGCCGCCTGGGTTTTGAACTGCGCGACATGGGCTATGAGCTGCAGAAGTTCCTCCGCTTCGCCCAGCGGGCCAAAGCCTCTTTCGTCACCACCAAGCTGGCCCTGGAGTGGGCCACCCAGCCCACCGGCTGCCAGCCAGCCCAGTGGGCCACTCGCCTGCGCATGGTGCGTCGCTTTGCCGAGTATCTCAGCGCCGTCGACCCACGCACCGAGGTTCCTCCGCAAGGACTACTGCCCCATCGCTATCAGCGCAAAAGTCCTTACTTCTACAGCCATCGGGAGGTTACCCAGTTAATCCGAGCCGCCCAAAAGATCCCTTCGCCCAAAGGGCTGCGAGCCGCCACCTACGTGACGCTCTTCGGTCTGCTGGCGGTTACTGGAATGCGGCTAGGCGAGGCGATTGGCTTGGAGCGACGGGATGTGGATCTGGACCAGGGACTGCTGAAGGTGCGGCAGGCCAAGTTTAACAAGTCGCGCTGGGTTCCCATTCACCTCACCACCCGGAAAAGGCTCCAGCAGTATCGAGCTCTGCGGGACAAAATCTTTCCTTATCCGCAAAGCCCAAGTTTCCTGCTTTCGGAGCAAGGCACTCGCTTGACTGACTGGATCGTGCGCCGCTGGTTCATCCGCCTATCCCATCAAATCGGCTTGCGCCAGCCAACGGACCACCGTGGCCCGCGCATTCACGACCTGCGCCACCGCTTTGTCATTGAGACACTGCGCCGTTGGTACCAAACAGACAAGGACGTCGAAGCCCACCTACCGGAACTGACGACTTACATCGGCCACGGCCACGTCCGCGATACCTATTGGTATATCTCGGCCACCCCCGCACTGCTGCAATTAGCCACCCAGCGACTGGAACGCCAACAGAAAGGGCCCTGATCATGAAGACCGAACCCAGCTTTGCCACCTTGCTGCAAGCCTACTTCACCGATCGTCTCGCCGGACAACGAAATGCCAGTCCGCACACCATCGCCAGTCACCGGGATACCTTCCGTTTGCTGCTGGGCTTTGCCCAGAAGTCGCTCCACAAAGCCCCGGCGGTACTGACCGTCGCGGACCTGGATGCTCCTTTCATCGGCCGGTTCCTCGACCACGTGGAAAAAGACCGAGGCAACCAGCCGCAGACGCGCAACATCCGTCTGGCGGCCATTCACTCCTTCTTTCATTACGTGGCCCTCCAGGAGCCAAGTCTGGGCGCCTTGGCTCAGCGCGTCCTGACTATCCCCAGCAAACGTCATAAGACCAAACCGGTGGACTTCCTGAGCCGAGCCGAAATCGACGCCTTGGTGACGGCACCCGACCAAAGCACCTGGGCGGGCCGACGGGACCGCACCCTGCTGCTGGTAGCGGTGCAAACTGGCCTGCGGGCCTCTGAACTGGTGGGCTTGCGCTGTCAGGACGTGGTTTTAGGAACGGGTGCCCACGTTT
>PMMJ01000027.1:0-294 GCA_003162255.1 Acidobacteriaceae bacterium | reverse complement strand
AAACAAGCGCGTCTCCCCGCATGTACTCCGCCACAGCGTGGCCATGGAATTGCTCCAACACGGGGTGGACCGCTCGGTTATCGCGTTATGGCTGGGCCATGAATCCATCGAAACGACTCAGGTCTATCTCCATGCCAATCTCGCGCTCAAAGAGCAAGCGCTGGCCAGAACCAATCCCCTCAACCGGCGACTCGGCCGCTACCGCCCCACCGACAAGCTCCTGGCCTTCTTGCAGGGCCTCTGAAAATGCCGAGTCGAAAAGACTAAAACGCGCGAACTCCTTAAGCTTTGAAC
>PMMJ01000382.1 GCA_003162255.1 Acidobacteriaceae bacterium | reverse complement strand
TGATGGTTGATATCTCCCACGTCGCCGACAAGACGTTTTACGACGCTATGGCTGTCAGCAAAGCGCCGGTAATCGCGTCACATTCTTCCGCGCGGGCTTTGACCAATCATCCGCGCAACATGACCGACGACATGCTGCGCGCCGTCGCGAAGAACGGAGGCGTCGTGCAGGTAAATTTCTTCAACGCCTTCATCGACGAGAACTACCGCAAGGCGGCCGAAGCGCAAGCCAAAGATCGCGACGACGCTGTCAAGGCCTACACCGACCAACTCAAGGCCGCCGGAAAAACCGTCACCTATCTCGACTCCGACCGCATCGAGCGCGAGTGGGCCGCGAAAATCCCGCGCCCTCCGCTGAGCTCGCTGATCGATCACATTGACCATATCGCCAAAGTCGCTGGCATCGATCACGTCGGCCTGGGATCGGATTTTGACGGCGTCAGCGGAGCGACTCCCGCAGGCATCGACTCCGCCGCCGATTTGCCGAAGATCACACAAGCATTGCTCGACCGCGGTTACAGCGCCGACGATATCCGCAAGATACTTGGCGGCAACTTGCTCCGCGTCTTCCGCGAGGCGGAGCGCGTTAGCAGTGAGATGCAAGCCGGTAAATGAACGGTGGAGCGGCCGGCGTCGCGCCGTCCGGCAGTATCGCGGCCGGGCGGGACGCCCGGCACTCCATCAGCAAGCTGAGATCGACTGTCGTACAATTAAAGTTTGCCAAAATACATATAGGAGCAACCATGCGAACTCTATTGCACACGATTGTCCTGATACTCTTCACCTCTCTGTTCAGCACCGCGCAGGCGGCCAAGCCCGTTGCAACCAGCGAGCCCACTGCCATCATTCACACCAGCGCTGGAGACCTCCACTGCACGTTGTTTCCGAAGGTGGCTCCGATCGGCGTCGAGAATTTCATAGGGCTGGCGGAGGGCACGAAGGATTGGACCAATCCCGTGTCTGGCGCGAAGAAACACGGCGTCCCACTTTATGACGGCACTGTCTTTCACCGTGTGATTCCCGAATTCATGATTCAGGGTGGAGACCCCGCCGGGACCGGCAGCGGCGATATCGGCATCGCGTTCAAGAATGAGACTTCGCCCATGGTTAAATTCGATCGCCCCGGGCGTCTCGCTTACGCCAACGCCGGACCGAATACCAACGGCTCGCAGTTCTTCATTACGGAACTAGCGTTCACTGGACCACAGGCGGCCCAACTGAATGGCAAGTACACCATTTTCGGCCAATGCGATGCCGCCGCTGTCGAACTGGTTAAGAAAATTGCTCGCATGGCTGCGGACGGCGATCGCGCGCTTCGTCCCGTTAAGATCACGCACATCGAAATCCAAGGAGCCGCGGACGCTCCCAAGCCATCGGCAGGCGTGAAGTAGCCCTCACAGTGGCGACGAGGCTGGCCACGCCTGAGACGAGACGAGGCAAGCCTCGTCTCTATAGTTGCGCTTCTTAGTCGCCTACGCCGACGCGTTCCTGCCGGGAGCTGGCTTCGATCATCTCGCGCACGCGCTTGCTGGGTTTCGATTCCGTTTCTCGAATCGCGGGAAGCGGACCATCCACCGTGAAATAGTGTCTGCCGGCGACCAGAAGTTCCTCGGCCGGGAAACGGGTGATGACCTCATGGCCGGTTTCGGTGACGACGATTTCTTCCTCAATGCGAGCGGCGCTCCAGCCATCGGTCGAGGGCCAGAAAGTTTCGAGCGCGAATACCATGCCGGGCTTGATTTCGCAGGGGTGCTCGAGTGACACGAGACGGCTGATCACGGGCTTTTCCCAGATAGCGAGGCCGATGCCATGACCGTATTGCAGTGCGAAAGCCGCTTCCTCACTTGCGAAACCGAACTCCTGCGCCTTCGGCCACACGGCGGCAATTTCGGCGGTAGTACGTCCCGGGCGCACGAGTTCAATCGCCGCGTCGAGATATTCGCGGCACCGTTTATACGCATCATTCATGGCGTGCGAGGCGTATCCGATCGTGAAGCAGCGGTAATAACAGGTGCGGTATCCCATGTAGGAGTGGAGAATGTCGTAATACACGGGGTCTCCCGGACGCAGCACGCGATCCGAGAAAACGTGAGGATGCGGATTGCAGCGCTCTCCTGAGATTGCATTTACGGCTTCGACATACTCGGAGCCGAGATCGTAGAGCACCTTGCTTACCAGGCCCACCGCCTGGTTTTCGCTCATGCCCGGCTTCATGGCGCGATACAACTCGTCATAAGCAGCGTCGACCATCATGGCGGACGTATTGAGCAACGCGATCTCGTCACGCGTCTTGATGACGCGAGCTTCCGACATGAGCGCCTGCCCATCGACCACTTTGATGCCTTCTTTTTGCAAAGCGAAGAGGACCGGCAATTCGATGATGTCGATGCCGACCGGCTCCTTGTGCAGGCCACGCATTTCTAACTCGATGCGAATTTTCTTGGCCACATCTTCGGCGCGCCCCATTTCCGGCGTCATGGCGCCACGCAACATCGAGATTCCAGCACGCGACCGCTCTCCGAGCCAGGGACAATGCAATTGATGGTGCTTCGCCGCCGATCCGAAATCCCACAAGATCGGCTCGTCGTTTCGCGTAAGGAGCGTGAAGCGATTCGCCTTGTCCTGAGCCCAGGTACCGATGTGGGTCGCGGTCAGGTACCGGACATTGTTCATGTCGAAGCACAAGAGCGCGCCCAGCCCGGACTTAGTTAGAAGATCCTTGGCGCGCGCCAGGCGTTCGCGGCGCAAGCGATCGAAGTCAACCCGGTTTTCCCAATCCACCGCCATTGTTCCATAAGTGGGCAGAGCCATAAGAATCTCCTTTTATGCGACGTGCTTCAGAAAACAACCAGAAGTTAAGAAGTCAGATTGCAGAAGTAAGATCCTTCAACACCCAGGTATATAGGTTTTCTCTTCTGCAATCTGACCTCTTACCTCTGACCTCTTAATTACCGTCCGCAGAGTGCGCGAGCCGCCTCAAACACGGTCTGCTCGGTTGGCACGGTTACATCTTCCAGGGGCGGCGAAAACGGAATTGGAACATGCATCGCGCCCATGCGTTTGACCGGAGCGTCCAGATCGTAGAATGCGCCGGTGGCGATCACCGAAGCAAGTTCGGCGGTGACGCCATAGCGTTCGTAACCTTCGTCGAGAACGATTGCCCGCGAGGTTTTCTTAGCCGATTCAATCAGAGTTCTCTCGTCGAGCGGCCACATGGTGCGCGGATCGACCACTTCGGCGCTGATTCCGACTTCTTCCAGGAGCGTTGCCGCGCCCAGCGCCACTTGCACCATGCTGCTAGTGGCGACCAGAGTGATATCTTCGCCCACACGCTTCACATCCGCCACGCCCAGCGGGACGATGTAGTCGTCGGCAGGCACCGGGCCTTTGAGCTTGTACATCATCTTGTCTTCGAAGAAGACAACCGGATTCTCGTCGCGAATCGCCGCCTTCAGCAGTCCCTTGGCATCGTACGGCGTCGAAGGCAGAACCACCTTCAAACCGGGAACGTGGCAGAACCACGCGTGCAGGGATTGTGAATGTTGCGCAGCGGAGCGACGCGTCGCTCCCATCGTGGTGCGCATCACCATCGGCACTCGCCATTTTCCGCCCGACATGTAATGGACCTTGGCGGCCTGGTTGACCATCTGGTCCATGGTCAGAGTGACGAAGTCGCCGAACATGATGTCGACCACCGGACGCATTCCGGTCATGGCCGCGCCCACGGCGAGTCCGGTAAAGCCGGCTTCGGAAATCGGCGTATCGAGCACGCGGTCTTTGCCGAATTCCTCCAGCAGGCCAGAGAGAACTTTAAACGGCGTGCCCGCTTCCGCCACGTCCTCGCCCAGAATAAAAACAGTCGGATCGCGGCGCATCTCTTCGGCCAACGCCTCGCGAATAGCCTGCGCGAATGTCAGCTCACGATCGTCTCGCGCGTGAAGATGAGTTTCAGGCATACACGTCCTCGCCCACTTCATCGACGGCCGGGTAAGGCGCCGCCACTGCGAAGTCAACCGCCTTCTTCATCTCGGACTCAAGTTCAGTCTGCAGTCGATCAAGCGCCGCCACATCGGCGAGTTTCTGCTCGACTAGCCACTTGCCGAGTTTCGCGATCGGATCGCGCTCCGTCTTCCATAGATGTTCTTCCTGCTTGGAGCGGTAGTATTCGCGGTTGATGTCGCCCACGTGATGACCGTGGTAGCGATAGGTATCGCAGAGCAGGAACGCAGGACCGTCACCACGGCGAGCGCGATCCACCAGTCGCTGTGCGGTGGCATGAACAGCGCGTACATCCTGCCCATCCACGCTGGCGGCCTCTAAGCCGAAGGCAATCGCGCGAGAGAGAATATCCCCAGCCGTCGTTTCCGAGTAATGCGTGTATTCCGTATAGAGGTTGTTCTCGCAGACGTAAATCACGGGAAGCTTAAAGAGTTGGGCGAGGTTCATCTCTTCGTACAGCACACCTTGGCCGAGCGCGCCTTCTCCGAAAAAACATACCGACACCCGGCCGTTGCCGAGACACCGGGACGAAAACGCGGCTCCCGTGGCAATGCCGGCGCTGCCGCATACGATCGCGTTCGCTCCCAGGTTGCCGGTGGCCGGGTCCGCAATGTGCATGGAACCGCCTTTGCCCTTGCAGTACCCGGCCTTCTTGCCCAGCAGTTCGGCGAACATTCGATCGGGGGAAGCGCCTTTCGCCAAACAATGTCCGTGACCGCGATGCGTGCTGGTGATGTAGTCGGTGCGTTCTAGCGCTTCGCATACGCCGACGGCGACCGCCTCTTCACCGATGTAAAGATGCGCCAAGCCGGGCATCAACGCCCGCGTGTAGAGCTCGTTGACCTGCGCTTCAAATTGGCGGATGGCGACCATCTGCCGGTACATCCGGAGCCACAAATCGACTTTTTCCGATGCTTCTTTCGGTTGTGTAACGGTCGTCATTTTTGGACTCCTGTAGTTACTCCCGACATGCGCGCCAGAACATCAAACATGACGGCAAAGTCCAGCTTCTCCCAGCCCATGCCGCGCGCTGCGGTCAGGAACTCGTTGCTGACGGCAGTGGTAGGGACGGGAACATTTAGCTTGCGACCCAACTCCATCGCCAGCAGCATGTCCTTCTGCATCATGTTGACGTCGAACCAGGCTTCTTTCGGTTGCTGCAGGACGAAAGGACCGCGGTACTGAATCATGGGCGACGCGATCGCGCTGTGAGTCATTACGTCCACCGCAACCTCACGTGAAATCCCGCTCTTCTCCGCCAGCAGCACACCTTCGCAGAACGCCATCATCTGTACTGCTAACTGGAGATTCACCGCGATCTTCATCGCTAGCGCCACGCCGTTGTCGCCGACGTGCGTCACCTTGGGCCCGATATCGAGAAGCAATGGCTTCAGGTGCTCGAAACTTTCTTTGCGGCCACCGACCATCACGGACAGCTTGCCCTGCTGCAGTGTGATGACGCTCCCCGAAACCGGCGCATCGATCATGTCGGCGCCCTTCTCGCGAACCTTCGCTGCCAGCGCGCGGCTCACTTCGGGGCTCACGGTGCTCATGTCAATGTGGAACTTGCCGGCGCCAATGCCCTCGAGCAATCCATCCGGCCCGTCCGTCACCGCCGCGAGTGCGGCGGCGTTCGTCACCATGGTGAACGTCACATCGGATGCAGCCGCCACGGCCTTGGGAGACTCGGCAAACTTCATGCCTTTGTCGATCAGCCATTGCGCCTTGGAGCGCGTCCGATTGTAGCCGGTCACGGTGTGACCTTTTTCGAGCAGGCGGGCGACCATGTTGCCGCCCATCACGCCGAGACCGATAAATCCAAGTTTGGCCATGCAGCAAAATTCCCTTCGTTTATGAATTCGGCTTGATGTGCGAATTTCCGTGCGAGCCGCTCTTTGCCAAAGACGAATCCTCGAGGACTTGCTTGAGATGAGTGCGCATCGCCTTTCGCGCCGCCTTCGGATCGTGCTCCTCAATGGCCGCCAGGATTCGCTTGTGATGGAACTGCCCTCGCTCCGGTCCGCCGTCCACATTGAATATGCGGCTGCGCTGCTCGCGTAACAGGCCGACAATGGAATCGAGGAGCGAGAGAATCAGCGGATTTGCTGCCGCTTCCGCCAGCGCCAGATGGAAGTCGAGATCCGCTTCCACGTAGGCGTCGGGGTCATGCAGGTTGCGATCCATCACGGCGACGGCTTCTCGCATCGTGCTTAGGAGTTGCTCCTCAATTCGGGACGCGGCCATGCCGGCAATCTCCGGCTCCAGTATCAGCCGCAACTCGGCGAGATTCGCCAACCCTTCCTGCTGGTTGATGCGGATCATCAGATCCAGTGACTGCCGAATCGAATGGGAAGTCCCATTCGTCACGAAAGTGCCGCGCCCCGAATAGGCTTCGACTAATCCTTTTTCACGCAGGGTCTTCACTGCCTCTCGAACGGCCGTGCGGCTTACCCCAAACCTCTGGGCTAGATCGCGCTCCGCCGGCAACTGGTCGCCCGGCTTGAGCTGGCCCTTCAGGATAGAATCTTCCACCTGCTGCACGATTTGCTCGAACAGGCGAGACGTCTTTACTGTCCGGTACACCGGCTTGGCGGCCAAGGAATCGTCCGGCTCGTTTGTCATTAGAACCTCAATCACATTGGCGGATGATCTCATATAGGTATAATGGTCCAACCAATGTACCGCAAAGTACAAGAACGCCTCACACGCGTCTTTCTCGCTACTGTATCCACACCGTCTTGATATTCACAAACTCGCGGATCCCTTGTACGGCCAGTTCGCGCCCGTGGCCCGAGTACTTCACGCCGCCGAAAGGCAGGCGCGGATCGGACGCCACCATCTTGTTCAGGAAAACCATGCCGGCGTCGAGTTCGTTAATGAATCTTTCGGTTTCCGCCGGATCGTTGGTCCACGCGCTGGCACCGAGCCCGAAGCGGCTGTCGTTGGCGATCTGGATGGCTTGATCTACATCCTTCACGCAAAAGATCGACGCCACCGGGCCGAAGAATTCTTCTTTGTAGGCCGGAGATTCTTTCGGAATGTCAGTCAGCACAGTCGGCGCATAGAAGTTGCCGGGACGATCCAGCGGATGGCCGCCGGTCAGCACACGCGCACCCGCGGCCACGGTTTTTTTCACATCGGCGTCAAGAGAAGAAACCGCATCGGCACTGGCCAGCGGACCAAGTTGAGTGCTCTCCTCGAACGGATCGCCAATGCGCAACTCCTGCATGCGTTTGACGAACTTGCGCTCGAACTCGTCGGCAATTTTGTCCGCCACGATAAAGCGTTTGGCCGCGATACAAGACTGACCGTTGTTCTGAATCCTCGCGTCGACTGCGGTTGCGACCGTCGCATCCAGATCGGCGCTGGGCATCACGATGAAAGGATCGCTGCCACCCAGCTCCAGCACGACTTTCTTGATTCGTTTGGCGGCAGAAACGCCGACTTGAATCCCCGCCTGCTCACTCCCCGTCAAAGTTGCGGCGACGACGCGGCGATCGTTCAGAATGCCATCGACCGGCCCCGAGCCGATCAGCAGCGTCTGGAAGACACCTTCGGCAAAACCAGCGCGGCGAACAATGTCCTCGATCTTCAGCGCGCACTGCGGAACATTCGAAGCGTGCTTCAGCAGCCCGACATTTCCCGCCATGAATGCGGGAGCCACGAAGCGAAACACCTGCCAAAAGGGAAAGTTCCACGGCATGATAGCCAGGATGGGACCAATCGGCAGATATCGGATGAAGCTGCGCTTCGCCCCGGTTTCCACAACTTCGTCGGCCAGAAATTTCTCGGCGTTTTCGGCATAGTAGCGGCACCCCGTGGCGCATTTCAGCGCCTCGGCAATGGCAGCCTTCAGAGGCTTGCCCATTTCAAGGGTCATCAAATGGGCGCACTCGTCCTTTTCCTTCTCCAGAATCTCGGCTGCCCGCAGCATCTTGCTCGCCCGATCCGCGAACGAAGTTCGCCGATGCTTTTGGTACGCGGAAGCCGCCGACTCCAACTTCTGCTCAATTTGTACCCCGGTAAGGGGCTCAAAAGTCTTCACGACTTCGCCGGTTGCAGGATTAATGGTCGCTATCGCCATTCTAGTTTCTTCCCTTTCGTTTGGCAGCTCCATCCATATGTAGTGGCCGCGAGGTAGGTAGAGGTTCTGCGGTCCGACCACAATACTACTTGACAGGTAGTCCGTGTCAAGGATATACCTTCCCAGCGTTCGATTTTCTTCCCAGATCGAAACCGGTCGCAAGGGTCCGACCAGAAAACCAGTTCCATCCTCTCTGAGGATTTGGAGGTCGTAATGCATTCTCCGTTGAATGGCATTCGAGTCTTGGGCACCGTCTGCCTATTGCTATCCGTCTCTGTTTTCACGTTTTCCCAAACCACGGCCGGCCGCATTCTCGGGAGCGTTAGCGATCAATCCGGCGCTGCCGTGGCCGGTGCCGCGGTAGTCGTTACCGATGTTCAGCGCGGCACGACCCGTGTCGTCGCCACCGATAGCTCGGGAAACTACTCCGCCCCGGATTTGCAGCCTGGAGCTTACAAGGTCCGCGCGGAAGCAAAGGGCTTCAAGAGTGTGGAGCGCGTAAATATAGTGGTGGAAGTGGCGCAGGACCTGCGCGTCGACATAACGCTCCCGGCCGGACAAGTCTCCGAGACCGTGGTTGTTACCGACGAGGTTCCGCTGGTCGATACAACATCCTCGACTCTGGGCGGCACTCTGAGCAACGCGGAGATCAACGATCTGCCGCTGAACGGCCGCAACTACGAGAACCTACTCCAGTTGCGTCCCGGTGTGGAACGCTATCCCGGCGGCGGATTTTCTACGACGAGCACAAACGGACTGCGCGCGGAAGACAACGCCTACTTCGTGGAGGGATTGTTCAACAGCGAGCCCTACTCTGGCCAAGCCATTATCAATGGCGCCGGAATCGCTGGCGATTCGGCGACCATTCTGCCCATCGACTCGATTCAGGAGTTTAATGTGGAAGAACTAGCGCCGGCAGAGTTCGGGTGGAAACCTGGGGCGGTGGTTAACGTCGGTCTCAAGTCCGGCACCAACCAGATTCACGGCACTGGCTTCGCTTTTGGCCGCGACGGTGTACACACGGACGCTCGCAACTATTTCAACACCGTACCCAACGCTAAGCTCGACAGAACTCTGGAACAATACGGCGGCAGCGGCGGCGGCCCGATCGTTAAAGACAGAGTGTTTTTCTTTGGCGCTTACGAAGGGCAGATCTACGACGTGGGAAACTCTTTCGGGGGAGTAACTAGTCCCTCGATGGTGAGCATGCCAGCCAATGGCACGTGCTTGTTTCTTACCACGGGCGACTGTGCCGACAGCATCCCCAACGTAATCGCGGATCTTCAGGCAGGAGGAGTCACGGTGAGTCCAGCCAGCTTGAAGATCTCCGGGTGCACGTCCTCAGGCACCTGCGACGGAACCGGCTTCCCCACAAACAATAATCCCAACATCAACATCCCGAATGGATTCTCCAACGACGTCAAAGTCTACAATGCGATCGGCAAAGTGGATTTCAGCATCAACCAAAATAACCGCATCAGCGGGATGTATTTCTTCGGGAACAACACGGGGACGGTGGAAGACTTTCCGGAGTTGCAATCGAAATGGAGGTCGAACATTCACACACGCGCCCAGGTGGTTGGCGGAAACTGGGCGTGGAATCCCAATCCCCATTGGGTGAACGAAGCGCGCGTTGGATACAACCGGCTCTACCAACCGACGCTGCCCGGCGATCTCAACACGCCCGGGTCCAGCTACGGGCTTGACACCGGCGGCCTCTCGGGTCCAAACACCGGCGGACTGCCGCGCATTGGGTTTGGCGGATATTTCTTTCCCGGCCTGGGCGGCTTCAAATGGCCAAAGTTCCAGGGACCCGACTCCATCACGCAGTTCATCGATCACGTTTCCTACACCGCCGGCAAGCACGCGCTGAAATTCGGCGGTGAACTGCATCGCAGCGACGTCAGGAACGCCTCGTACGGGAATGCGCGAGGCAGCATTACTTTCCTCGGCTCGGTGTTGAACGGCACCACTTCTACACCGCTCGAGGACTTCTTTGCGGGTTTGCCGTTTAAGTCGACGTTGGAGGTAGGAAATCCGACGCTGCAACTCCATAACTGGGCCTATGGCGCGTTCTTCCAGGATGACTGGCGGGCCACCAAGAATCTGACCGTGAACTTCGGAGTGCGATACGAGTTCAGCAGCGTCCCTCAGGAAGCGCACAACCTCCTGGGTAATTTTGACCCGAACGTGGGCTTGGTGCAGGTGGACACCGGCACTAACAAGATCAGCAGCCTCTACAATCCCGACCATAAGAACTTCGCCCCACGCTTCGGATTTGCCTGGGATACCAACGGCAAAGGATCCACCGTGATCCGAGGCGGCGTCGGGCTGGTTTACGAAACCATTAATTGGCAGTCGTTCATCGCCTTCAATAACGCCTTTGGCCCGGGAAGTGTTCCGACGGGCGGTCTTAACGCAGGTGCCCCGATCGACCCCGGTGGCACGATCACCACCGGAAACGTCACTACAAAAAATTTCTTGTCCTTTGGTCCCGGGACGACTTGGGACAACACACCGGTTTTCAATACCACGATCGATTGCGCCCCGCCAAATCCCTGCCCCATCATGACTGTGGACCACAATCTAACTACGCCCTACGTGTGGAACTGGACCCTCAGTCTGCAACACGCGTTTACCCCGAACCTTACGTTGGAGATGGCCTATGTCGGCAACCACGGTGGCAATCTAACCGGCATTCGCGACATTAACCAGCCGCCGGTGGGATCGGGCTGGACGCCCGCCGGTACCGGTGCCGGTACCCTAACCGCGTGCCTAAACAGCGCTTCCACCGGATACAACAACTGTGCTCCCGACAATGATCCCTTCACGGGGTATGAGATCACGAATCAGCCCTTCTACACGAAGTTCCCCTATCTGAGCAACATTTTCCAGATGGGCAACGTCTATCGGTCCAATTACAACGGTCTGCAAGTAACCTTGAACTCCAGAAACTATCATGGCTTGAGCATGGTGGCCGGTTACACCTACTCGCACTCTCTCGATGACGTGGGCGCAAACTGGGATTTCGGATACGGATCGGGCCTGCCACAGAACGCCTACAACCCAGGCGCGGAATATGCCAACAGCGATTTCGATGTCCGCCATCGCCTCACCGTTTCGCTTACCTACGCGATTCCCGGCAAAAAGGGCTACGCCCAGACCCTCGAAGGTTGGGAACTTAACTCCATCATCAACCTGCAAAGCCCGCAACACTGGGGGGCTATGGATGAGGGAACCGACGCTGCCGGCATAGGTGCGCTACCCGTCAGTCCCCCGGCGAACAGCCCCATTCGTTGGGATCTCTTTGGCAACCCTGATGATTTCAAGTCGGGACCGGCGGGAATTCCGCAGTACACCGTGGCGACAACCGGCCTGCCCTCAGCTTGCACGACGAAAGCTCTAGCGCTGGATGGGGGAAATCCCGGCGCGGCTACTGCCGCGCTCAATCTCTTCGGCTGCTACGCCAAAGGGAACTCCGTCATGATTCCTCCGGCGCTCGGAACCTTCGGTACCATGGGCCGCAACATTTTCCCCGATTCCGGTTTCCGCAATGTGGACTTCTCGGTTGGGAAGAACTGGCATTTCGGTGAGCAGTTCCGCATCCAGTTCCGGGCCGAGTTCTTCAACATTTTCAATCATCCCAACTTCGCCAATCCTTATGGCGGCCAGAATGGTTTCGGTTTCAATGATCCTTCCGTGGGCGGCTTCGGCTGCGGGTGCGCCACGCCCGACGTCGCCGCCGCCAACCCGGCCGTAGGTTCGGGAGGCCCGCGCTCGGTGCAACTCGGCCTGAAGCTTATTTTCTGATCGCGCAGGCTTCACATGTCGGGCCGGACCTCCCTCCGGCCCCATCTTTTTCCAACAGGAAAGGAACTCATCCCGTGTCAACACCATTACGGCATCATCAATCGGCTCGACTTAAGACGTCATTGGAGACTTCATTAGCAATCGCTCTGACGCTGATGGTCCTGCTGAGCGTCCCGTGCTTTGCGCAGCAGCGCGCGGAGCGAACCATCGATGAGATCAAAATCGAAGCCATCCACCGCGCCGAAGTAGGCCAGTATCCGCTCATCGGACTTGATCCCGGCGACGTCAAGGAAGCCTTCGCCTCCATCCATACTCGGGATAAAGACGAGTGGGCGGCGGCCTTTATGGGAGTGGCCGACCGCTACATGAATGAAGCCAAGTCGCTGGAGAAGACCGACCCGACGAAAGCGAACGCCGACTACATCCGCGCGTGGCGGCTTTATTCTTTCGGACGTTGGCCCATTCCCGCCTCTCCCGGCAAGCAGCGCTCGTACGAAAAAGCGATCGAGGCTTTCCGGGCGCACGCGCGCTTCTGGGATCCACCGCTCGAAATCGTGCGAATCCCATTTGAAGGAAAAGAAATTATCGGCTACCTGCGCTTGCCGAAAAACTCGAACGGTCCTGTGCCTCTCGTGTTGGCCGTGAATGGACTGGACAGCCGCAAGGAGGATTTATCTGAAAGCTTCAGCGCGATCCTGCCGTTCGGCATCGGCTTTCTGGCCGTGGATGGTCCTGGCACCGGTCAGTCTCCCATTAAGGTCAGCGAAAATGCAGAGCGCATGCTATCTCGCGTACTGGATTACATTGCCACCAGGCCCGAGATCGACAAGAACCGAGTTGCCATGCACGGCGTCAGTTGGGGCGCGTATTGGGCCACAAAGATGGCGATCGTAGAGCGCGCCCGCTTGAAGGGAGCGAGCGCCCAGTCCCCGCCCACCGATACTTTTTTTCAAAAAGACTTTCTGATGAATTCCCTGATCGGCAACCGTGAATACCTCTTCGATCAGGTCCCGGCATTAATGGCGATTTTCGACAACGTGAAGACTGTGGATGAAATGGCGGAAGTCTTGCCGAAGATGTCGCTCGTCAAACAAGGACTGCTCGGCAAGCCGATGGCGCCCATGCTTATTCTTGCCGGAGTGCTCGACACGCAGGTGCCGATCTCCGACATCTACCTGCTCCTCGACAAAGGCGATGTACCGAAAACGGCATGGATCAATCCGCAGGGCGGTCACCTAGGGCGCGAGGTCAAAGTGTGGCCTGATCCGCGCATTTTCAAAGAGGTGATTATTCCCTGGCTGGTGCGCACGCTGGAACCTGAACCTGCCAACTGACGAACTTAAATACAGAGGTGAGGTTCACGTACTGTCGGGCATGTCGTCCAGGCGAATCTCCTGCTCGACACCACTGTCCCACCGCACTTGGCTGGATGAAACCGGTGCCCCTGTGTCTGAACAGAAAGAGTTGATGCGTCACTCGACAATCGCCATGACCATAGACGGCTACGGTCGCGGTGTCGCATCGGCTAATCGAGCGGCAAACTCGCGAGGTGGTGGGGATGTTGCTCGGAGATGAGCAGGAAAGAGAACAGATCGTCCAGTAGACTGTAGCAGGCTGTGGGACGCTCCTAAATGCCTGAACAAATGGTGCGAAAGGGGGGACTCGAACCCCCACGGGTTGCCCCGCCAGATCCTAAGNNCTGCCAATTCCGCCACTCTCGCATAAACACCGGCCATCACAAGTCTAGATGCGAACCTCTGCCGGTTGCAACGTCGCTTCCGTGCGTTTGCGAAGCTTTGGAGTGAGTGAGATCATCTACACAAAGTGAATGTGGGAAGCGGGTGGTTCGGCATTCTGCCGCGCCTGCTCGACTCCGGTCTTGGGGGAATTTTGTAATTTGGCAATCGGGTAATTTTGTAATCTAAAATCGTCTCGCTTGGCGTTCTTTTAAATTACTAAATTACCCGATTACAAAATTATCTAATTGCTAATGGCTAATTCCGGCGGTTCTAATCCCGGGCGAGGCGAGTGTTGGAGATGCCCCGAGTGACGCCCATCTCGACCCGGCCCTCCGGGCACAATGGCGCTTCGCTTCCGCCCCGCGCTCGAGGGGGTGACGACGACCGCGGGCGTGACGGCGGCGACGACATGCCGGACTCTATTCCCAATTATGGCGAGCGGCTGCGCCGGGCGCGGATGGGACTGGCCATCGCCATGACTCCGATCCTCATGCTCTTCATTTCTTTCACGGCGGTCTACCTCATCCGGCGCGGATTTCTGACTCTCGATGGGAACGATGCAGGTTACATCCAAAGTTGGGTTCCGGTCCGATTGCCCTGGATGTTATTGCTGGCCAACACAGTCGTCCTTATCGTCAGCAGCATTACGGTTGACTTGGCCCGGCGCGAAATTACGCGCGCAGCTGCGCTGGCTCCGGTGCAGTCGATTCCGGGCGTCTCGCTGGGCGATGAACGCCGCTTCCCCTGGCTCGGCGTGACCACCGTTCTCGGCCTGGCATTTCTTGGCGGACAACTTTTCGTTTGGAGCGATCTTTCCGCCAGAGGGTTTCATCTTGCCGGCGGCACCAGCAGTTCCTTCGTTTACATTCTTACGGCGATGCATGGACTGCATCTGGCTGGCGGCGTACTCGCGCTTTTGTTTGCCGAGGTTGCGGCTGTGCTGCATCGTTCGATTGAAACTCGCCGCATCGTCGTCGACATTACGTCCTGGTACTGGCACTGCATGACGGGCCTGTGGATTTACATTCTCGTGTTGCTCTCGTTTGCGGCAGGGTGAGGCGGTCGGTGGTTGCTGGGGATTCGTCGTTCGCTGTTCGTCGTTCGCTATTCGCTGTTTGTCGTTCGCCAGATCTTCCCGGAGCTGTATCAGGGGAGAAATAGGGACGCCTCACGGCCCGACAAATGAGTCGTCGGCAAATCCCTCATTCCGGAATAAGGACTTGGCTCTAGCCTTTCAGCGCGGCTGCGCGCTTACTCGTTTCGATCACGAATGCCTCGTCCTTCGGGGAATCGTTCTTTAGCGCATCGAGGTTGATCTCTACGTTCGCGAGCGCGCCTTCGAGGGCGGCTTTGGCCAGAGCTATCGCGGTTGTCAAATCGGACTTCATATTGGGGTTGGTGATGGGCTTCAGCTTGGTTGCGATCTCGGCGACCTCAACTACTTTTTCCGCGACGCCTAGCGGAATGCTCGTCGCTTGTTTGAGAGCCGATCCTATCGCGGCGTCTCCATTCGAAGATGACTTGGCTGACTTGTAGGCTTTCATGACAACGTTGTAGGACTCGGCGTCGGCGTCGATTGCGGATTTTAGTTCTTCGCGAAGCTGGCTGAGCCTCGCGATCGCTTCGCTGAGCTGGCTTTCGTATTGTACGTACGCTTTCTTGCCGCGCGACATGGANNGCCCATTACGGCTGTCAGGCGATTTTCGAGAATCAGCGAGGAATCGAAATTCTCCACTTGCAGAAACCACTCCGCGGCTTGCTCCAGCGCTTTCTTTGGAATCAGTCCCACGATCTCGCTGGAGACTGGGATGACGCCGTAGCGCGCGGCTTCGCGCTTCACGAATTCGAAAACGCGGTGGATGGGAGTTTGCTCGAAGTCGGTCAGGTTCATCGAGACCTGGGCTAGGCCGCGCACCAGGAATCCTGCGCCCTTGACGTAGCGCAGGCCTCCACTTGAAAAGCGCACGGCTTTGGCGATTTTCTTGGCGATGTCGACGTCGGGCGTATTCAGGAAGACGTTGTAGGCAACCAGAAATTTGCGCGCGCCTACGACGGTTGCGCCTGCGGTGGGATGGACGCGAGGCTCTCCGAAATCGGGCCTGCGCGCGGGATTGGTGGCAATGTCGGCGCGGATGCCTTCGAACTGGCCGCGGCGAATATTCTCCAAATTCTGGCGCTCGGGCGTGGTTGCGGCGGCTTCGTAAAGATAGACGGGGATCTGGAAGCGTTTCGCAATCTCGGCTCCGACGTGGCGCGCCATGGCTACGCAGTCTTCGATGGTGACACCGTCGATCGGAATGAAGGGCACGACATCGGCTGCGCCCATGCGTGGGTGCGCGCCTTGATGCTGGGTGAGATCGATCAACTCGGCGGCCTTGCCTACGCCGCGAATGGCGGCTTCCTGGATGGCGTCACGCTCGCCGACCAGAGTGATGACGCAGCGGTTGTGGTCGGAATCCATCTCGCGGTCGAGGAGATAGACTCCGGGGATTTTCATGGCTTCGATAATGGCATCGACTTTGGCCGGGTCGCGGCCTTCGGA
>PMMJ01000363.1 GCA_003162255.1 Acidobacteriaceae bacterium | reverse complement strand
GACGTAGGCGATCCCGCCGGACATGCCGGCGGCGAAGTTGCGGCCAGTGGGGCCGAGGATGACGGCGCGGCCGTTGGTCATATATTCGCAGCCGTGGTCGCCGACTCCCTCAACCACCGCGGTCGCTCCGGAGTTACGCACTGCAAAGCGTTCCCCGGCGACTCCGTTGAAAAATGCTTCTCCGCTAGTCGCACCGTAGAGAGCAACGTTGCCAATCAGGATGTTATTTTCGGGAGCGAAACTTGACCGCCGCGGCGGATACACAATCAATCGTCCGCCGGAGAGACCCTTGCCTACATAATCGTTAGCCTCGCCTTCGAGCGTGAGAGTAACTCCGTTAGCCAAAAACGCGCCCAGGCTCTGCCCTGCCGATCCGTCGAGGTGAATCCGAATCGTATCGTCGGGCAAGCCGACGGACCCATGGCGGCGAGCGATCGCTCCGCTCAGCATGGTTCCCACGGAGCGATGAACATTGCGCACCGGCAGTTTGATCTCAACCGGCACCAGGGCTTCGATTGCAGCCTGCGATTCGGCAAGCAGCCGATGATCGAGCGCCTGTTCCAATCCGTGGTCCTGGGCCTGCACGCGGCGGCGCGCGACGCGGGAGGGCACATCAGGGCTATGAAGAATGGCCGACAGATCCAGGCCGCGTCCCTTCCAGTGATCGACGGCTGGCTGCACGTCGAGCAGATCGACGCGTCCGATCATATCGTCGATCCGGCGGATGCCTAGTTCGGCCATGTACTGCCGCACCTGTTCGGCCAGAAAGAAGAAGAAGTTGATGACGTGCTCCGGCTGCCCTTGAAATCGCTTGCGCAGCACGGGATCCTGGGTGGCGATGCCCACCGAGCAAGTGTTGAGATGGCACTTGCGCATCATGACGCAACCCATCGCAATCAGCGGCGTGGTGGCGAAACCGAACTCTTCGGCGCCGAGCAGCGCCGCGATGACAACATCGCGGCCGGTCTGCAGTTTGCCGTCCGTCTGTACGCGAATTCGGCTGCGCAGATCGTTTAACAAAAGCACCTGCTGCGTCTCCGCCAAACCAAGCTCCCAGGGAATGCCGGCGTGCTTGATCGAACTCAACGGCGAAGCGCCCGTGCCTCCGCTGTCGCCGCTGATCAGGACAACATCCGCGTGTGCCTTGGCAACGCCCGCCGCCACCGTGCCCACTCCGACTTCTGCGACCAACTTCACCGCGATACGGGCTTGCGGATTCACATTCTTCAGGTCGTAGATCAGTTGCGCCAGGTCTTCGATGGAATAGATATCGTGGTGAGGCGGGGGCGAGATCAACCCCACTCCGGGGATGGAATGTCGCAGCCGTGCGATGACTTCATCCACTTTGTGCCCCGGAAGTTGTCCGCCTTCACCGGGCTTGGCGCCCTGCGCCATCTTGATTTGTAACTCATCGGCATTGACGAGATAGTTGGCGGTAACTCCAAAGCGCGCCGACGCGACCTGCTTAACCGCGCTCCGCCGCAGGTCTCCGTTCGCATCCGGCTTGAAGCGCTCTTCATCTTCGCCACCTTCGCCGGTATTGGACTTCCCCCCGATGCGATTCATGGCGATGGCCAGAGTCTCATGAGCTTCTTTGCTGATCGAGCCGAATGACATCGCTCCCGTGTTGAAGCGCTTCACAATTTCTTTGGCGGGTTCGACCTCTTCGATCGGAACTGGCCTGGCGCTCTTCTTCAACTTCATCAAACTGCGCAACGTCGCCAGGTTGGTGCTTTGGTTGTCGATGAGGTCGGTGTATTCCTGAAACGTCTGGAAGCTCCCCTGCCGCACTGCCTGTTGTAGTTTGCTGATGGTCAGCGGATTCAGCAGGTGATACTCGCCGTTGACGCGCTGGTGGTAATTTCCGCCGACTGCCAGTTCGGTCTCGGACTCGGTCAGCGGACGGAATGCGTACTCGTGTTTCAACTGCGCTTCGCGAGCGAGCACGTCGAGACCGACGCCTTCCAAGCGCGACGCGGTGCCCGCGAAATAAGAGTCCACCAGTTCGCGGTTCAGTCCGATGGCCTCGAAAACCTGCGCTCCCTGGTAACTCTGCAACGTTGAGATACCCATCTTGGCGAAGGTCTTCAGCAAACCCTTATTCACCGATTTGATGAAATGCTTCACGGCAAGTTCGGGAGTTACTCCGTCCGATAACTCGCCTCTCCGCGCCAGGCTTTCCACGCTCTCTAACGCCATATAAGGATTGATGGCGCTTGCCCCATAACCACTGAGCAGCGCAAAGTGCATAACTTCACGCGGTTCGCCCGATTCCGTAATCAGCGCGACCTGGGTTCGCGTCTCTTCCTGGACCAGCAGGTTATGCACGGCAGCCAGCGCCAGCAGGCTGGGAATGGGAGCGTAATCCTTATTCACGCCGCGATCTGAAAGAATCAGCAGCGTGTAGCCGGCTTTTCCGGCGAGTGACGCGCGCTGGCACAACTCCTCAAGCGCGCGCTTCAGTCCCGCTTCGCCTTCGCTGACGCGGAACAGCGCGGGTAGCGTGATGGCCAGCAGATCTCCGGTCGAAACGCGGCGCAGTTTCTCCAACTCGATGTTGGTCAGAAGAGGATGCGCCAGCTTCAGCATGTGACAGTTCTCGGGTGCTTCCGAGAGAATGTTGCGCTCGGCCCCGATGTAGCTGATGAGCGACATCACAATCTCTTCGCGAATCGGGTCAATGGGAGGGTTCGTGACCTGTGCGAAGAGCTGCTTGAAGTAGTTGAACAGCGACTGCGGCCGGTCCGAGAGACAAGCGAGCGGCGTGTCCGTCCCCATCGAGCCCACCGGTTCCTGTCCTTTCGAAGCCATGGGGCCGAGGATCATGCGCAAGTCTTCATCACTGTAGCCGAACGCGCGCTGCCGGCGAAGCAGGGTTTCCGCATCGGGGTGGTGCATGCGCGAGGGCGCAGGCAATTGATCGATGGTGATCTGATTGTCTTTGAGCCACTGCGCGTAAGGCTGCCGCGAAGCCAGCCGGTGTTTGATTTCTTTGTCGGGGACGATGCGGCCCTCGCCGGTATCCACCAGAAACATCTTCCCCGGCTGCAGGCGGCCCTTCATCTTCACCTGCTCTGGTTCAATGTCGAGCACACCGGCCTCGGAGGCCATGATGACGTACTCGTCATGCGTGACCACGTACCGTCCGGGGCGCAACCCGTTGCGGTCGAGGATCGCTCCGATAACTCTCCCGTCGGTAAACGCGATGGCGGCTGGTCCGTCCCACGGTTCCATCAAGCACGCGTGGTATTCGTAAAATGCGCGCTTGTCCGGCTTCATGTGGGGATTGCCAGCCCACGCTTCCGGTATCAGCATGGCCATCGCGTGCGGAAGGCTGCGCCCCGCCTGCAACAGAAGTTCCACCGCGTTATCGAAATTTGCGGAGTCGCTGCCATCGGGCGCAATGATGGGATAGAGCTTCTGCAGGTCGTCGCCAAACAACGGCGATTGCAAAATCGACTGGCGCGCGTGCATCCAGTTGACGTTGCCCTTGAGCGTGTTGATCTCGCCGTTGTGCGCGATGTAGCGATAGGGATGCGCTCGTTGCCAACTCGGAAATGTGTTGGTGGAGAAGCGCTGATGCACCAGGCACAACGCGCTGGTTACGTCGGGATCGGAAAGCTCCTTGTAGAAGTTCGTGATCTGCGGGGCAAGCAGGAGACCTTTGTAAACAATGGTGCGGCAAGAAAGCGAAGGGATATGGAACGTCTCCGCATCCTCGATGCCGGATGCCGCCATCTCACTCTCGGCGCGCTTCCGCACCACATAAAGCTTCCGCTCAAAAGCGTCCTCGTCAGTGAATGCGCCGCATCCGACAAATATCTGCTGGATGTAAGGTTGCGAACCTCGCGCCACGCGGCCAATAGCGGACGCAAAGCAAGGGGTATCGCGCCAGCCCAACACTGCCAGGCCCTCCTCGCGCACAATGCGCTCCAGAACTCCTTCGCATTGCAATCGCGGATGTTTCTCCACCGGCAAAAATGTCATCCCCACGCCATAAGCGCCGGGAAGAGCCAGTTCGAAACCCAGTTTGCCGCACTCGCGCACAAAGAACTGGTGCGGGATCTGGAGAAGAATGCCGGCGCCGTCTCCGGTCTCGGGATCGCATCCGCAGGCGCCACGGTGCGTTAAGTTGAGCAGCACCTGGATTCCCTTGCTGATGATTTCGTGGCTTTTGTGGCCGCGGACGTTGGCCACGAATCCAATCCCGCAGGCGTCGTGCTCTTGCGCAGGATGGTACAGACCCTGGGCGGGCGGAGGACCACTCGTTTCTTTTCGACGCGTCGTCATGGGCACGTTTGCAGCATAAGCATCGTTGCGGCACACTTGGCCGCTTCCGGATCAGTCGTTCTTGAGTGGGGACTCTCCCGCAAAGGCTGCGGCGGCGGCGCGCACTCGGCTCAGGAACACACTTCTCTAAGTTCTTACTTACTGCCAGACGAGCGGTAAAGTACAATTCAGAATTTCGATACAAAGGATGCAAATTCCAGGATTTCGCGGTTCCGTGGCGAATTCATCCTATATATCCCCGTGGGACGCGCCCCTCCGTTATAATCCCGGCATAAACGCAATGGATTTCGATCAGCTCATCACGTTTCTAGAAGTGGCTAAACAGGGCAGCTTTTCGCGCGCCGGAGAGAAGGTTTTCCGCTCCCAATCGGCGGTCAGCGCCCAAATCCGCCAGTTGGAGCAGGAGTACGGTGATCGCTTGCTCGACCGCTCGGGCAAGACCGTAAAACTGACCCCGGCCGGACAAGTGTTCTATGACTATGCCGAGCGCCTGAAACGCCTGCGCGAGGAATCGCTGATCGCGGTAGCCGATCATAGCGGCACGCCTCGCGGCACGCTTCGCATTGGCGCCAACGAGACCACTTGCCTGTATGTCCTCCCCGAGGTGTTTGCGGAATACTGCCGGCGCTACCCGCCTGTACAAATCAATATTTACCGGAATTTCAGCTACAAGATCATGGAAAAGCTCGAGAACGGCTCCATCGAAGTGGGCATTCTAACTTTACCCATCCAATCTCCGAGCCTGGAAATCCAACCGATCTTCCGCGACAAGCTGATGTTGATGGTGAGCCCCAACAATCCTCTGGCCAAGCATAAAACGGCGACCATTCGCGACATCGTCAAGCATCCCGTGCTCCTGCCCAAGACCGGCCACACCCGAAGGCTCCTGGACAAACTGCTCCGCCCCCACCGCGATGAGTTGCAAATTCGAATGGAACTGGCCAGCGTCGGCATGATCAAGAGCTTTGTGGCGGCCGATCTTGGAGTTTCTCTGATCAGCTCGTCGTTCGCGCGTGATGAAGTGGCGGCCGGCAGAGTCAAGTTGATCGACTTGGAGGATGTGGAACTTTTTCGCGAACTGGGACTGGCCTACCGCCGCGACCGAACCCTTTCCTGCGCCACCGCCGCGTTTATCGATGTCTTGCGCCAATTTGCCACGTCAACGAAAAGAAAGCACGCTCCGCATCCGGCGTGACCAGCCGCGCTCGATTAGCCCGAGAACCTCCTAAGTCGCGGAGGAAGCTATGTAGTTCACACTCGATCTGCCCCGCCAGGCGTTACTATTGTTGACGGTAGTCCTCGGACGCAGGACCTGGCATGACGAAGCTCAACCTGTTGGTTTCACTCATTACCAAGGACAATGACTTTCAAATGGAACAAGCGGCAGCCGCCGAAGATGCTGCCCGCCGCTTTGATGCCAGCGTTCAGATCGTGTATGCCGGCAATAGCGCCATCACACAAAGCCAGCAACTATTGACTAGCATCCAGAACCCATCCCAGCGCCCGGATGCAATTCTGGTTGAACCGGTTGGCACCGCAATGGTGCAAGTGGCTGCCGCCGCAGTCGCTGCGGGCATCGGCTGGGGACTGATCAATCGTGAAGCCGAATACATTGCCAAACTTCGGGAAACCAGCCGGGCTCCAATTTTTGCCGTCGCCGTTGATAATGAAGAGGCGGGAAGAATCCAGGGAAGACAGTTTGCCGTTTTCCTAAAGGAGGGGGGAGGCATCCTGTATATCGAGGGACCTTCCACAGGCGAGGTTGCCCGGCTACGAAAGTTGGGGATGCAATCCACCAAACCTCGGGAAGTGAGCACGAAAGCGGTCAGGGGAGACNNCAGGTCGTGGCTGGCGCTCGGTACGTCCCAGAACATGGATATTCGCCTGATCGGTTGCCAGAATGATGCCATGGCCATCGGGGCCAGGAAAGCATTCGAGGAAGTTTCGGAAGGCCAGGCCCGGAAAAACTGGCTCAGCCTGCCGTTTACCGGCATTGACGGCGCGCCAAAAACTGGCCAGGAATGGGTCCGTCGTGGTCTGCTCGCAGCGACTGTCCTCACCCCGCCCCCCACGGGACTGGCCGTGGAAATCATGACCAAGGCCATTCGCTCGGGCGTACAGCCGCCACCATATACCTCTATAAAGCCCAGTTCCTATCCCGCTCTCGAAGAAATCGTCGCAGGACCGAGCTAGAAGCTCACCCTCATTCTGTGCGCTCGTCACCCTGAAGTGTGCCCTTGGTCACAGATCGCGGTAACAACTGGGATTGTACTGACTGTTGGGGAGAGCTACCGTGTGCCTCGCCGTACCAGGCAAAATCCTTGAGATCCAAGAAGTGGGTCCGCTGCGTTCGGCCCGTGTGCAGTTCGGCGGAATCGTGCGCCAGGTATCCCTGGACTTTGTNNGCCGAGCGCACCTACCAGCTTCTGCAAGAGATGGAAGCGTTGGAAGCGGAATTACCGCCATCGGAAAAGTGATTTTCGCCTTCACCGGTCAGCAGTCGCCCTTGGGTTAGAGTCTTGCGCGTCGGATTTAGCGCCATGAAGTATCTTGACGAATACCGNNACCATCATGCGCTACGGCATTGACGAACTGCTGCCGCGCAATATGGAAATCGTGCATGGGCCGGGATGTCCCGTCTGCGTTGCACCGCTTGAAACCGTCGATAAAGCGATCGCGTTAGCGCTGCGGCCCGAGGCGATCCTGGTTTCCTATGGAGATATGCTGCGCGTGCCCGGGTCGCGTTCGGATCTGTTTCGGGCCAAGGCCCAGGGCGCGGACGTTCGCATCGCCTACTCCCCGATGGAGGCGGTGAAGATCGCGCGCTTGAATCCCGATCATAAAGTCGTGTTTCTGGCGATTGGTTTCGAGACCACAGCTCCGGCCAATGCGATGGCCGTGTGGCAAGCCCGGCAAGAAGGTCTTACCAACTTCTCCATGCTGGTTTCGCAGGTGCTGGTCCCGCCGGCGATTCGCGCTTTGATGACTTCGAGCACCAACCGGGTGCAGGGTTTCATCGCTCCAGGGCACGTCTGCACCGTCATGGGATGTAAGGAGTATGAGAGCCTGGTCCATAATTTTCGAGTGCCGATTGTGGTTGGCGGATTTGAGCCGGTAGACATTTTGGAGGCAGTCTTAATGCTGATTCGGCAGCTCGAGGCGGGAGAAGCGCGGCTGGAAAATCAGTACGTGCGGTCGGTGAGCTATCTAGGAAACATCCCGGCACAGCGGATCATGGCCGATGTGTTCGAAGTTGCAGACCAGAAGTGGCGCGGCATCGGCCTGATTCCGCAGAGCGGCCTGCGATTGCGCGAGGAGTACGCGGCTTATGACGCTGACCGCGTCTTCAATTTGGGTGAAATGACGGTGGAAGAGCCCGCCGAATGCATCAGCGCGCAGATTCTGCAGGGATTGAAGAAGCCGACAGATTGTTCCGCGTTTGGCATGAGATGTGCGCCGGAAAGTCCATTGGGAGCGCCCATGGTATCGAGTGAAGGGGCATGCGCGGCGTACTATCACTATCGACGCCATGCGGCCGCGAAAAGTTCTCATTTATCAGAAAAATCTCCGGCTTTGACTGAGAATTGAGAACTGGGAACTGAGAACTTGCTAGGAGCGCGCGTGTCAACGAAAACCCACGGCGAAGTGAATTTCGAACTCAGTTGCCCCACGCCGCTCCCGGCCAAAGACACAATTCTGCTGGGGCACGGCAGTGGCGGCAAGTTGAGCGCCGAGTTGATTCGCGACATCTTCCTGCCTGCCTTCCAGAATCCGGTGCTGGCGCGTCTGGATGACCAGGCCATCGTGAATGTGAACGGCCAGCGTCTCGCCATCACCACCGACTCCTTCGTAGTAAAACCGCTGTTCTTTCCTGGCGGCGACATCGGCTCACTCGCGGTTCACGGCACGGTGAACGATCTGGCGATGGGAGGCGCAACGCCGCTGTTCTTGAGCGCCGCCTTCATCATCGAGGAGGGCTTCTCGATGGACGAACTCCGGCGCGTGGTGAATTCGCTGCGCCAGGCAGCAGCGGAGGCGGGCATACAGGTTGTGACGGGCGATACCAAGGTCGTCGAGAAGGGGAAGGGCGACGGCCTGTTCATTAACACCACCGGAATCGGACTGGTGCCCGAAGGCGTCGATCTTTCCGCCGACCGTGCTCGTCCCGGGGACAAGGTTCTCCTCAGCGGTTCGATCGGCGATCACGGCATCGCGATTCTGGCGCAACGCGAGGGACTGGAATTCGAGACAGAGTTCAAAACAAAGATCCAAAGCGACAGTGCTGCCTTGCACACGCTGGTGGCCGGCCTGTTGGCAGTGACGCGTGACATTCGCTGTATGCGCGACCCGACGCGAGGCGGTGTATCGAGCACGCTGAACGAAATCGCAGAGCGTTCGCGCGTAGGGATCGAACTGGAGGAAAGTTCCCTTCCGATCCACGAAGAAGTTCGAGGCGCGTGCGAGTTGCTGGGATTTGATCCCTTATATGTCGCCAATGAAGGCAAGCTGATCGCGATCGTGGCCCCCGAGTCCGCTGACGCAGTGCTGCAAGCGATGAGAAATCATCGGTTGGGAAAAGAGGCGCAGATCATTGGCACGGTAAAGAAAGAGAACCCAGGACTGGTAACGATGCGAACGCCGTTCGGTACGACGCGGATTGTGGACATACTGGCGGGCGATCAATTGCCGCGCATCTGCTAGTGCCATGACTGAATGATGGTCATGCGCGGGGAGGGACGGGCGTCTCGCCCGTCCAAAGCTGCGGCGGCAGGGCGAGGACCCCGGCTCTCCACCAGCAAGAAGGAAATATGCACGAACTGGGAATCGCGAATTCGGTGCTGGAAGCGGTCAGGACCGAGATGGGCCTCCATCCGGGGACCTACCCGTGCAAAGTCGGCGTCCGCATCGGCGAAATGGCAGCCGTCGATCCGGAATCGTTGCGCTTCTGTTTTGAAGCGATCGTTCGCGAGACCGATCTGGAGTCGCTTGAACTGGGGATCGAGTTCTGTCCCCGTCGCCATCGCTGTTTGCTTTGCGGCAATGAGTTCGTCGTGCACGACTACGATTCTCACTGTCCGCGATGCGCGACCCTGGAAACCACGTGCATCAGTGGAGATGAGTTGGAGTTGGCCTATCTGGAGGTGGAAGAATATGGATCGAGTACCGCTGGAAAGAAAAGTACTCAGTGAGAACGACCGCATCGCGGCTGAGTTGCGTGCCCGATTTCAGGAGCACGGCGTTTTGTGCCTGAACTTCATCAGCTCTCCCGGTTCCGGCAAAACCAGTCTTCTGGAGTGCACACTGGAAAACTTGCCGCGGCATGATCGCGTGGCCGTATTGACGGGGGACATTCAGACGGAAAACGATGCCAACCGGCTCAAGCGATTTCACTTCCCGGTGAAACAGATCACCACCGGCGGCACTTGCCACCTAGATGCTCGGATGATCGAACGTCATTTGGCGGATTGGAAGCTCGAAGACCTGGATCTTCTGCTGATCGAAAACGTCGGCAACTTGGTTTGCCCCTCCAGTTATGACCTGGGTGAAGCGGCCAAAATCGTGGTGTTGAGCGTTACCGAGGGCGAAGACAAGCCGTTGAAATATCCTGCCATCTTTTTCAAGTCCGACTTGCTGGTGCTGAGCAAGGTCGACCTGCTCCCCTACGTCCCTTTCGACATCGGCGCCGCGGTGGACAATGCCCGCAAGGTGCATCCGGGGATGGAGATTTTGAAGATGTCTTGCCTGACTGGCAAGGGTTTGCACGAATGGATGATGTGGCTGGGAGAACGACGCAGCGCATGCAAACCGCTGGCACAGAACACTGCGAGCTGACGAGGTATGGAAGTTCGGCGCCAGATCGAAGTTTGCGGCATTGTGCAGGGAGTTGGATTCCGGCCCTACGTCTATCGACTCGCTACCGGCAGGCGCCTTAGAGGCACGATCCGCAACACACCCGCCGGAGTCACCATCGAAATCCAGGGTCCGGTAGAAACCGTTCAGGATTTCGTCGAGCGCTTGCCCGCCGAAGCGCCGCCCCTGGCGCGGATCACGAGCATGGCCGTCCACGACTTGCCGTGTAATGGCGATCAAGACTTCCGAATTGTCCACAGCCACGAAGGCGAAGAAGTTCGCACGCTCATTTCGCCGGATGTTGCGATATGTCCGGATTGCCTGCGTGAAATGTTCGACCCGAATGATCGGCGCTATCGCTATCCGTTCATCAACTGCACCAACTGCGGGCCGCGCTTCACCATCATTCGCGATATTCCCTACGACCGGCCGAGCACGTCAATGGCGATGTTTCCCATGTGCCCGGCATGTCTTGCGGAATATGAAAATCCGCTGGACCGCCGCTTTCACGCCCAGCCCAACGCATGCTGGGAGTGCGGACCGCGGGTGGAACTCTGGGATAAGTCGGGAAAGCGGATCGGATGTCGCGATCCCATCGCCGAAGCGGCCTCTGGGCTGCACGCCGGACTGGTCGTCGCCGTCAAGGGACTGGGCGGATTCCATCTGGCGGTCGATGCCACGAACCCGGCAGCGGTCGCTCTGCTGCGTCAGCGAAAGCGCCGCGTCGAGAAGCCGTTCGCAGTCATGGTTCCGAATTTGTCGGCTGCGCAGGAAATCTGCGAAATGGATGCCGCGGCGCGGACGGTTCTGCAGTCGATGCAGCGGCCCATTGTTTTACTAAAGAAAGTCTTACTGGCGAAGAAACCGCCGAGCATAATTCCCGATGAGGTCGCGCCCTTCAACCGCTATCTGGGAATTTTTCTGCCGTACACACCGCTTCATTACCTGCTGCTCGCAGAGGGAGGCTTCAAGGCTCTGGTGATGACGAGCGGCAACCTAAGTGAGGAGCCGATCGCCATCGACAATCTGGAAGCAGTCCATCGATTGAACAGTCTCGCCGACTGCCTCCTCGTGCATAATCGCGACATCCTGTTGCGCTGCGACGATTCCGTGGTGCGAGTTGCAGGCGGCATCACGCGCCAGTTGCGGCGTTCCCGCGGTTTTGTTCCGGTCCCGGTTTTCTTGAAAGACGATCAGCCTCCAGTGCTGGCCGTCGGGGGCGAACTCAAGAACACCATCTGCCTCACCAAAGGAAAGCACGCTTTTCTAAGCCAGCATGTTGGAGATTTGGAAAACGTGGAAAGTTATAGTTTCTTCCACGAAGCCATCGAGCATCTGGAAAGGATTCTTGAAGTCCAGCCGGAAATCATCTCCTACGACCTCCATCCCGACTACTTCTCCAGCAAATGGGCGCTGCGACAGAGTGGCGTGAAATTGGTAGGCGTGCAGCACCACCACGCGCACATTGCCAGCTGCATGGCGGAGAATCATCTTGGAGGCCGTGTAATCGGATTTGCCCTCGATGGCACCGGCTACGGCGCCGACGGGAATATCTGGGGCGGAGAAGCGCTCATCGCCGGCTATGAAGACTACGAACGCGCCGCTCATTTTGAATATGTGCCTTTGCCTGGTGGAGCGGCCGCAATCCGTGAGCCCTGGCGGATGGCGGTGAGTTACCTGGCACATCATTTCGGTCGCGACTTTCTGAAGCTGGAGCTTCTGAAGCTCGACATCCCATTCGTGCGCCAACTCGATCGGCCAAAGGTTGAGCTTCTCCTGCGCATGATCGAACAAAACGTGAATTCACCCCTCACCTCCAGCTGCGGGCGTCTGTTCGATGCCGTGGAGGCGTTAGTCGGAGTCCGTCAACAGATCAATTACGAGGCTCAGGCTGCGATCGAACTGGAGATGGCGATGGCAGCGTCAGAGATGGCTTCGTCAGAAGAAGACATTCCCTATCCGATAAAGCTCGCGCCGGATCTCGCGCCCGAGGATAATCACTGGATCATCAGCACACGGCCGCTGTTTGAGGCGCTGCTGGATGACCTCGGACGAAGTGTCCCTGTGGCGACAATCAGCCGCCGTTTTCACAACGGCGTGGTGGAGGGATTCGTCGAACTGGCAAAACTCCTGCGGAGCAAATCCACTCTCAATCGTGTGTGCCTGAGTGGCGGGACGTTTCACAATGTGTACCTGTCCGAACGGCTCGAAGCGCGGCTGTCCGAAGCCGGATTTGAGGTGTTCACGCAGAAAGAAGTGCCGTCCGGAGATGGCGGTTTGAGCCTGGGACAGGCGTTGGTCGCGGCCGCCCAGGGAGCGATGTAGGAGTGGATCGACGACGGCCTTACTTGTGATAGCATGTAAGACATGAAGGATCAATGTTCAACCTTCACCTCCAAGGGCCAACTAGTGATTCCGGTGGAGCTTCGCCGCAAACACAAAATCGAAGCGGGCACGAAGGTCAAGTTTCTGGAAGACCAGTTCGGCCGCATCGTTCTCCAGCCCATCACCGAGGAATACATTGACCGTGTCATGGGCTTGTTTGCAGACGGGCCCGACCTGCTGGCCATCTGGGAAAAGGAACATCGCGAAGAGGGCAAGCGCGATAAATGAAGACCTACGTGCTCGATGCCATCGCCCTGATTGCTTTTCTGCAGAAAACCCCGGGTGCTTACAGAATCAACGAACTTCTGAAAGAAGCCATGCGCGGGCGCGCCCGTGTGCTGATGTCAGCGGTGAATTACGGCGAAGTATATGGCAACATTCTCCGCGAACACGGGCCCGATCGGGCTCTCATGGCCCTGCACGCCGTGGCTCCATTACCAATAGAAGTGCTGGACGCAACGCCGCAGAGAGCATGCAAAGCCGCCGATGTGAAGGTCAAACATAAGCTTTACTACGGCGACAGCTTTGCGGCTGCGCTGGCGATCGAACACAAAGCCACGCTGCTGACCAGTGATTCCGATTTCCGCAAACTAGGCCACGGTTTCCCTATAGTTTGGCTGAAGGCCTGAAGGAGCGTACTTATGTAGCCCGCGTGTCCATTTGCCAACTTCTCGCGCCCGTTCTAATGTTTTCCCCAGGAGAGAAACTCATGTCCAAGCGGTCGTCGCTGATCTCGCCATTGCTGATGATGCCATTGCTGCTAACCCTCTTCTGCTCTCTTTTCGTCGCTGCCCAAGTCGCACCGGTCGACGCGGAAGGCCATCAGTGGTGGCAGCACGCCGTATTTTACGAAATTTACCCGCGCAGTTTTGCCGATAGCAATAACGACGGCATCGGCGATCTCAACGGCATCAGCTCCAAGATGAGTTACCTGCATGAACTCGGAGTCGACGCCATCTGGATCANNAGGTCGATTTCGGATACGACATTTCCGACTACCGGAACATCGATCCCATGTACGGAAATCTCGACGACTTCGACCGCATGGTTGCCGAGGGCAAGAAACATCAGGTGCGCATCATTATGGATTTCGTGCCGAACCACACCTCCGATCAGCACCCGTGGTTTCTGGATTCGAAATCTTCCCGCACCGCGCCCCACCGCGACTGGTACATCTGGCGTGATGGCAAAGCCCCCGGCCAGCCTCCCAATAACTGGATCTCACTTTTCGGCGGCCCGGCATGGAAGTTCGACCCAACCACCAACCAGTTCTACTATCANNCCCGAGCTGCATGACAATCCCGTCCTTCCGGGAACCAACGCGCAGGGCGATCCCAATACAGACGAGAAGAACAATAGAAATTTTCCCGAGGTTCACGAGGAGTTGCAGAAACTGCGCAAAGTAGCCGACGAGTCTAACGCCGTGCTCATCGGCGAAACCTGGACCTCAACTGCCGCGGAGCTCGACCAATATTACGGCCACGGCGGCAATGAACTGCAGATGCCCATGGATTTCATGTTCACTACGGTCGATAAGCTCTCCCCACCTGAATTCCGGCGCCAGATCGCGGCCGTCGATGGCGCCCACGGNNATGTATTACGGCGAAGAAATCGGAATGGAGAATAACGATCCGACCCGCAAGGAAGACGTGAAAGATCCGATCGGCCGCACCGGATGGCCGAAGGAAAAAGGCCGCGACGGCGAACGCACCCCCATGCAGTGGAACGCCAAGCCCAACGCCGGATTCAGCAAAAAAAGCCCGTGGCTGCCCGTGCCGTCCACCTACCAGACACACAACGTGGCCAGCGAATCGAAAGATCCTAACTCCGTTCTGAACCTCTACAAAAGGGTTCTCGCGCTGCGACACACCAACCAAGCCTTACTCGAAGGCAGTTACATCGCTCTCAACGAAGAAGACGCCAACGTGATGTCCTACCTGCGCAACTACAAGGGGAAAGCCGTGCTGGTAGCGCTGAACATGTCGGTCACTCCGCAAAAAGCGACCTTCAATCTTTCTGCACAGGGATTCGGTCACGCAGCCTTGAAAAGCCTGATCGCATCACCCGAGGCATCGGCGAAAGGCAATGAAGTTACCCTCGAACCCTTCGGACTGCTGATCGCGGAAGTGGATTGATGAAGTGAATTGGTGACGCCTTGCCCTGACGCCGCCGATCTGCGTATGGTTACGGAATGAAATTCCCGCGATGTAATGGAATCCTCCTGCACTTCACTTCGTTGCCCGGCCGCTTCGGCATCGGGGATCTCGGTCCGTGTGCTTACGAATTCGCAGACTTTCTCTTCGCCTCCGGACAGAAGCTGTGGCAGGTCTTGCCGCTGAATCCCACGGGATACGCCGATTCCCCGTATCAATGCTTCTCCGCTTTTGCTGGAAATCCGATTTTGCTCAGTCTTGAACGTCTGCGCGATCGGGGCCTGCTTCAGGACCCGGACCTCGCTCAGTCGCCGCCGTTTCCCGAAGAGTTCGTCGATTATGGTCCAGTAATCCAATTCCGCATGGCGGCCTTGCGGCGGGCGGCGCAGGTTTTCTTTGCCGACGGTTCCCGCGCCGATCGTGCCGCCTTCGATCGCTTTTGCGAAAGCGCCAGTCCATGGCTCGACGATTACGCGCTCTTCATGGCCTGCAAGGATATGCATCGCGGATCGATGTGGACTCAATGGGACGCGCAGATTCGCAAACGTGACCCGCATGCCGTCAGCGAGTGGTCGAACAAACTAGCGCCGGAGATGCAAGCCTACAAGTATTGGCAATACGAGTTCTTCCAGCAGTGGGAACAGCTCAAGGCTTATTGCCAGCAGCGCGGTATCCGTTTCATGGGCGACCTCCCGATCTATGTTGCGCACGACAGCGCGGATGTGTGGGCCCATCCCGATCTGTTCTATCTCGACGATCAGGGCCGCCCGACCGTAGTCTCCGGTGTGCCGCCGGATTATTTCAGCGCCACGGGACAGCTCTGGGGGAACCCTATTTATCGCTGGAACTTGCTGGCCGCCAGCGGATACCAGTGGTGGATCGAGCGCTTCCGTGCCTCGTTCGCGCTTTTCGATATGGTGCGGCTCGATCATTTCCGCGGCTTTGAAGCGTACTGGGAGGTTCCCGCCGGCGAAACGACCGCCATCAACGGGCGCTGGGTCAAAGGGCCGGGAGAGGATTTTCTGTCGGCCATGCAGAACGCGTTTGGCGGATTGCCGATTGTGGCGGAAAATCTGGGCGTAATCACTCCGCCAGTGGAGAACCTGCGGCAGCAGTTCGGCTTGCCGGGGATGAGTCTTTTGCAATTCGCGTTCGGCAATGATCCGCAGGGTCCATCGTTTCGTCCGCATAATTACAGTCGCGATCTCGTAGCCTACACCGGCGGCCACGACAACGACACCACCGTCGGCTGGTGGTCGAGTTCGGGCGCAGGCGACAGCACGCGCACTATTGAGGATGTCGGCAAAGAGCACGCCTTCGCTCGCGCCTATCTCGACTTACGCGACGATTCCGAGATCAACTGGGTTATGATCCGCGCGGTGCTGGCGTCGGTCGCCGATGTTGCGATTGTCCCGTTGCAGGATGTGCTGGGCCTGGGCAGCGCGGCGCGCATGAATCTTCCCGGCACGGTCAGCGGAAACTGGAAATGGCGTTATCGTCCCAGCGCATTGAGCGGCGAGTTGAGCGCGAAACTTCGATCCCTCGTCACCATGTACGATCGGTAGGAAGAATCCTCGACAGAGATAGTCGCCAGCAGGAGAATCCATGGACAAACCACCATGCACGTTCTGGCAGATTTGGAACATGAGCTTCGGCTTCCTCGGCATCCAGTTTGGCTGGGGATTGCAGATGGCGAACATGAGCGCTATCTACGAATACCTGGGCGCGCGGGCCGATCAGATCCCGATTCTCTGGCTGGCCGCGCCGCTCACAGGATTGATCGTGCAGCCGATCATCGGCCGCGCCAGCGACCGCACCTGGGGCCGGCTGGGCCGGCGCCGTCCTTACTTCCTGGTCGGCGCGATTCTAAGTTCGATAGCGCTCATCATGATGCCGCGCAGTTCCGCGCTTTGGATGGCGGCGGGGTTGCTATGGGTTCTCGACGCCTGCATCAACATCAGCATGGAACCCTTTCGTGCGTTTGTCGCCGACCTGCTCCCGGAATTTCAGCGCACTCGCGGCTTTGCCATGCAGAGCCTCTTCATTGGCCTTGGTGCGGTGATTGCCTCGGCACTGCCTTACTTGCTCACCAACGTTTTTCACGTGGCGGGAACCAGGGCTGCGGGGACGATTCCTTTTACCGTGCGTCTTTCTTTTTATATTGGTGCGGCGGCGTTCCTGGGCGCTGTACTGTGGACCATTTTCACGACCAAGGAGTATCCGCCAGATAATCTGGCAGAGTTTCAGAAACAAAAGACCGAGCGTACAGGCATCGGCACAGGGGCGCGCGAAATCATGGCGTCAATCCGCGAAATGCCCCGCACCATGCGGCAACTCGCCTGGGTCCAGATCTGTACGTGGCTGGGGTTGTTCTGCATGTGGCTTTATTTTCCAGTCGCGGTGGCGCGGAATGTCTTCGGCGCCGCCGATACGAATTCTCCTCTGTATTCCGCGGGGGTGGAGTGGGCGGGCGTTTGCTTCGGAATGTACTCGCTGGTGTGTTTCGGATTTTCGTTCGTGTTGCCCGCGCTCGCCCGGCTGTATGGACGCAAGGCAACTCACAGTCTATGCCTGATATGCGGCGGCTTGGGACTGCTTTCCGTAGTCGTGATTCACAACAAATATCTGCTGCTCCTGTCCATGATCGGAGTCGGGATTGCCTGGGCCAGCACGCTTTCGATGCCCTACTCAATTCTTGCCGGGTCGCTGCCCCAGGGAAAGACCGGAGTCTACATGGGCATCTTCAACTTCTTCATCGTGATTCCAGAGATCACTGCCTCGCTTGGATTCGGCTGGGTCATGGGCCATTTGCTGAACAATAATCGGATCTCCGCGGTGGTGGCGGGAGGAATCTTCTTCATGCTGGCGGCGGTGCTGACGCAGCGTGTGGAGGACCTCTACGACTTGCGGCATCCCAGCGGCTCGCTTCCGGGCAATGCCGTCGCGGTAAAGTCCTGACACTATTGAGGATAGTGGAGCGACGGGCGTCCTCGCCCGTCCGGCGGTACGGTGGCCGGGCTCTCCACCAGCAAGAAGCAGCAACACCTCAGCGCGCCCGCACGGCAACGAGTTCGGTCGCCACCGGCACACCGCGAGCAATCTTCACTCGAACCAGCGCTTCGAAAGGCCTGACCGGTCCCGTCCCCGGGCTCGGAATCGCACGTAGCAACTTATCCACAGAATCCGGGCGGCAAACAAACTCCACCACGCCTTGCGTCCCGAACGTGGTCGTTCCCGCCAGAATCATCACGAACCGGCCGGACCCTATTCCCGGCACCAGCCCGATGACCGAATAATCTTCCGTCAGCGGGGCATTGGAAGGACTCGCAAGATAGGTGCTGGCCTCCCCCGCCTTCGGGTGTTTGCTGGCGATCGCAAGATCGCCTTGACGCGGCCCCGACGCCACCCTTTGAAAAATGAATTCCTGCGTGCCCGGAATGTCCAGCAACGAAAGATTTTCTGAGGGAGAGCCGACAAAGATCAGGTTGTTATTCCTCACGTCGTCGAGCGTGAATAAACTCCCGCGCTTCACCCGGAGCCTCCGCCCCAGCGTGCCGAACGCGTCATCCAGTGCGTGGATGGCTAACACTTCTCCCACCCCGGTGTAGTGGTCATACACGGCGATCTTCGAATCCTCTCGCGAATTGTAGTAACGCATGCCCGTCTCCGGCCGTCCCACGAAGGCAGCATTGCTGAAGATCACCCAAGGCTCTTCGACTCCGGAGGTAAACGGCCGCCAAAAGGCGGCCAGAGGACCGGCGGCCCGCGCCGCGCTGGGTGCAGCCATCGCAGACTCGGGCAGTTTCCGGTTCCACAGCAGGCTCCCCAAAACAATCAGCGAGGCGATGAGGCCGGCCGCGAGCAAGACAACCGCAATCCGCCACGGTGCCGGGACGGTTTCGACCGCAACCCCTGGCGGCGCCTCCCGCAGAGGCACGGCCTGAGGCTGCGCGTGCGGCTCGATCGGTCGCGCCTCGAAGACGAGGTGATAATTGCCCTTCGGAATCTTGACCAGGATGGGGTCCGCCGCTCCCTCTCCGGAGTAGTATTCCGCCAGCTTCAGACGAAGACGCCCAGCTTGTACTCGAATCGTTGAGTCCGACTGCGGATCAAAATCCGCGTGCCGCCCATACACCTCGGTGGCAATCTGATACTCCTTCAACGGTGCGTCGGGATGGTCGATGGATTGCTTTGCAAGATATTGCAACAGCTTGCAGAGGGATTCTGACCCTCGCAAACTATGACTTTTAATAATGTTATCTATTTGTTGGAAGAATTGTTCGGGACCGGCGGCGAAAGTGTGTCTCACAACCATTTAACACCGGTGTAACAGGGATTAGTATCCTCACGCAGTAGCAGCATTTTACCGCAGTAACCGTTTAAAAACCTAGTGAAACGTACCGCGCGGATCGCTTTGCACGTGGTTTGCTCTTCTCCCATGATGGTGGCCCACGGAACTCACAGCTTCGTATCAACTGTGTGGCTGACCAACGGTTTTGGCGGGCCAATCGGGCCCCCACGTTTAAGGAGAGAATATGCCTAGGTTTCGAAGCTCCGCATCGCTGTTGGCGTTGATCTTGCTCGCAAGTTTTTCCTTTGCTCAGTCCAGCATGGGATCAATACAGGGCACTGTGTTCGACGCCCAAGGAGCTGTTGTCACCAATGCTTCCGTGACGGTCACCAATTTGGGCACGAATCGTGCGATCACGGTTACGAGCAACGGGGACGGTCTGTTCAGCCTGCCAGCCTTGGACCCTGGATCTTACAAGGTAGAAGTGACGGAGACGAACTTCCAAACCACAACGCAGCAGGTCACGCTGCAAACCGCGCAAGTCTTGAATCTGGAGTTCAAGTTGCAGCCGGGCTCGACCAGCACAACCGTGGATGTGACGTCCGCAGTTCCGATTGTCGACACTTCAACCTCCGGTGTAAGCGACATAGTCGTCGGTCGGCAGATCACGGATCTTCCGCTGAACGGTCGGAATTTCACTCAGTTGGCGTCGATGGTTCCGGGCGTCACCCGGGGACAGCCCGGCAACCAGCAAAGCGGGCAAGGCAACCAATCCGAAACCTTCCGGTACGCTGCTAGTGGCGGCGGGGCGATTTCAGCCAATGGCGTCCGTGTACAGGCAAATAATTTCCTGTTTGACGGCATTGACAACAACGAATCGCTCGTCAACACGATCATCTTCTTCGTCGACACCGATGCCATCCAGGAATTTCGTGTGGACACCAGCGTGGCACCGGCGGAATATGGCCGAGCTGGCGGCGCGGTAATCAACGCCACCTACAAGTCTGGCACTAACGACTGGCACGGTACCGCTTTCTGGCAGATTAGAAACAGTGCGGCCGACGCTGACGCCAACTATTTCTCCGGCGCACCGTCCTTGTTGTTTCAGCGCAACCAGTTCGGATTTGCCGGCGGCGGCCCTGTGATCAAGAACAAATTGTTTATTTTTGGCGACTACCAGGCTTTGCGCCAGAAGCTGCCCTTGAACGACGGTCCCATAACGGTGCCTACCACCTTGGAACGCACTGGCGATTTCTCGGAATTGTTGACAGCGGTAAAGGAACCGAGCGGCACATCGGACAAGACTCAGCTCTACTATCCCGGCGCCACCACTACATTGCTCCAACAAGCCAATCCCATACCGGGGAACAACTTTCTCAACACTTCGCTTGGGATCATACCTGCCGGGCAGAACTATGAGAATGCCTTCCCGCTGCCCACCATCGCAGGCAGCGACCCCCGCTGCTCAGTGGTTTCAACGGGCGACGGTGTCTGTCTCGAGAACAACTTCCAGCCGGCTCGTGTCCAGTTGCAAAAATACAACGACTTTAACGTACGCCTCGACTACATTCTCGGCTCAAAAGATCAGGTTTTTGCTCGATATAGTTACGGTCAAGATACGGACACCACGACTTCGCAGATGTCGACTCTACCCGCGGGCTATGGCTCGGGCTTCCAGTTCCAGCATCCGCGCAGCGTAGTGCTGGGTGAAACTCACACCTTCGGACCTACCATAGTCAATGAATTTCGCCTCGGCTACGTCCGCTCATTCTTGGGTTATCAGCCGCCGGACGGCTCTATTCCCCTCTCCGCAAATCTCGGCATCCCCAACGCGAACACCAGCCCGCTGCTTGGCGGTGGAGCGCTGATCGGCAACAGCGGCAACCAGATTTCCTACACCGGAGACTATGGCGATTACTTCGTTCCTGAAGACACCTACCAACTGGCCGACAACGTTTCATGGGTCAAGGGACGCCACACGCTCAAGTTTGGCGCGAACGTCATCTGGCGGCAGGTGAACTTCTTCAACCCGATCGCTGGAAAAGGCTTTTTCCAGGCCTCCTCGGGCTCGCCGTGGTCGACCGGATACGAACAGTCCGACTATATGTTCGGTTGGATCAACAATTACCAGGTCGGCCCTGCCAGTGGAACGTTCCACACTCGCAGTTGGGAGAATGGGTTTTACGGCGAGGACGACTATCGAGTGAACAATCGTCTGACTCTCAACCTCGGCCTGCGCTACGACCTGTACACCTGGCCGACCGAAGTCAACAACCGCATGGCCAACTTTGATGTGGCGACGGGCGCGATTTTCCTGGCAGGTCAAAATGGCGTCTCCGACAGCACGCTGACCAATCCGAAGCATAATTTTGCTCCCCGCATTGGGTTTGCCTACGACCTGTTCGGAGACCAGAAGACCTCGATCCGCGGCGGCTACGGCATCTTCTACTTCATTGACCGTGAGGGTATCGACAAGCAGATGTCGCAGAATGCGCCGTTTGGCGGCAGCGCATCTTACAACTACGGAAACGCCGTAACGAACGACGGCTATTTTGTGAACGGCAGCGGGACTTTCCTGACTTTGGGTGGCCTAGCGCAGCAGACTGCCAACGGTGCTCCGATCGTCAGCACGATCACCGCCACCGGTTTCCCCAGCAAGGCGTCACTGCCAATCAGCCTAACGGCTCCCGCCAATGTCAGCCTCACTGGCTGGCTGCCGAAGGACACTACCTCCAACGTGCAGCAGTGGAACTTGCAACTCCAGCATCAAATTAACGCGAATACGGCCGTGACACTAGCATACGTCGGCACCAAGGGGACGCATCTTTCCACGTTCTATGACGTGAATCGAACCTTCTACGGCAGCGCCTCGTCCAACGACAAACCCTACCCGCTGCTGGGCACGGTACCGGTCAATGACACCAGTGGCGATTCCATTTACCACGGTTTGCACGCGCAGGTAGAGCGGCACCTCACCAGCGGGATTCAATTCACCGCCGCTTATACCTGGTCGCATGCCATTGACAACACGGAAGCGGGTTTCGACAACGATTACCGTTATGGCGGCAACGAGGTCGATGCTTTTGATTGGCAAACCAAGGAGCGCGCCAACTCCAATCTCGACGTTCGCCATCGGTTTGTATTCAACGCTCTCTACGAACTGCCATTCGGTCGCGGTCGCACCTTCGGCCATGACTGGAACACGGCTACCAATGCGCTCTTGGGCGGATGGCAATTCAGTCCCATTCTGACTCTCGCCAGTGGCTTTCCGTTTGATGTCACTTGCCAATATTGCTACAGTCCCAGTACCCGACCCAACCTGGTTGGGCCTCTGCATCAAATCAACAGTCCGCGCAACTGGTTTGACACGTCGTCTTTCGGCCCGGTAACAACCGTCAACGGCGTTCCGATCGCTCCGGGTACTGGCCCTCGAAATCCATTCACGGGCGCGGGTACGAAAGATATGGACTTGAATATAAGCAAGACCTTCGCCGTTACCGAGCGCATTAAGATAGGGTTCAGTGGCGATTTCTTCAACCTGTTCAACACACCACAGTTCAACCAGCCCGACGGAAACTTCAGTCATGGGAGTTTCGGGACCGTCACCAGCCTGCGCGTGGACAGTCAACGCGAAATCCAAGCGGGACTCCGCGTGACCTTCTAGACACGACGAGGGGAGCAGCTGTACTGCTCCCCTCAGCTTGCCCGCCGCCATGAAACCCATCTTCGCGAATCGCCCAGTCCGAGTAATTGCTGTCTTCTTCATAGCGTTGTCTGCTCTGGTGGAGGCGCAAGCCCCCGCTGTTCGCAAGATCGATCCTCCCAACTGGTGGGTGAACTACACGCCCGAACTCACGCTGCTGCTCACCGGTGAAAACCTGGGTGGCGCTCGAGTGGAAAGCCCCACGAAGGGTCTGACTCCGCTCGGCACGGAAGCTTCTGCCAACGGACATTATCTCTTCGTCCACCTGCAGCTGAGTTCCAATCTGCCGTCCGGAACCGTTCCCTTGCGCCTGATCACTGCGGCGGGATCAACCGCGGTCCCGTTGCCGCTGCTGGCTCGTGCCGATTCCCACGGCCGCTTCGAAGGCTTCTCTCGCGACGACGTCATTTACCTGATCATGCCCGACCGCTTCGCCGACGGCGATCTGTCGAATGATCGGCCTCTAGGTTCAACCGGACTTTATGACCGCAGCCAGCCCATGGCATATCACGGCGGCGATCTCCGCGGCCTTCGCGAGCATCTTGGATATCTGCGCGACCTTGGCGTCACCGCGATCTGGCTCACTCCCGTCTGGAAGAATACCGACTCCGACTACCACGGCTACCACGTCGTCGACCTCTATGCTCTCGACGACCACATGGGATCAATGCAGGAATACCAGACCCTGGTGGCCGACGCTCACAAGCTGGGCATGAAGGTGCTGATCGACTACGTCGTCAATCACACCGGTCCTCATCATCCCTGGGCCAACGATCCACCGACGCCTACGTGGTTTCATGGCACGCCCGCGCATCATCTGGAGCCTGCTTATACGTTCACCGGGCTGGTCGATCCGCACGCTTCGCCGCGTGAGTATCTCAACACGCTTGACGGCTGGTTTGCGGGCAAGTTGCCCGACCTGAATCCGGACGATCCCGCGCTCGCCCTCTACCTGGCGCAGAATGCCATGTGGTGGACGGAGACCGCGCAACTGGATGGATTCCGCCTGGACACATTTCCCTATTCCACGCGCCAGTTCTGGAGCGGATGGCATCAGCGACTGCGCCAGGTCTATCCGCAGCTCAACAGCGTCGGCGAAGTGGCCGACGCCGATTCGACCATCACATCATTTTTTGAAGGCGGACGAGAACAGTTCGATGGCATCGACTCCGGCCTGGCAACGGTCTTCGACTTTCCTCTCTGCTACGCCTTGCGCGACGTAGTCATTAAGGGCGCGCCAATGGAGAAGATCGTCGATGTTCTCCGGCACGACGAACTCTACCCGCATCCGGAGATGCTGGTCACTTTCATCGGCAATCACGACAACCGGCGCTTCGTGAGTGAAGAAGGCAGCAACCCGGCTAAACTCAAGGCCGCGCTGTCGCTGCTGCTGACATTGCGCGGGATTCCACAAATCTATTCCGGTGACGAAATCGGCATGCCGGGCGGCGACGACCCCGACAACCGNNACCGGGAAGCAGTGGCACATCGGATGGGACGACACTTACTACGCTTTCCTGCGCGAGTTGCCGGAGGAGAAACTGCTGGTTGTCTACAACAACGCCTTTAAAACGCGAGAACTCAACATCCCCGTCGAAAACACGCCGCTTGAAACTGCGCACCAACTGCAGTCGGTGTTTGGGAATACGTCCGCGGAACTAGTGGCCGGCAAAGTGCACGTCTCCTTGCCCGCCCAGACCCTCGCCGTGTTCAGCGTGCGTTAGTGGAACAAAGCGCAACATCAATTGACTCCCTATCGCGCCGTTTCGGTAAAAGTAGCCACAGGATGCCCCAACCCATACGGCCCTTCTGCAGTCACATGCACGATCCCCGCAGTGGCAGGCAACGTCAGCACCACCGCCGCGTTCCCCGACGCGTCCGTAGTTACCAGTCGACTGGAAAGCGTTCCCGAGTCGGAAGTGAACAGAATGTCAGCTCCCGCTCCCGAGGTTCCGCCCGATTTTCCGGAGCCAAAGTAACGGAAAGGCTGAGGTTCGTTCCGGGTGCTCCGCTTTGACTGTTTCCTTGTTGGCTAAGAGCGTGGTTGCAGGAGCCTTGTTCAGCACCATCACGGTCAAAGTTGTGCCCGCAGCGTCCATCGCCGCAAAGCTACTGACCAGATTTGGGCTACCGTTGTTCGTCGCCGAAACTGAAGTTGTAGCGAACCGGTGATGCCGCCCGTCGTAATTGGTATAAAGCTTCAGCCCAAGGTAATTCGGATTCCCCGGAACCGGCGCCACCCAGCGCGACGCCAGGTAAGCGCGCTCCCGCCCTAGAATGCCATAAGCGTCGGCATCCGACAGCGCCGTCGAGTAATCCGACTCGCCTGCGATGGCGGCATTCCACTCCGTTATGCTTAGGGAACCTCTGAGCAACCGG
>PMMJ01000023.1 GCA_003162255.1 Acidobacteriaceae bacterium | reverse complement strand
TGCCGAGCCGCTCCGAGAGCCAGCCTCCGCCGGCAGGAGCAGCCAGAATCACGGGCTCGCCGGGGAAGTAGGCGAGGCGGCCGAAGTCTTTCTGGGTTTCGGTGAGCGGCTCGGCCCAACCGTACGCCCTGCGGAACAAAGCAATCGACGCATCGAGGTTGTTGACGCCCAGCACTACGTTCTCGATGCCGCCAACGGGCGCTCCTTGCACGCTGGCGGAAGTCTGGACGCGCCAGGCGCGGGGTGTCGAGTCTTCGATGATGAAGGGCAGCGTGGAGCCTGGGGTTCCGGAGCCTACGTCGGAGGTCGTCCACTCGATCGACATGCCGTCGGGGCGCTTGCGGCTGCCGTGCTCGGGAGGTTTTACGGGGATGCCGGCCTTTTTCAGGTGATCCGCTTCCTGTAGCAGAACGTTCGTCCCCACCGCCCAGGCGCAGGTGACGGCATCGTCGGCCATGAATTTTGCCCAGTCGGAGCCTGCGGTCACGCCTGGCTTTATCGGCGCAATCAATTCGATGTACGACGCGTCATCGAAGCCGAGGATGGCCATCTGAGTAATGCCGTTGCCGTGAGGGCCGCCGAAGTCGGGAGTCATACCGACGTCGGTGAAGGCTTGGCGCAGTGCGTCGAGATTGGATCCGCAGACCGACACGTGATCGATCTCGAGAGAAGAGATGTTGTTTCCCTGGGTCATTGCGGGACGAGAGACTAGTAAGAGAACGAGCGTCGCGAAGAACAAGCGGGAGCAGGTAAGAAAAGTCCGCCTGGACATGCGTGCCTCCTTAGGAAGAAGAACAAGGAATGGTACGCCAGAAACCGGGCTGCTGGTGAATTTGTTTTTCGGAGGTTGGCAGCGGTCCGTGGTGGACGGGCGAGGACGCCCGTCTCTCCACCGGACTCTTTTTCTCTTATTCCTCTTCTTCTTTAATCTCGCCGCGCTCGGCTTTGGCTTTCTCGATAATCTTGTCCTGCAGTTGCTGCGGGACGGTGTCGTAGTGGTGCATTTCCATGGAGAAGCTTCCGCGGCCCTGCGTCATCGAAGTGAGATCGGCGCCGTAGGTTAGCATCTCGGCCATGGGGACTTCGGCTTTCACGATGGTGTTGCCGGCTTTGTTATCCATGCCCTGGATGCGTCCGCGGCGGCTGTTGAGGTCGCCCATGATGGTGCCGGCGAATTCGTCGGGGATGGTGATTTCGACGGTCATGATCGGTTCGAGCAGGGTGGGCTTGGCGGCTTCCATGGCCTTGCGGAAGGCTATGCGGCCGGCCATCTGGAACGAGAGGTCGTTCGAATCCACGTCGTGATAGGAGCCATCGTAGAGGATGGCGCGAAAGTTCACTACGGGATAGCCAGCGAGATAGCCGCGGGCGGCGGCGTCTTTAATTCCTTTTTCTACGGCGGGGATGAAGTTGCGCGGGATGGCGCCGCCGAAAATGTCGTTGACGAATTCGAATTCAACTTCGGAATTGCGCGGCAGCGGCTCCATCTTGATTTTGCAATCGCCGTACTGGCCGTGGCCGCCGGTTTGCTTCTTGTGGCGTCCCTGGACATCAGCCTTGCCGCGAATGGTCTCGCGATAGGGCACCTTGGGCGCTTTCAGTACTACTTCGGCGTGGTAACGCTTCTTCATCTTCGAGACCACGACTTCGATGTGCTGCTGGCCGGTGCCGGCGATCAGGAATTCCTTGGTCTGCGGATCGCGGAAGAAGCGCAGCATGGCGTCTTCCTCCATGAGCTTGTGCAGGCCTACTCCTAGCTTGTCTTCATCGGCGCGGCTCTTGGGCTCGATGGCGAAGGTGATGGCGGGCTCGGGCAGTTGCACGGCCGGATAGCGGATCGGCGATGATTTATCGCCCAGCGTGTCGCCGGTGAGAGTTTCTCGCAGCTTCGCGACCGAGCCGATGTCGCCGGCGTGCAACTCGGGGATCGGAACCGCTTGCTTGCCCTGGATCAGGGAAATGTGGGCGAACTTCTCTTGAATATTTCGATTGTAGTTCTGCAGCGAGGCGTCGTCCTTCAGCACGCCGGAAAAAACCTTGAAGTAGGAAATGCGGCCGGCGAACGCGTCGGACATGGTTTTGAAGACGTAGACGGAGGCGGGCTCGTTGTCGGTGCCTTTGCGTACGGCCGGCTCAGCGCTGCCCTCGGCCGTCCAGCCGGTGAGGGCGTGATGCTCGCTGGCGGCGGGCGTGTAGTCGACGATGAAATCCATGAGCTCGTCGACGCCAATGTTGCCGAGGCCGGAAGTGAAGAGCACAGGGAAAAGCTTGTCTTCGCGAATCGCCTCGTGCAGCGCGGGGACCAAATGCTCCTCGGGGATGGTGCCGGTTTCGAAGAATTCTTCCATCAACTCGTCCTTGCCCTCGGCGATGAGTTCCACTAATTTTTCGTGAGCTTCCTTGGCGACGCCGGCCATGTCAGCAGGGATGGGGCCTTCTTTGCCCTTGCCGTTTCCGCCCATCTCATAGGTGTAGGCCTTCATGCGGACGAGATCGACAATGCCGGTGAGACTTTTCTCGCTGCCGATGGGGAGCTGCAGCGGAGTGACGGCGCGGCCGAAGGCGTTGGTGAGCGATTCGAGGACGCGGTTGGCATCGGCGCGGTCGCGATCCATGCGGTTGACGACGATCATGCGCGGCAGGTCGACGTCGTTGCAGTAATTCCAGACGCGCTGAGTGACGACCTCGACGCCGGCGACGCCATCGACCACGACTAGCGCGGCGTCGACCACGGGCAGTACCATCTTGGCCTCGTGGACGAACATGTTGAAGCCGGGGGTGTCGAGCAGATTGATCTTGACCTTCGAATCGGGCTTGCCCCACTCGACAAACGCGAGGCCGGTGGAAATGGACATCTGGCGGGAGACCTCTTCTTCGTCGTAGTCGGTGGTGGCGGAGCCGTCGTCGACGCGGGTGAGGCGCGGCGTGGCTCCGGCGGTGTAGAGCATGGCGGACACGAGCGTGGTTTTGCCGGCATGCCCGTGTCCGATGAGGACAAGGTTGCGGAGATTGGCTGCTTGGTACACTTTCACGGGTTGTCTCCTTCCGCAGGCTTACGGGAAGGGTCGATACGGCCCGGGATGAGGATGAGTACAGGCTACAGGCCAGCCCAACAACGCCTGCGAAACTTCTGATGCTAACACAGGGGGTGGGGAGGAACAAAGAAGGCGACAACGAGGTAGTGGGTCAGTTTCGCGACGCAGGCGACAAGAGGCTGAACCACCAAGGACACCAAGTATCACTAAGGCCTTCGGTCTCAGATATTTCCTTCGTGGCCTTGGTGGTTAACGGTTTCGCAAACTGAGCCACTANNGTGAGGTTATTCGGATCGCCGTTCATTTCCTTCAGAGAACTGGTGACGTTCGGGATCCAGTTTTCGCACCCCGAAGTGCAATACTTCGACGCAATCAGCGTGACCGAAGTGTAGCCCTTGTTGACGTAATTCTTACGCATGAACTTGGAGAGGGTTTCTATGCCGCTTCCCCAGGTATCGAAGGTGGAATTAACGCAGGAATCGCTCCCACAGCTATCGTTTGAATAGCACCAGAACCAATTCCACGCGTTATGAGTGTTTACGACGGGTGTGCTGTGACACTTCGCAGTGGCGTAGGATGTCTCAGCGGCCGTGATGGCGACGATGAAGCGAGGATCAATCGCGTATTGCTTCCCGAAAGACTCAAAGGTCGCTCCCTGACCTACCAGAGGCGATGGGTGAGAGGCCGAGGGCTTAGTCGCCAGATATCGATCGATGCTGGAGTTGGACGTGGTTTGGCTGGCACCGTCGCCGGATGCCGGGCCTGCGGTTGCGGAGCCAGTAGCTGATGTTTGTCTGGAAGCCGAGGAGTTTCCAGTCGAAGATTGGCCCCCGCCCTCGGCGGATTGGGTTGGTTTCGAAGTGCACCCGCAGACCAACAATAGCCCACACAGCACGGCTGTATCTACCACCAATCTTTTTGCGAACCTTGTCATGGTCGCGCCTCCCATAAGGTGTGTGGCACTGCTCAAGCCCAAGACCTAACCCTTGAATTGGTAGACAACACCCTGGCACAGAGAGACTCCGCCATCGCTCGGACAACCTACCTAATCGAGTGGTCTGATCCTATGAACGTCACCGATCGGAATTCCGGGAAGCAACGGACCGCCTAGTTGAAACGCACCGTGTTCAAAATCTGCTCGAAATCTCTGACGAAGTCGGGCCCCAAGTCGTCACCCTTGTGATAAGTCAGAAAGAATTTGTAGAGCCCGCCTCCATGTTCCACGTATGCGACAACCGTGGTGTGCGCCAGATACCCCTTAAACTTGTCGGTGAAAGCGGACCGCAAAGCCTTCATGCCGTCAATCTTGAACGGGACCTCGTCGATCTTCTGGTCGTCCGAATCCTGGAGGTCGGTGGTCATGATCTTCTCCGTTGGGGCGCCCGGATGCGCCAGGAAAGAAATGTCAATCTCAGCGCCATGATCTGGGAAATGCCCGCCCTTCTCGGAATAATGACTTCCGAAGGTATTCAGCGCGATTGGCCCCTGACTGGGCACCGCGGGATTCAGTTCCCAGTCCGCGGGATAATGCATGGTCAGCCCGAACCTATGAACGCTTTTCCAGGTTTTTGGATCATCCCCAGAGTGCTGCTGGTGAGTTTTCTTAAATTTAGCCGCCGCAGTCGCCACGGCAGCCATTTGGCCGCCCTGCTGCGAGCTTGATTGCGCAACGCTCGCGTGAACAAGGGCCGCAAACAAACCACATACGAGTGCCAACCTTAACGTGGCCGCCGAACGCATATGCCCCTCCCACCAAGGGCCTTCGATTCTTGAGGCAGGAGGTTACTCCCAGGCGTTCGTCGATGTCAACAGTTAGTCACTTTGTTGTTACACCACAATAGAAATGTCCTCGTAGATGGTTTTATGCTGTGGCCGCGTGAGTGCGATATCGGATCCGTGGTGTTCGTTGAGGGGGATCAGACCATGAAAATCGACCGGTCGCTGTCCGATTTTCACGATACCTAGTTCTTGCCACCAAGCGCATGGGGAGACGTGCGGGGCAAGATCTACAATGTCGCGCTCTTCTCCTGGATCAGCTTCTTGATCTTCTCGACAAATTCGGACGTGCCCATGTCTTCGGTCTTCTCTTTGCCGCGGGTGCGGACATTTACTTTATTCGCTTCGGATTCTTTGTCTCCGACTACTAGAAGGAAGGGGACTTTCTGCATGGCGTGTTCGCGGATTTTTGCATTCATCTTCTCGTTACGGGAATCCACTTCCACGCGCACGCCCGCCGCGCGCAGTTGCGACGCCACTTTTTCCGCGTACTCGACGTGGCGCTCGGCGATTGGGATCATCGCTACCTGCACCGGCGAGAGCCAGACGGGGAAGGCTCCGGCGTAGTGTTCGATTAGGACGCCGAAGAAGCGCTCCACCGATCCGTAGAGGGCGCGGTGAACCATCAGCGGCTGCTTGCGGGTGCCGTCTTCGGCTACGTATTCGAGATCGAAGCGCTGCGGCAGGTTGAAGTCGAACTGGACCGTGGAGAGCTGCCACAGGCGTCCGATGGCGTCGACCAGCTTGATGTCGATCTTCGGGCCGTAGAACGCGGCTTCACCGGGGATGGTTTTGTATTCGATGTTCAACTTCTTCAGCGCGCTCTCGAGCGAGTGGTTGGCTAGGTTCCATTGGTCTTCCGTGCCGAGAAAACTCTTTTTGTCTTTCGGATCCCAGGTGGAAAGCTCGGTCTGGTATTCGTCGAAGCCGAAGGCCTTCAGCACGGCGAGCGCGAATTCAAGGCAGCCGACGATTTCGTTTTCAATCTGGTCGGGAGTGCAGAAGATGTGGGCGTCGTCCTGGGTAAAGCCGCGGACGCGCAGCAGGCCGTGCATTACTCCCGAGCGCTCGTAGCGATAGACGGTGCCTAGCTCGCCCAGGCGCACGGGAAGGTCGCGGTACGACTTCAGTGAATCTTTGTAGATCAGGATGTGGCCGGGGCAGTTCATGGGCTTGAGGCGATATTCGGCGTCGTCGAGCTCCATGGCGTCGAACATGTTCTGCGAGTAGTAGCCTTCGTGGCCGGAGGTGTGGAAGAGTTGGCGGCGCGCCACATGCGGCGTGCAGACTAGCGAGTAGCCGCGGCGCAGATACTCCTCGCGCATCCAGTCTTCCATCTCTTTGCGGATGATGCCGCCTTTCGGATGCCAGAAGATCAGGCCCGGGCCGGCTAGTTCCTGGATGGAGAACAGGTCAAGCTGCTTTCCTAGCACGCGATGGTCGCGCTTCTTCGCTTCTTCTAGGCTGTTCAGATAGGCGTCGAGATCCTTCTTCGAGAAAAACGACGTGCCGTAGATGCGTTGCAGTTGCTGATTCTTTTCGTCTCCGAGCCAGTAGGCGCCGGCGATGTTGAGCAGCTTGAAGGCTTTGATTTTCCCGGTTGACGGCAGGTGGGGACCGCGGCAGAAATCCTGGAACTTGCCGGTTTTGTAGACCGAAATCTTTTCATCGGGCTTGGTGAATTGCTCGATGAAGTGGCACTTCATGAAGTCGCCTTCGCCCTTGAACTTTTCCAAACCTTCTTGGCGCGGCAGGAACTCGCGGGCGTAGGGCAAGTTCTGCTGGACTAGCTCCTGCATTTTCTTTTCGATCTTCTCGAGGTCTTCGGGAGTGAACGCGGTGGGGCGATAAAAGTCGTAGAAGAATCCGTTCTCAGTCGCGGGACCATGGCCAAGCTTGGTCTCGGGAAAGAGTTCGAGCACAGCTGCGGCCAGCAGGTGCGCGGAGGAATGCCGGTAGACTTCGAGCGCCTCGGGGTCGCGGTCGGTGAGAATGCGCAGGTCGGTGTCGCTCTCGAGCGGGCGCGTCAGGTCGATCAGATTGCCATTGGTTTTGGCGGCTAGAGCGGCGTCGGCCAGACGCGGGCTGATGGACTTGGCAACGTCGAAGGCAGTGGTGCCTTTCGGGACTTCCTTGGTGCTGCCGTCGGGGAGCTTGATATGAATGCTTTCAGACATGGATTCGCCTTGTATTCCGCTGAATTCTTTAAGTTTATCATTTGCTCGCATAGGGGCAGACGCACTCCCCTGCTCAGCGGGGGCTTCCCTCTTGTGCCGGCGAAAGGCCAAGCGGGCTTCGCACGCCTCCCCAGACGAGGGCGTCAGGGGCTACGCGGTTCGGGATCGCGTCAACTGTTTCCTACCAGCCCACCTTCTTTCCTTTGTTCTGCTCGTCCAGCCACTTCTGCAACGGCGCGAAGTAGTCGCGGATGGCGGTGGCATCCATCTGGCGCGTGCCCGCGATCTTCTCCAGCGCGTCCTGCCAGGGGCGGCTCTGGCCCATTTCCAGCATGGCGCTGAGCCTCGCCCCTGCCTCCTTGTTCCCGTAGATGGAGCAACGGTTCAGCGGCCCGGTGCATCCGGCGGCCTGCGAAAGCGCGCGATGAAACTGGAATTGCAGNNTCGGCCAGGAAGTACCGCATGTAAGGCACGTTGGCGGCCACGTGATATTTTGCGGCCGGGTCGAAATCGGCCTCGCTTCGCTCCACCGGCGGAGCGATGCCCTGGTACTTCCGCCGCAACTCCCACCACGTCTGGTTGTACTTCTCCGGCGGGATCTCGCCGGAAAACACCTTCCAGCGCCATTGATCGATCACCAGCCCGAAGGGCAGGAACGCGATCTTCTCCAGCGCCTTATGCAGCAGCAGTCCGATGTCCTTGGAGGTGTCCGGGGCCCGATCGAGCAGCCCGATCTTCACCAGGTATTCCGGCGTGATGGAGAGCGCGATCGTGTCCCCGACCGCTTCGTGGAAGCCGTCGTTGGCGCTGTCGCGGAAGGAGGGCGGCAGCGTGGAGTACGCCCGCTGGTAGAAATTGTGCCCCAGTTCGTGATGGACCGTGAGGAAATCCTCGCCCGTGATCTGGATGCACATCTTGAGGCGGACGTCGTTCACGGAATCGATATCCCAGGCGCTGGCGTGGCACACCACNNACCATCTGCTTCCAATCCGTATTGCGCTTCTTGAGCAGGGCGGTGAGGTCGTATCCGGGATCCGCATTGGCCGGGGCGAGCAGCGGATAGATGTTGCCCCAGTCCTGCGCCCACATATTCCCCAGCAGGTCGGCCGGAATGGCGCCGCCGGCAGGCACCGCGTCGCCATATTTTTCGCGCAGACGGTTGCGAACGTAGGCGTGCAGCGAGAGGTATAGCGGCTTGACTTGTTCCCATAGACGATCGAGTTCCTTGGAAAAATCGCCGGGATCCATGTCGTACTTGGCGCGCCACATGGCGCCGTTGTCCTGGAAGCCGAGTTGCCGGGCGCCCTTGTTGGCGAGTTCGACGTAGCGTACGAAGTCCTGGCGGATGGGCCTGGCGATGGCGTGCCAACCGGTCCACGCGTCCAGCAGCGCTTTGGGGTCGCGGCTCTCGGCCAGCGTCTTGCTCAACTGTTCCAGATCCTGGCAGCTTGCCGGGCCGCTGGGGCAGTACTTGCCCTTACCGTAAGTGCCCTCCATGCCGGTCACGATGCGGGTCAGCTCCTCGCTCTCCTTGGCATCGGACGGGGTGGCGATGGTGAGCGAGAGCTTGAGCAGTTTGAGCTTGCGGGCGGTTTCAGCGTCGAGTTTGAGGCCGTCGAAGCGCGTCGCCTGCTTGGCGTAGGCCACGGTGGCGGCGATCGCCTTTTCGTCCAGCTTGGCGGCGATGGCCTCCGTATCGTCGGTGATGTAGGTGGACTT
>PMMJ01000047.1 GCA_003162255.1 Acidobacteriaceae bacterium | reverse complement strand
CACGTGAAACAAGCTGAGCAGGCGAATCAATAAAGGCAGGGTGGGTTCGAACATGTACTCCGTGCCGCCAAAGATGTGCGAGCCCGTGCTGAATGCTCCAGCCAAGTCGATGGTGTAGAGGGTCTGGAACAGCAGCAGGCCGGTCGCCTGCCAGGAGAAAATNNACCTTCATGGCCGCCATTGTAGTTCGGCCGGGCGTCCCAGTCTGCAAACCTTACAGGGCTTCGCGCCGTTGCCGTCCCTTCAGCGTTGCACGGCAAACCTGCGCTCATAATCTCGAAGCTGCTTGAGCGGTGGAAAATCTGGGTCGGCGTCCTTCCAAATGTCCGTTAGGTTGTGAAAAAGACGTTTCGCATTCTCACGATCACCCGCGAGTTGAAATGCGCGACCCAGTTCCAGTTGCGAAAGAACCACATAGAGAGAGGTAGGAGCAATCGCCCGATGATCGACAACCCGCTGGAACTCTTTTGTGGCTTGTTGAGGTCTATTGTCTTGGAGGAATGCCAGCCCCCGGTAATACGCAGGCGCAAGGCCCATTAACTCGCAAAAGTCGAATGGTCGAGCCTCTTCGAGAGAGGCTCTCAACGGCGGCACGAGCACAATCACGGCCGCCCATGGCGCGCCAATCACGGTTGCGATCACTGTCGACAACGCCAGTGGCACTGGAGCCGGCCCTGTTGGCGATGTCGCGGTGATGAGCAGCAGTGGCATCGCCATCGACGGCACCAGCCCTACTAACCCACTTACTCCCGGCAATAGCGGCCAGTCGTCCGCCTCCTGGTCTTCGGCATTGTTCCCCGGTGGTAACTATAGTTCTTACGCCAGTTACAGCGGCGACGGTGCGAACGCTGCCAGTAAGTCGGGCAATATCTCGGTAAACATCGCGCCGGAAAGCAGTCAAGTCTTTGCCATTATCGAGGAGTGCAGCGGCAACTCGCTAACTGCCATTCTGATCGGATCCGCCGGTGTTTCCTATGGCGGATGTTACTGCATGCGTTATGACGTGGCAGACTCAGCGGCCACCTTCTTGGATATGGTCTCTCCGGTTGTCTCCAGCAAATGCTCAAACGGTACGGCTAGCTGCCCGACCGGCAGCCTGACCGTCACGGACAATACCGCGCCGTTGGACGGCGGCAGCTTCATGCTAACCCCCCACGCCACAGCCGAGGATAGGGCGGTGCAACTTACGGGGGGCTCGCACACGATCGTCGCCAGTTATCCTGGTGATCCCAGCTACAACGCCAGTTCTGGCAGCATTACTGTGCTGGTAAGTCAGGTCAATACTCTCATCTCTCAACCAACTTCCACGCCCTCGTCGCCAGCCGCGAACCAATCCGTCCAGTTGGTCGCCAATGTCACGACTTCGTCGGATGGAGCGCCGCCCACCGGAACCGTGACGTTCTATAACAATGGCACAGCCATGACCGGCACGCTCACCATGATCGGAACACCTCCGAGCGGCAGCAAAAGAGCTTCCACTCTCGCCATCCTGACCACCAGTTTCCCCACGGTTGGCTCACAGACCGTCACGGCACAGTACAATGGCGACGCTAACTACAATGCCTCGGAACTCTCGCCCGCTCTAACAGTTACGGTGTCTGCCGGCACGCAGCTCGCGTCGACCATAACCGCGCCTACCGCGAGCGCCAACCCGGCACTTGCTGGCTCGGCCGTGACACTAACCACGACGGTCAGCCCGGCAAGTGGTTCCGGTGGCACTGCCGCGCCCACGGGCACGGTTTCGTTCCTCGACGGCAGCACAGCGCTGTCGGGCACGGCTAACTACACAACGAATGGCAGTACGCTGACTGCGACACTGACTTATACCTGGACCTCTACCGGCGCACACAGCATCACCGCTCAGTACGCGGGCGATAGTAACTACAAGGCCGCAACCTCTTCGGCACTGCCCATCACCGTCAACCAACCCTATGCCCTCAGCCTCAACCCAACTGCCATTACGCAGACTGGCGGTGGTTCCGGAGTAGTGACTCTCACATTATCTCCCGCGAGTGGGTTCAGCGGCCAAGTTGATGTTTCCTGCACCCCAAGCTCATCGAAGGCCACGTGCTCTCCTACCCCGAGCGCTCCGAGTGGAGTCGCGGTGAATCCTGGCACCAACGCTACCGCTCCTGTGAATTACACCGTGCCCGCCTCAACCAGCACCGTTCAGCCCCAGCACCTCGCTCCCTTGGAGTCCCTAGGTGGCGGAGTCATGGCAGGCTTCTTCCTGCTGGCGGTACCTGGAGTGCGCCGCCGTGGCCGTTGGCTGCTTACCCTTCTTCTGCTCGCCATCACGTTTTTCCTTATCTCTTGTGGCGGTGGTAGCAGCGGAGGTGGCTCAACTCCTCCTGCAACAACCTATACTTTTACCGTTAAGGCCGCGTTGCACAATAACTCGAATGTAAGTTCGACCATTCAATTCACCGTCACGGTGCCATAGGAGCATCTGTCAGATACGGAGAGGAAGATGACACGGCAGTAAGCACATCGAGCCCGATATGTCACTGACCGCTGCTTCCACAATCGGGTCGTCATATTTTGCAAACGACAAACGCCGACTAGTGGGAGAAAAGTCAGCGCTCGAACTCAGCGGAGAGCGCGGCAGAACCCGTCTAAGAACCGTCCCGTTCTGGGCTCCGAGGCCGGTTAGGCCCGATTACTCAGCCCCGATGGAATTCCGCGCACGTCGGCGAGTACCCTTCCGCCAATGTCAACCGCTTCCTGCGCTCGTCTGCCGTTTGTCGCAGTGGTCTGCAATCCTCTGCAGTTCGCGCGCGTCGATGAAATCGTTTCGCCCAATTCGCGAGTTCCAATGCTTCCCGACTGTCGTCCATCAAGTCAAAGCGGGAGTAGTACTGCGTCGCGATCGTCTCGCGCTGCTGGCTCCCGAGCGATTCGGAAAGTTGCCCTAGCGCCAGCAATGCCATTCGTGATCTCTGGCATCATCAATGCAGCGGTCTTCATGCCAATTGCGTTGAGAATGGCGGGGGNNGACGGGATTCGAACCTGCGGCCGCCTGCTGCGGCAGGCATGCGTTCTAACCAGGCTGAACTACGCCCCCGCATTGTCTTACCGACAAACGTCAGTTTTGTTCCCTCTGGTTCCCCAAGACTTCCTCCGATTCCCTGCCGTTCCCTCCGACACCGTGCGATGCCGTGACAGGGCAGAGTTCTGATTCTGTTCGTCAGGCGGAGCAAAGCCACACTCACTCCGCTTCATGCCAGAACACGTATCCTCATTGATTCATCTGATGAATTTCCCCACGGTCCAATCGAACAACTGATCCTGGATCAGTTGTCCAATATTCTTGCCAAATGTACGAAAACAAATGTGCGGGTAGCAAGAACTAGAGCGAGAGGCGATCTTAGAAGAGAAGTGGATTCCAACGTAGGTGATTGATTTTAAAGATGGTGAGCGCGGTAGGAA
>PMMJ01000278.1 GCA_003162255.1 Acidobacteriaceae bacterium | reverse complement strand
ATTCTGTGGCCGCAGATGGCCGCCATGGCTGCCCTGGGAGTCAGCCTGCTTACGGTCGCCGTCCTTCGCTTTCATAAAGCGCTCGACTGAGTTGCCCGCGGCGCTTTAGTGGCCGTCGCTGATGATAACCTGCGCTGCCCTGTTAGGTAGCGCCTTCACGATCTCATCCACCAAAAACAAATCGGTGAGCAGTGCTCGAAGATGGATGGAGGCGTTCAGATTGTCGATCAACTGGGAGCTGATGACGGGTTGGGCTAGAACCAGCTCTATAGCGGCTAGAGAATCGCGAGCGTCGCGGTCGAGCACGGCAAAGAAGGCCAGGTATTTGTCGGATGGCTCGAGGCCTTCCTCTTTGACTGCCAGTGCGCAAGTCTCGGCAAGATCCGTTAAGGCTTTTACCGCGCGCTGCAGGAACTCACGGACTTGTCCACCCGACTTGCTGCCCTGGTCACTGGGAAGACCCTGGGCGGCGTAGGCCAGCATAAACTCGTAGCACTCTTCGACAGCATTGCAGCGATTCGAAATCTCAGCCAGCATCGGTTAGTCCTCGGCCTTCGATCCGGGTAGCTGTCGATACCGGAGGCGGTGACGAAGAAGGTGTCTCGACTACCCAGCGCTGGGGATCATGCTCTTGCAGATAAAAGTCGCGATCCATCCAACCGAAGATCATCGATTTCGTGATCGGGAGTTTCTCCGGCCGGAGTCCGAAATAGACGTGCATCATTACTAGCGCAATCAGTCCCACGCCCGCCAATCCGTGCAGCACGTACATCAGGCCCCAGGTCATGTCGCCAAATAGATAGGGATTCCGGGGGAAGAAGATGGTGCGAACGCGAAACATCATGAAGACGCCGGTAACGATCACCGACAGGCCGCACAAGATGATGACGCCGTGAAAGAGTTTGTTCTCCAACGGGTACTTGGCAAACTTTCGCGGCGGGGGCGCGGACTGTCCGAAAAACCGGAGAACCCTTCTGCGTGCGTCCTCCACATCCGTTCCGTCGGGCCAGATCGACCAAAAGTCCAGCCAGAAAGAAGCGTGAATGACGTGGAAAAGAATTGAAATAGTTAGGACGGCGCCGGCGATCCAATGATAAGTCACCCACTGAAACTGGACGCCGACCTTCGGAAGGAAGGCGGTAAACAGCAGGGTGAGCATGGATGCCGCCATGACCCAGTGAAACATCCGCGCCACGAGCGAATGCCGGGGAACGTGCTTGGGGATCCGCGCAACCGCTGCGGGAGAAGCGTCGCTAACAAATTCTTTTGGCTTGGCAAAATACCTCAGCCAAATGGCATGGACGATCAGAAAGAGCAGGCCTACGATCACCGATACCCAAATCAAGAACCAGGCAATATGGATCGGGACACTCTGCCCCCACGGATTCGTGGCCCAGGTTACGAAGCCCATGTCGCCTCCTCGACTCCTATTCCAACTCCAACGACGGCGCGCTTCACCAGATTTCGCATCAACGGGATTTTGTAGGCGTTGAACTGCAACGGGACCGCGCCTTGCACGGCCAGTCTTCCCGCTATTTCACCCGTCGCCGCGCTGCGCGGCTTGCCGCGAACCGCATCTTCGACTGCCTTTAAGCGCAATGGGCGCGCGGCGGCGCCGTTCACAGCGATTCGGATGCGCTCAATGTTGTCGCCCGATGTCACCGTGGCTGAGGCTACATTCAGGAGCGGAAAATCCCAAACGTTCCGGTCGCGCACTTTTTCAAAATAGAATTGGGCGCCCCCCCACGTGGATGGAATACGAATGGCCGTCAGCAGGTCTCCAGGCTGAAGGATGTGCAGGCGCGTGATGTCGATGTCGGGGCCGATGAAGTAATCCTCCGCATCCACCACGCGCTCACCTTTNNCAGAATCGCATGCTCGCGGTTGCGGCCCTCCGGCGTATCGGCATAGCAGATGTTGCCGCCGGCACGGTAGCACGGCCAGCCTCCGCGGTAATACCAGCAGCGCGTGTCCTGCGAAACATTGCCGCCGATGGTTCCCTGATTGCGGATTTGCGGCGACGCCACGACTTCCGCGGCCTGCGCCAGCAGACCATACTTCTGCTTGATGATGGGATGATTCACGATTTCGGTGAGCGTGGTCATGGCCCCGATTTCGATGCCCCCGCTACCGTCATTCGTGGCGCGGACTCCGCGCAGTTCCTCGATTCCGCTCAGATCGACCACTGCCTTGGGCTTCCTGATTCGATCTTTGAGCCAGTCGAAGCTATCGAGGCCTCCGGCCAGCACCCAGGCATCGGGTCCATGCTGTTCGAGAAGCTTCTGCGCATCGGCTACGGAAGTCGGCTGATACAGTTCGAACGCGGCCATTACGTCTCGTATGACAGCCATAACTCTCCTTCAAACCTTCATCAATCAGATGTGCGCCGTCAAATATGGGCCATCAGGGGATGCTGCATGGGCCGGCCCGCTTCGAGCGACGTCAGAATCGTGTCGGCGTTCACCGGCGCGCGCTGGAAAATTTCGTCGCCGAGCGCATCCGAGAGCGCGTTCAAGACGGAGCCACATCCGCCGGCAACCGGAGGCTCGCCGACACCGCGAGCACCTACCGGCGTCTCCGGGTCCGGAATATCCAGCGCTGTCCATTGCATGTCGACGGGCACATCTAGAATCGTCGGCGGCTTGCTGTGGTGGAAGCGCTTGGAAAGCATCTCACCGTAGTGCGGATCGAATACCCATTTCTGACCGATTGCATGGCCCATGCCGAGCGTTGAACGGCCGAGCATTTGGCCACCTAGTGCGCGGGGATGAATCACGGTCCCAACATCGCCGGAGGCGAGGAAATCCACGATGTAGTACTTGCCGGTCTCGACATCGACTTCAACTTCGGCGAAGCTGGCAACGTAGGAAAACGTCGAGCCGTCGCGTGGGTAGTTGTCCTTGGCTGCCGCCACCAGGCCCTGACCGGCCAATGCCGCGACCGACGCCTTCGTCAGTTTGTGGACATCGGCGGGCGCCTCGTGACCATCGTAGACGCCACCCAGTTCAATCGCATGTTTCGCCGCCTGCGCCAGAGTCATGCCGGCGCCACCGCCCTTGCGAAAGACGCGCTCATTGGCAACCTCGTATTGCTCTGGTTTGCCGCCGAGTTTCCCGGCCGCGATTTCCTGAAGTTTCTTCTTGGCGTCCATCGCGGTCGCATAGGCCGCCCGCGTCATCGCGTGGGTGGTTTGGCTGCCGCCGGACACGCAGGTGAAAGGAAGATTTTTTGTGGTGTTACCCCACACCACGTCACATTTCTCCCACGGCACGCCGAGAACTTCCGCGCCCGCGCGATGAACGTCGATCACCGACTCGGTTCCCAGGTTGCCGATTCCGGACTGGAAGGTAATCCGGCCATCGGGCTTGATGACGAGAAGCCCGTCGAATCCGATGGTGCCGCCAACGTAACAACTCAGCGACACGCCGACGCCGCGAACTTTCGTGCCTATTCTTTTTGGAGTGCGGGCGACCCGCTCGCTCCATTTGAACTGCTCCGCACCGCTGTCGAGTGCTTCTTTGATGAATGCGCTGGTGGCGTACTGCCGTTTCCCTTGTACTGCCGGGCCGAATGGCGCCTTGCCCTCGGGGCAGTTAATGCGGCGGATCGCCACCTGGTCAACTCCGAGCCTGCGCGCAGCTTTCGCGATGACGGGCTCGATAAGAACGATCCCTTGCAGTCCGCCCGGAGAACTCTGCGCACTGCGGGGCGGCGTGTTCGTCATTACCGTCACGCCGCGCCAGCGCATGGCTTCCGGCTGGTACAACAGGGAGACGATGCGGCCCGATGACGGAGCATCGCCTACTGCGTCGTAGGGACCGTTGTCGCAAATCACGAACATGTCGAGAGCTGCAATCCGCCCTTCTTTGGAGAAACCGACTTTCATCCGTCCCTGAAAGCCAGGACGCGCGCGTCCGATGAAGGTCTCCTCTTCGCGGCTGATGCGCATCATCACTGGAGCATTCGTTTTCTTGGACAGAAGCGCAGGGATGATCATGGTCACGCCGCCGGTGATCTTGCTGCCGAAACCGCCGCCGGTGTATTCGCTGATGAACACAACCTTGTCGGCATCGATGTTCAACCAGCGGGCGATGGCGGGCAGGGTTTGTGCGGTGCTTTGCGTGCCGGTGTGAATGTAGACCTTGCCGTTCTGCCAGTAAGCCATTGCGCTGCGGGTTTCAAGGGTCTGATGGCTGGTGTCAGGCGTAACGAATGTCTCGTCGAGAACGAGCGCCGCGTTCTTGAAGCCGGCATCGAGATCGCCATACGACCATTCATCGGGAGTCTTGCCCAGCGGAAGACGGCCATGCTTGAGCTCCTCGAAATCGGCTTTGGTCCACTTGAGCTCTGTGACCACGGGCGCTCCCGGACCTTGTGGCGACGCAGGACGGGACCAGACATTGCCATCGGTTCGGGGGTTAGGACCACCCGGTCGCAACGTGTCGAGCGGATCGACCACGAAGGGCAGTGGCTCAAAATCGATATGAATTCTCTCGATGGCTTCCGCGGCGGTGAGTTCATCGACTGCGGCCACGGCAAGAACTGGTTCGCCTTGATACAGCGGCTCCATGGTGAGACCGCGTTCGCCCCACTTGCTGGCTTTGATTACCGTGCCATTATCGGTAAGGGTATCGGCCGGGGCGGGAAGATCGTCCGCGGTGAGAATGGCTTTGACGCCGGGCATGGCGAGCGCTGCTTTCGCATCGATGCGCCTCACGCGCGCATGCGGCATTGGGCTGAGCAGCAGCTTACAGAACAGCATGCCTTCCGCGCGAAAATCCTCGGCGTACTTGGCGTTGCCCGTGACCTTTGCATAGAGGTCGGCGGTCTGGTAGTTCTTGCCGATCAGCTTGTGGCCAATGCCATACTCGCGCTCGGCAGTTTGCGCTTTGGTCTCAACCGGCTTCGTCTTGTCCAATGTGTTATCCAAGGATCGACCTCCGCATATTCTCGGCGCCGCGCATCAACGAGGTAAGAATCTTGTCGTAGTCCTGGCAGCGGCACAGGCATCCCGAGATGCCCTGCGCCAACTCCTTGCGAGTGGGATTGGGATTCGTCTTCAGGTATCCCACAGTGGTCATAATGAATCCGGACATACAGAACGCGCACTGAAATCCTTGCTCGTCAATGACGCCCTGCTGCACCGGATGCAAGGTTCCGTCGTCGCTGGCCAGGCCTTCGATGGTCAGAATTTTCCGGCCGCGCACCGTGTGGGTGAGTACCGAACAGGAATAGTGCGGAATATCGTCGATGAGGACAGTGCAAGATCCGCATTCGGCGCGGTCGCATCCGAGCTTCGTGCCGGTGAGGCCCAGCTTGTAACGCAGCGTCGACGCCAGGGTCTCTTGTTTCATGACGTCAACGCGGCGTTGCTGACCGTTGACGTTGAGAGTGATCAGCCGTTCGCCTACGCCGGCAGCCAACTGCTGGCCCTGCAGGAGCGAGGAGGCGCGAAACAGATAGCTCGCGGATGAGACTGCCACGCCGCTGGTGATGACGCCTTTAATGAAGTTGCGCCTGGAGACAGCTCTCGGCACGTCTTCGATTCCTTTGGAATCTGCCTTCTCTGTCATACTCGGTCACCTCTTATCGCGTGCAGCCGCGGAGCGTTTCGCGGAGAGAATTATGGATGTTAAGGACCCGTATTTGAAGACTTGGATTATTAGAAATAATGCCTGGATTCGAAAATTTTCCGCTCTCGGCATTCGCGGTGACACGACTGGGGAGCACACAGCCACCAGAAGGACGCCGATGAGTCATCGGCCCGAGTTCATCGATCCTCACAGTGTCGTTGTTCGCGGACGACCGTCGCGCGACGATCATGAGAGTGACGGACATTTGTCAACGAACGGCGTCAACGAACGGTTGTCGAAGATCAGTGGTTATCGAGAGCCACGGCGACTCCATACGGAGGCAGGTCGACCGCGTCTCCCTGTTTGCCGTCGAGCACGAGCTTCATGGAATGGGGCAGCTTAACTCGGCGATTTTCCTGTGAGTAGTTGATGAGAACGAAGACTTCTTTGCCCGGGCCGACACGGCGGCTGACCTCTACTCCATCAGGCACCGGGCCGAACACAGGCGTCACATCGGATTTTTGCGTCATCCATGCGGCGGCGGTTGCCATCAGCTTGTCGTCCAGCACCGCGCCGACATAGGTGATGCGGCCTTTGCCATAGGCTCGAGTGATGACGGCAGGCTGGTCGTCGAGCCATCCGTTGCTCTTGCCATACTTCAGAAGAACTTCGTCGCCGGGAGCTTGACTCTTCAGTTGCTCAGCCCAGACGCTGACTTGTCCGTTGCCCCAGGCGCCAGAGACGGGGACGTCTTTTTCGAGAGCGTAGTACTGCTCGACGCGCGCACCCAGGGCGTCGACGAGGAATCCCGGCTGCCGTTGCGGCAGGAGGGCGTTGAATTCATCTTTCAGGCCGGAGCGCGGACCGAGAACCAGATGGCCGCCGTCGCGCACATAAGCCAGCAAGTGATCCGCGAGATCCTTCGGCAGCACGTTCAGGTTGGGCGCCGCCACGAGCTTGTAGCCATCGAGGGGAGCGTAGGCGCTGACTACATCGACCGATTGGGAAATCTGCCGCAGGGCACTGTAGTAGCTCTTCAGCAGCCCGATGTCGTCATACTTCTCGGTGTGTTTTTGAAACTGAAGGGCCCAGTGGCTGTCGTAGGAGCCGAGCAGCGCCACTTGCGAGAGCGGCTGCGTATCGCGGAAACTGCTTTCGACTTTTGCGAACTCGTGCGCCGTCTGACTGACCTCGTCGAGGAAGGGCACGGGAGTGCCGTCGGGGCCAACGAGGACACCGTGAATTTCTTCCTGTCCGTTGAGCGCGCTGCGCCACTGCCAATAGCTAACGTCATCGGCGCCGTGGCCGATGGCTTGCCAAGCCATGGCACGAGCTTCGCCGCGATTCAGGAAGTTGTTGAGGGGGGACCAATTCACCGCGCCGGGCTGGGTCTCGATCACCCAGAAATTCTGGCGCTTGAAGCCGCGCGTCAGGTCATGGGTAAGACCGTTCTGTGCGGCGTCAACGTGGCCGGAGCCAACGTAGTCGTCCCAGGACGCGAAGGTGAGCGACTCGTTTACAGCGTAATGATCGAATCCGTCGAAGAACCCCATGAAGTTCGTGGTGATGAACTGGCGCGGTTCGGCGTGTTTGCGGATTGCGTCAATCTGGTTCTGCTGGTAGGAGACCCAGACATGTGTGAAGAACCGCCTCCACTCGAGCATCAGTCCGGGGTTGTGCTCGCCAATCGGAATCGGGATTTGTCCCCAGTTGTCGTAGGTCTGGCTCCAGTAAGAGGTCGTCCAGTGGGTATTGAGGTTGTCGAGCGTTTTGTATTTCGCTTTCAGCCAATCCTGAAACTCCTGGCGCGTGACCTCGTCGTAGGACATCTCGGAATATTCGTTGTCGATCTGCCAGCCCACGACGTTGGGATTGTGCCCGAAGCGCATCGCCATCTGCTCGGCGATGCGGCGGCAGAATTCCCGATAGTGCGGAGAGGAAGCCGCCCCTTGCGCGCGGTTGCCATGCGTCGCTCGACGTCCGTTCTCTTCGACCCGCAGGATGTCGGGATACTTCTGAGTCAGCCAGGCGGGAGGACCGGCGGTCGGTGTGCCGACGACGGAGACGATGTGATGCTTGGCGGCGAGGTTAATGGCGCGTTCCAGCCAGTCGAAATCATACTTGCCTTCGGAAGGCTCCATACGGCTCCAGGCAAATTCGGCGAGGCGGACGACTTTCAGGTCGGCGGCTTCCATCAAGCGCAAGTCTTCTTCCCAGCGGGACTCTGGCCATTGCTCTGGATACCAATCGGTGCCCATCAGGATGGCGTTCTGTCCCGGGATTTGCGTGGGGATGGGCGTGGGAGGCAGCGCGGGAGATTGCGCGAAAGCTGCCCGGGAGAGAATTAGAACAAGACACGAGACGGTACGGAGGAGAAATGAAGAAGACATGGACGGCTCCTGAATTTGTTTTGTTGTGCCTTCCCGGGCGGAGCGAGGCGTCGGCGTGTTGCGGCGAACTGCAGATCCCTCGCTGCGCTCGGGATGACAATTCATAAAAGGTGCGAATCGACCACCGCTCGGAACTTGCTATGGCGTTACGACGATCTGCTTTCCGGAGTACTGTACGATTTTGTCCGCAGAGTCGCAAGGCGCGATACCAACGCCGTGGTTCTCGCCCACGAAAACGACGCGGAACGTCCGGCTGGCGAGCATTCCGGGAAACTGGCCCTGACGATCGGCGATGGTGAGCACTTGTTTTGCGTCGTCCCAACGAAAAGGAATTGTCGCGTGGACACCCTTTTCGTAGTTGTAGTTGTCGTTCTCNNTTCTCGTCTTCGTAGAGCGTGAATTCGCCATCCGCGCCACGATAGACGCGCAACTCAATCGGATCGGCGGGCTTTTCGGTCGACCACTCGGCGTCGGGTCCCAGGGGAACGATCGATCCGGCGCGAACATAAAGCGGCAGCCGATCGAGCGGAGCATCCGCGGTAATCTCGCGCGCGTTATGGGTTGGTGCTCCGCTCCAGAAGTCGTACCACTTTGCATCGGCACTTGCATTTGCATTGGGAAGATAGACGCGGCGGCTGGTGGCTGCTGGCTCCGTTACCGGATTCACCAGGAACGCTGGGCCGTACATAAATTCGTCCCATGTGTTCTCGGCGCGCACATCGCTGCGGAAATCCATTACCAGCGGACGCATGGGAGTATAGCTGTCGTTCGTCGTCTTCCAGGCCAGCGAATAGGTGTAAGGCAGCAGGCGATAGCGCAGGCGATCGAAGTTGACGAGAATCTTCTGCGCGTCAGGTCCGTACGACCAGAGTTCGTTTTCGTCGGGGTCGCGCGTGCCGTGCACCCGCAAAATTGGATTGAACGTTCCGAACTGGAACCAGCGTATGAATAGTTCGCGGAAGGCGGGATCGGTGGGACTGCCGAAGACGAAGCCGCCGATGTCGGTGGTCCAGTAAGGAATTCCGGAGAGAGCGAAGTTCAGTCCGGCGGGAATCTGGCGACGGTAGCTGAACCAGTCTGAATTGATATCGCCCGACCAGGCAGTGACGGCGTTGCGCTGCGAACCGGCGAAGGCGGAGCGCGAAAGAATGTATACGCGCTTCTGGTCGGACGCGGAGCGTTGGCCGTCATACACCGCTCCGGTGTCGAGCAACGGATAAGCGTTCACGTATCGATCGCCACTGCCGATGGCTAGCTTGTGACCTAGCTGAACGTTTTCTTCCTGGCCTTCGGTTTCCGGCTCGGTCGTATCCATCCACCAGGCATCAAGTCCGATGTTGAACAGTCCTTTGTCCACCTGATCCCAATAGAATTTACGGGCATCCGCGCTGGTCGCGTCGTACGCCGCCATGGCATCGGTGTGATACGGCGGTTTGGCGAACTTGAACTTATCGATGAACCAGCCTTTCTTGTCCATGAAGTCGTAGTTGGCCGATCCCGGCTCGAAGAAGGGCCAGATGGAAATCATGAGATGGAAATTCTCGCGATGCAGTTCGTCGACCATCCCCTTGGGATCGGGATAGTTCTTGTTGAAGACGAATTCGCCTTTGCGGTTCCACCAGAACCAGTCCTGCACAATATTGTCGGCGGGGATGTGGAGTTCGCGATATTTGCGGGCGACGCCCAGAATCTCCGCCTGCGATTTGTAGCGATTCTTGCACTGCCAGAAGCCGTAGGCCCACTTGCCAAACAGTGGCGCCTGCCCGGTGAGTTCGCGATAACCGGCGATGACCTTATCGAGATCAGGGCCGTAGAAAAAATAGTAGTCGACGACGTCGGCGACTTCGGAGCTGATGTAGAGATAGTTGGCGAAGCGGTTGTTGAAACGGCTGCGCGAATCGTTGTTCCAGAAAATCCCGTAGCCGTTGCTCGACACAAGAAAAGGCACGGCGATGTTGGAGTTGTCCTGCGAGATGTCGACCGATTCGCCGCGATAGTTCCACACGCCGGCCTGGTGCTGGCCGAGTCCGTACAGGGCTTCGTGGGAGCCGTAGATGTTCACAAAGGATTCGGCGCGATAGGTGTCCTCGCCGTTCACCTTCGCCGGCGTCAGCTTGCGGGTTGCTTCCTGCACCAGTTGCTTACCCGCGAGGTCGCGATATGTAATCGCGCCGTCCTTGCGGGTGACCACGATCTTTAACTGCGAGGTGGCCAAGGTCACCTCGTTGTCGCTCGTCTGCATGATGAACTTCGTGGCAGGCCAACTTGTCTTGATGACGACGGGATCGGGACGGCTCGGAGGGAAAGAAGAAGTCGGAGAGAAGAGCACGTGGACAATCGAGTCCGAGCAGACCTGCAGGCGAAGAGCTCCAGACTTCATGGTGAAGATCACACCATCGGTTTGCGGCTGGATTGCAACCACGGGGTTCATTGGCGCCCATTGCGCGATCGCACTGGACACAAGCCCGAACACGAAAACCACTGAAAGGAAGGCGCGAAGAAAGAAGGCGTTTTTGTTTCGCATATTACGACGACCTCCAGGAACTAGTTTCGCTCTCATCGGGAGACTTGGAACTGCCAAGTGTAGCAGCCTGTGGGGAAAATCGATTCTCGCTGCATGGACTCTGAAGGGGAATCTGATTTCCCGTAGAGACGGGGCTTGGGCGGCCTCTCACGCCGCCATAGGGAAAGTGCAGGAAACCGGCGTCTGCCGGACGGTTGCGGGCTGCCGGTCGACGCTGAAACGGGTGATAGCCAACGCGATACCTCCTCGCGAAGTCGATTGATTTATGGCCGGAGTTCTGCGGTAATCGAAGGAGTAGCACTGTGTTTCAGGGGTCCCGATGGGCGAACGTGGGTTGTGCGAACCGGAGAGCAACGGCATCGAATTCGTGGACCAGCCGGGGCAGGTTTTTGTGCGCTCGCAATCGGTTGTCTCGCGGCACATCGGGGGCGAAACGCTGATCGTTCCAGTGCGGGGGAATGTCGGCGATCTGGCATCGATTTACAGCTTCAACGAAATTGGCTCTTTGCTCTGGAAATTACTGGAGATCCCCAAGAACATCACCGATTTGCTGGCCGTGGTCGAGCGGGAATACGACGTGGACAGCGAAACGGCGAGGCAGGACGTGGAGCGGTTCTTGGGGGATATGCTCTCCGCGGGACTGGCCGAGGTTTGGCCGGCGGCTGCGGCCGAGCCGGCAGGGCGCGAGCAGCGGACAGTGGCAGGCTGGATGTAATCGTGGGATACATCCTGTTCTGCAAGATGGGTGAGGTATGAAGGAACTGACTTACGGCGCGTTCAGCGCCGCATTGCATGAGCGTCAGTCGGGCCAGCGCGCACCGCTGCAGGTTTCCATTGAGGTGACGCGGCGTTGTCCGCTGGAATGCCTGCACTGCTACAACAATCTGCCCATGGGCGATCTGGACGCCCGGCACCGGGAATTGAGCAAGGAAGAACATTTCCGCGTGCTCGATGAGCTCGTGGAAATGGGCTGCTTCTGGCTCCTCTATACCGGAGGCGAAATTTTCGCCCGCAAAGACTTTCTAGAAATCTACACCTACGCCAAGCAAAAGGGCTTTCTGATTACGCTGTTCACCAACGGCACGCTTCTCACGGAAGCGATTGCGGACTATCTGGCCCAGTGGCCGCCGTTCGCGATCGAGATCACGCTGTACGGCAGGACGAGGGAGACCTACGAGGCGCTGACGGCGATTCCAGGCTCCTATGACCGTTGCCTGCGCGGGATCAAATTGCTGCGCGAGCGAGGGCTTCCGCTCAAATTGAAAACTGTCGCCACCAGCATCAACAAGCATGAAGTGCTGGCGATGCGGCAGTTCGCGGAAGAAGAACTGGGCGTCGAGTTCAAGATGGATGGGCAGATCAACCCGCGCATCGACTGTTCGCAGAGTCCGCTGGCGGTGCGGCTGGCGCCGGAAGAAGTGGTGGCGATCGACATGAATGCTCCGAAAGGCATGAGCGAGTATCGCCGGCTGGCGCAGCGCGATTTGGCGAGTCCGCCCAACCTGGCGCAGTCCGACACGGTTTATTTCTGCGGCGGGGGAATGAATGGATTTGCCATTAACGCTTACGGAGAGATAGGGATTTGTGTGATCTCGCAACAGGAGACTTTCAGTATTCGGGAGGTTGGAGTCAGCGCGGTGTGGGAAGAGTCCCTGTTGCAATTGCGGAATCGCAAGCGTACGCGGGTGACTAAGTGTGTGCAGTGCCGCATTCAGTCGCTGTGCGGGATGTGTCCTGCGAATGGGGAATTGGAGAGCGGGGATCGTGAAAGTCCAGTCGAGTTTCTTTGTCAGGTGGCGCACCTGCGGGCGGCGATGATTGGAGTTGAGCCCCCGGCGCATGGGGAGTGCGAGTTCTGCGCGGGTGGGAGCCGGCACGGGGAGGTAGTGGAGTCCGCTCGGCGGATTACGAGCAAAGAGATCGATGTGGAGAGTTGGGTGGGACCGCAGCCGATTCTGCCCATCCTGAGTAATTCCCATGCGGCGGGTGGTTGCGAGAGCTGCGGACGTCATTGAGCGGACGCCATTGAGCGGACATCAGTGAGCGAGCCACGATGAGCGCACGACCAAAAGGCGAGGGTGGTATGGATCACGAATCGAAACCGGCAGACGGTAAGAAGCCCTACCAGCCGCCGCAAGTGACGACGATCAGCCTGCGGCCGGAGGAAGCGGTTCTGGGACATTGCAAGGTCGCGGGCACGGGCGGACCGGTTGGGATGAGCTGCCAAGCGCTGATGTGTTCCTCTGTAGGCTCATGAACCGGCACACGGCGGCACCGGCGGAGCGGGACATGGGAAGTAGTCTTGGAGGCGTTGTTCTGCACGTGTCCGACGATCTATACTCCGACGATCCGGGCGCGTCGCCCTGCGCGGATGCGTTCCGCGTCGGCGGAGTTTGCGTCCAACTTGAGGGCGCCCGCCACGACGACGTTACTTTGGTTCCATCCCTTGTGCCCTTTCGCGTCGAGAACTGGGTTCCCGATATTACTATCCAAGTGCAATGGGTTGCCGAGCTTTCCCCCGCGTCGGGACCTCGGCTTTTCGATTCCGGATCGGTCTGGCGGTTGCATGAGGATGAAGCAGGATTTCGGTTCGACTTCAGCGCTCCGGTCCTCGGAGCACGGCCCTATAAGAAGCTGGTAGTGGACCGTCACTTCAGTCAGGCAACCCTCCAAATGAGCGAAGGGGCTTTTGCGGGTTTTCCGCGAGCGGCGGAGCCCCTGGAATATCCGCTGGATGAGTTGCTGATCATGCACCGGCTGACGCAGGAGAAGGCGATTGAGTTGCATGGGGTCGGCATCGTGGGACCGGAGGGCGCGAGCAATCTGTTTGTCGGGCATTCCGGCGCGGGCAAGAGCACGACGGCGCGGCTGTGGACGACGCTCCACGAAGTAGAGATTTTGAGCGACGACCGGATCATCATTCGTGAAGATAAGGTGCGTGAAGATGAGGCGCGCGAGGATGCGAATCGGATTTTCATGTACGGAACGCCGTGGCATGGCGAGGCTGCTTTCGCTTTGCCAGGGCGCGCTCCGCTGCAACGGATCTTCGTTCTGGAGCATGGGCGGGGCAACGTGCTTACGCGCCTTTCCCAAGGCCAGGCGGTCGCGGAGCTTTTCGCGCGCAGCTTTGTTCCGTTTCACCGGCACGAGTATGTCGATTCCGCGCTTGCATTCCTGCATCGGGTCGCCGGCTCTGTTCCCTGTTATCGCTACTCTTTCGAGCCGGATGAACGCGCCGTGGAGAAGGTTCTGAATTTCCGTGACTAGAACGGTCTCATCGAAGTCGGCGTTTCGGGAGTGGATATGGAGCTTCATCGGGAACTGATGCCTTCAGCCTCATTGAATGAGAGCGGCCGGTTCGGAAGGCGCGGCCTTACCCATCCTTTTTATGAGGCTGGTGCCAGCGACCGTCCGCAATCGAAGCAGTTTGAATCCGTAGCCCTAGAATGCCTGCGGGCCGGGCTCGGGGTTCGCTTTCAAGCGCGCGGAGCCAGTATGTTTCCCACCATTCACAATGGAGAGATGGTTTACGTAAAGCCCGCATCGGTGGCGAGTTTGCGCCGGGGAGACATTGTTCTGGTGAAGGGCGACCACGGATTCCGCATGCATCGGCTGGTAGCTGCCGATGCGGGACGANNGGACGGGATGTGTTCATCACGCGCGGGGACTGCGGGCTGCAAGACGATCCGGCAGTGCGCGGCGACCAGATTCTGGGAATTGCCGTGGCCAAAGAGGTGCGGGTAGGAAGGAACATCGTGCGGACAAAATTGAAGGGCGTTGGCGGGATGTTGTTGAGCTGGACGGCGCGGGGCAAGGCGGCAGTGAGCAAGTTCTTGAGTGTGGCGGGATTGCGGCGGTCATCGCGCGTGGCCTCGTCACGCCCCATGCGCAACGGGGCGCGGAATGTGCTCGGCACCTTCGGGCTACTGTTCGTTGTGCTGGCGGCGCCATATTTGCGCGCGCAGGTCGCGGTTGATGCCACAACATCTGCCGCGATAACTCGGGCAGGTACGGGGAATCTTGCGTTCACCCACACCACCGCCGGCGCAAATCGGTTGCTGCTCGTCGGGGTGTCCATCAACATTACCAGAGCTCCCACGACCACGGTTTCGGGCGTGACGTATAACGGGGCGGCGCTAACCTTAGTCGGGGCTCACAACGATGCGGGACTCACGCGTCGGGTGGAGCTGTGGTCTCTGCTCAACCCGGCAGCCGGAACTAACCTGCCAGTTGTTGTATCGGTGACCATTCCGGGGGGCTTCACCGAGGGAGTGACTGCGGGCACGACCACATTCACGGGTGTCGACCAGACTGTCCCGTTGGGAGGTTTCCTTTCAGCGGATGGCGCCGCGGGAGCAAATTCGCAGTTGGACGTGCCCAGCGTGGTCAACGGCATGGTGCTCGACACGTTAGCGACGGATGGAACCCAGACGGTCACAGTGCCCGGCCCCCAAGTCTCGCAGTGGAACCTGAATAGCGCTGCAAACGCGAATCCCGGCGTCAGGGGCACCGGTAGCAGCCGCGCGGGCGCGCCCAGTGTGCCGATTTCGGAGACGTTCAGCGGCACCTCCAACTGGTCGCTCGGAGCGGTGTCCATCAATCCCACCGCAGCCGATATTGGCGTCACGACCAGCGTTAGCGGCGCGGTTCTTCTGGGGCAAAGCACTACTTACACCATCACCATCTTCAATAATGGAACGTCCCCAGCCAACGCGGTCGCACTCTCCGACTTGCTGGCTACAGGAATGACGCTGAACTCGGTGACTCCGAGCGCCGGAGTCACGTGTGTCACCACTGCCATCCCAATCACCTGTACCGTGGGAACTCTCGCCAGCGGAGCGCAGGCAACGGTCACAGTAGTGGAAACCGCGGGCGCCTCCGGCGCATATCCCAACGTGGCGACGGTCAGCGATTCCGGCACGCCGCCCGATCCAAACACGGGCAACAATACTTTCACTGCGGTCGCAACGGTGCAGTCGGCTGCTTGCGCCACGGTTTCCCAGGCAGCGCCGGGAAATAACCTGACCGGGGTGCTGAATACGTACTATCCGGGAACGGCGAGTGTGGCGGCTGGAGCCAAGTCGATTCCGGTGGGTGCGGCCACGGGCGCCGGGACTGCGATTGCGGCGGGGAATCTTCTGCTCGTGATCCAGATGCAGGACGCCAGCATCAACGATACGAATACCGTCGCTTACGGCAACGGCTACACGGGCCAAGGTTTTACGGCACTGAACAGCGCTGGCAACTACGAGTTTGTGACCGCGACCGGAGCGGTGGCCGCCGGCGCCGTTCCTATCACGGGAGCAGGGCTGGGCGGAGGATTGGTCTTCGCCTATCATTCCGCCGCGGCCTCTGCCACGGCGGGACAGAGCACCTACCAAGTCATCCTGGTGCCGCAGTACACCACTGCCTCGTTCAGTGCAGCCACGCCACCGACGGCGCTCGCCTGGAATGGCTCCACGGGCGGAGTGCTCGCCTTGGATACCTCGAACACGCTCACACTAAACGGCGCCACTGTATCCGTGAATGGTCTCGGCTTTCGCGGCGGCGCGGGCATGCAACTAATAGGGGGGGCTGGGGCCTCCACGGACTACCGGCAACCCGCCCCAGCCACTTACACGGGAGCGGCGGGAGGAGTGGCTGGCTATGATGCCCCGAAGGGTGAAGGAATCGCCGGGACCCCTTTCTGGGTCGAATCCGGCGTAAGTTTCCTGGCGGCGAATAGCGACTATCCTAGCGGAACTGCGGGAACCGATGGCAGCATGGCCCGCGGCGCGCCGGGCAATGCAGGGGGCGGTGGCACGGACGGAGACCCGGCGGCTAACGACCAGAATTCCGGTGGCGGCGGCGGCGGCAACGGTGGTGCGGGAGGATTTGGCGGAGACGCCTGGAATTCGAATCTTAGCGTCGGGGGCGAGGGCGGGGCTGCGTTTCCGGCGACGATTAATCGTATTGCGATGGGAGGCGGCGGCGGCGCGGGCACGCGCAACAACTCCGATGGTAACAATCAGGCCAGTGGCGGCGCAACCGGCGGCGGGATCATTATCATCCGTGCCTATGCTTTGAGCGGAACTGCGACCCTGACGGCCAATGGCGCTGCAGCATATAACGTCACCACCAACGATGCTGGCGGAGGTGGCGGAGCCGGCGGCACGATCGTCGTTCTTTCCGACAACGGCGGGGAGAGCGGACTAACCCTGCAAGCAACGGGCGGTACCGGTGGCAATGCCTATTCTGCCCAACCGTATAGTCTCGGGAATCGCCACGGACCGGGCGGCGGCGGCGGAGGTGGCGTGGTGCTGGTTTCAGGTACTCCGGCCAGCATCAGCGTCGGCGGCGGCGCGAATGGAACTACATTGAATACTCCCAGCGTGGCCTATGGCGCGACCTCCGGCGCGGCGGGCACGAGCGTGACCAACGCGTCGATCGCCCAGACTTCGGGCACGCAGTCAGGTGCGCAATGCACCCCCGACATGACGTTGCTCAAGAGCCACGTGGGGAATTTTGTGCGCGGTTCGGCGGCGAGTTACACGGTTCCGGTTTCAAATGTAAGTCCGTACGGGCCGTCCAGCGGCTTGGTGACGGTGAACGACACGCTGCCCTTCGGCTTGATTCCGACGAGTGCCAGCGGCACTGGATGGTCCTGCTCCATTGCATCGCAGACAGTGAGCTGCGTCGAAGCAGGAGTTCTGGCGCCCAGCGCCTTCTATCCATCGATTACCATCAACGCCAATGTGGCGCAGACCGCTCCTTCCATCGTGACCAACATTGCGACGGTGGGTGGCGGAGGCGAGACCAACCTGGCGAACGACACCGCTATCGACATAGCGAACGTGTTTTCAACCGCCGACCTGAGCGTGACCAACGCGGCGTCGCCAAATCCGGTAGCCGCAGGCAGTAACATCACTTACGCACAAGTGGTCACCAATAATGGTCCGAGCGCGGCCGACAACACCACACTGGTGGAGGCGGTTCCGGCGAATACGACGTTCGTTTCTCTCGCGGCCCCCGCGGGCTGGACTTGCGTTACTCCGGCCATCGGCGGCACGGGCAACGTGGTATGCACGAACCTGAGCATGGCCGGAAGTACCGCGGCCACCTTCTCGATGATCGTGAAGGTGAATACCGGCACCGCGAACGGCACGGTGGTTACGGATACGGCCACGGTGAATTCGTCGGTCAGCGATCCGAACTCGGCGAACAATAGCGCCTCCGCATCGACGATTGTCGGGACGACTGCCCAGGCCGAGCTGTCGGTGACGAACGTGGCCGCGCCCAATCCGGTGATTGCCGGCAACAACATTACTTATACGCAGGTGGTCACGAATACAGGATCGGTTGCGGCCACCACCGCAACGTTCATCGAAGCGACGCCCACAAATACAACGCTGGTTTCCATCACCCCACCGGCGGGCTGGACCTGCACGGTGCCGCCTACGCCGGTGAGTTGCACGAACCCTAGCGTAGCCGCGGGCTCGAAGGGGACCTTTACTGCTGTCTACACCGTGGCTGGGGCCACGCCCAGCGGAACGATCATCACCGATACAGCCACAGCCAACGCAGCGAACCAGGCTTTTGGCGCCAACGCCGCTACGGCTACCGATGTAGTGGCCAGCGCCACGCAAGCTGACCTGGCACTGAGTACCGCAGGCACGCCTCTTTCGGTGTATGCCGGCAATGACATCACCTATACGCAGACGGTGACCAACAATGGTCCTGCCGCCGCCACCGCGGTCAGCTTCACTGAGGCGATTCCCGCCAACACTACATTTGTCTCGGTGTCAGCTCCGGCGGGCTGGACGTGCACGACGACGACTTCCGTGACCTGCACCGACCCGACTCTGGCATCGGGCGCATCGGCCAACATCATTATTGTGGTGAATGTTGCTTCAACCGTCGCCGCGGGAACGATCACGGCAACTTCGTCGGTAACTGCCACGACCGGCGATCCCAACTCGGCCAACAACAGCACGACCATCGTGACACCGGTCACCACGGATTGCGACCTGGCGGTAACGAACAGCGGCACTCCGAGTCCAGTAGCGGCGGGCGGCACGATCACTTACACGCAAGTTGTGACCAACAGCGGGCCCAGCAACTGCTCCGGGGCGACCTTCACGGAGTCGTTTCCAAACAACACCACATTCACGTCGCTCACACCCGTGCCTGCGGGATGGACTTGTACAACGACCGGATCCATCAGTTGCACGAATCCCAGCGTGGCGCCGGGTTCGACCAGCACATTCCCGGTGGTGGTAACTGTGCCCGCGATCACGCCCCAAGGAACTATCATCACCGATACCGCAAACGTCGGATCGACCACTCACGACACGAATCCGAACAACAACTCGGCCACAGTCACGATCGGGGTGGCGGGAGCGACGCANNCAAGCCGATCTGCGTGTTACTAACTCAGCCAGCCCAAACCCGGTGACAGCCGGGAACAACATTACTTACACACAGACCGTGACTAACGGTGGGCCCGCCGCCGCGGCCACGCTTACTCTGACAGAGACGCTTCCGGCGAACACGACGTTCGTGTCGCTGACTGGGACGGCGGGTTGGACCTGCACTACCGTAGCTCTTTATACTTGCACCATCGCCACCCTGGCGGCCAACGCCACCGCGACCTTCACTTTTGTGGTGACGGTAAGCACGACTGCGGCCTCTGGTTCGACGATCACGCAAACGGACTCGGTCGCCTCTGCCACAGGTGATCCCAATCCCAACAACAATAACGCGACAGCCAGTGTAACTGTGGGGGCGTCGGCAGACCTATCCGTAACCAATAAGCCCAACCCCGTGCCGGTGATCGCGGGCGGCACCATCACTTACACTCAGGTTGTAACTAACGCCGGGCCGAGCACGGCGACCACTGTAAGTCTCAGCGAGGTCACGCCGCCGAACACGACTTTTCAATCCGTCGCCGCTGCCGCGGGATGGTCGTGCACCACGCCGGCGGTTGGGGGCACCGGAACCATCACCTGCTCCAACCCCAGCTTCGCGGCTGGAACCGCCAGCTTCACGGTGATCGTAACGGTGACTGCGGGAACTGCGGCGGGGACGGCGATCAACGATACGGCGACGGTGAGCTCCGCGATCAGCGATCCCAACCCAGCGAACAACAGCGCGACCGCGGCGGACGTGGTCGCTCTCGCGACGCAAGCCGATCTGGTTACGACCAACACCGCTGCGCCAACTTCGGTCGCGGCGGGCAGCAACGTCACTTATACGCAGAGCGTCACGAACATCGGGCCGGCGGTGGCGACTGGGGCTACCTTTACGCAAACCACGCCTCCGAATACCAACTTCCAGTCCATCACGGCTCCGGCGGGCTGGACTTGCACAACGCCGGCAGTCGAAGCGGCAGGCACGATCACTTGCACCGATAGCAGTAATCTCGCCCTCAATACTCCGGCGAACTTCACCTTGGTGCTGCAAGTGAATGCGGGCACGACATCCGGGACAAACATTGCCGAAACCGCGATGGCCACGGCGACTAACATTGTTCCGAACCTCACCAACAATAGTGCGACCGCTGCAGTGATTGTCGCGAACGCCAACAGCGCCGATATGGCCATCGTGAAGACGGCGACGCCAAGCCCCACCGTGGCGGACGGCGACATCCTGACTTATAGCCTCGCCGTAACTAACAACGGTCCCGCGAGCGCGACCAACGTCACAGTTACGGACGCATTGCCCGCGAATGTAACGTACCTCTCGGTGAGCACCACGGCGGGCACATGTTCGGAAGCGGACGGAACTGTAAGCTGTTTGCTGGGAACGATGGTGAACACCGGGACGGCCACGATTACGATCGTCACGCTTGCGGGCGCGCCGGGCATGGCGTCGAACACGGCGAATGTTACCGCGGACCAAACTGATCCCAATTCCGCCAATAACTCTTCGACGCAAGTTGAAACGATCACGTCCCCGACAAAGATCGGGCTAGCGTCTTTTGCGGCGCAGCGGAGGAAGGACAAGTCTGGCTCGGATCAGGTAGTGCTGCTCTGGAAAACGGGCGGCGAAGCGAACAACCTCGGATTCAACGTGTATAGCGAACAGAATGGCGCGCGCACGCGGTTGAATCCGTCGTTGATTGCCGGTTCCGCTCTGCTGATGCGGGGAGCGCTGCCCAAGCATTCGGGCAAGGCGTACACATGGATCGATTTGTCGGCTGGCGCGGGCAGCAGCCCGTATTGGCTCGAGGATGTAGATGTCAATGGCACACGCACCATGCATGGGCCGGTTTCGGCGGAGGTGTCCGCAGGGGAACTGGCGGCGAGCGCGCCGGCAACCAGCGATTCGGCTTCCGCTTCCACGTTGATGCTCGGTCAGTTGAGCCAGGCAATCCCTGGGGTCTCCGGCGATTTGAGCCATCCACTGGAGAGCGTCGCCCGCGCCGTCAATCCAACTTCGGCGCAGCAGCGGAAACAGTTCGATCTGGCGGCGCATCCCGCCGTGAAGATCATGGTCACGCACGAGGGGTGGTACAGCATCGCGCAACCGGATCTCGTCAAGGCTGGATTGAATCCGAATGTCGACCCGGCATTGCTCCATCTTTATGCCGAGGCCAACGAGCAAGCGATCGAAATCACGGGCGCGTCCGCGGGCCGTGGAGGGTTTAGTCCGCAGGCCGCAATCAACTTCTACGGCACAGGAATCGACACGCCCTACTCTGGCACCAGGGTTTACTGGCTGGTCGCGGGCGACACGCCGGGCGCGCGCATTCAACAATTGCAACCGTCTTCCGGCTCGAATCAGCCGCCGGCCAGCTTCCCGTTCACGGTGGAGTGGAAGCCGCGCACCACTTATTTTGCCGCGTTGATCACGCAGAACAGCGACAATTTCTTTGGGCCGCTGGTTTCCGAGACGCCGCTGGATCAAGAAATGCGGACGCCTCACCTCGACCAGACATCGACTGCGGCGGCAAAACTCGAAGTCGTTTTACAAGGCATTTTCCTCGGGTTGCCTCACGACGTCGCTATCGCACTCAACGGCACCTCGGTTGGCAATCTCGTATTCACCGGCCAGAAAAAAGGCCGGCTGAGTGTGAATCTGCCACCGGGCCTGCTGCTCGACGGGACCAACACCCTTACCCTTACCGCGCAGGGTGGACCCTACGACACCAGCCTCGTGGACTACGTTCGCATCGATTATCCGCACAGCTACGTCGCCGATTCCGATAAGTTGAAGTTCACCGGACGGGCCGGAGCTGAGTTAAAGATCGCGGGCTTCGAAAATCCCCCTGCGGCGGTGCTTGATATCACGAATCCGGATCAGCCGGTGGCACTCACGCCGCAAATTTTGAGCAACCAAGCTTCGTCCAACCAGGCTTCGTCCAACGGCAAGTACACGCTAGGAATTCAGGTTCCATGGACGACGACCAACGCAACAGCTCCAATTCGGCACACGTTGCTGGCGCTGGCTGACGACCGGGTGGCGTCACCCGCTGGAATTCACGCGAACCATCCCTCGCACTGGCACAGCGCGCAATCGGGCAGCGAGATCGTGATGGTTACGCATGAGGATTTCGCAAGCGCGCTGCCTCCGATCGTTCGTGCCCATCAGGCGGAAGGAAAGTCGTCTGCCGTGGTGCCTGTGAATGATTTGTATGACGAGTTCAACTTTGGCGAGCACAGCCCCTATGCCATCCGCGACTTTCTGCAAACGGCAAGCACGGCTTGGCATGCGGCGCCGAAATACCTGCTGCTCAACGGGCGCGCCTCGCTGGACCCGCGAGACTATCTGGGCTTTGGCCACCTTGACTTTGTGCCGACGAGGATTGTGCCCACCACTGGTCTGATGACTGCTTCGGACGATTGGTTCTCCGACTACAACGACAGCGGCATGCCAACGATCGCGACTGGCCGGTTGCCGGTGGCTACGGCGGATGAGGCCAAGACCGTGATCGATAAGATTGCCACCTACGAAGGCCAATCCACGAACGGCCCGTGGACCTCGCAAGCCTTGCTGGTGGCCGACTTCAACGATACGGAGAACTTTACCCAGGATAGCCAACTGGTTCAGGCGCAGTTACCTTCCGCGCTTCAGGCGACCGACGTCTTCGCCAGCACGCTCGGCGGCGTCGCGGCCAAGCAAGACATTGTGGCGGACATCGACTCCGGGCAACTGCTGGTCAACTATATGGGACACGGCTCCGAGGACCAGTGGTCGGGAGACGATCTGTTCGATAACACGACGGTGGCGACGCTCACCAACGGTTCCGAATTGCCGGTGTTCCTGATCCTGAACTGTTTGAACGGATTCTTCCAGGACGTCTACGAGCAACCGCTGGCGGTGACGCTGGAACTCGCGCCCAACGGCGGGGCAGTGGCCGTCCTCGCGTCTTCAGGGCTGAACCAGCCCCGTCCTCAGGTGACGCTCGACAAACTGGTTGTGCAAAACGCTTTCAGCTCAACTCGACCGGGTTTGGGAGTTGCCATCCTGCGCGCGAAATCGCAGGTTGCCGACCGCGCGGTGCGCGCCACCTATATTCTGTTTGGAGATCCCGCGATGGCGATCAAGGCTCCCGCGGGGAACGCGGCTGCACACTAAGGAAACGCCGATTAAGTCTTCGCTGGCGAGACGCGATACGCAAAAGGTGCGCCCCCTCAGCGGCTAAAGCCCGCTTGTGTAGCGGGCTCTGACGGCATGGCTGAAGCCATGCCCTTTCAAAACTCTCCCTGAAACGATTTAATCGGAGGTTCCCTAAGGCATGTGGATCTCTTGGATGGGTCAGGATTCCCGAGCCACGGCCTCAGGGCTGGTTCGGTTTTTCTGCGCAAGGAGAGCGTTCAATTTTGCCAGCACCGCAAACGCATCGGCTACGTATAGCACGTCCGCTTTTCCTCGTGCCCATCCGCAGTTCGGGTCGAGATTCACGGCGCGACGCTCGTTGATGAAGC
>PMMJ01000070.1 GCA_003162255.1 Acidobacteriaceae bacterium | reverse complement strand
CGCGATCCTCGATGCCGACGTGCACGTGCAAACCAAAGATCAAATTCGCCCGCGCTACCAGTTGCATATCTTCCACAATGTTTTTGTAGCGCTCACCCGGCGTAACTTCCTGCATGCGCCAGTCCGCAAAGGGATGCGTTGCCGCCGCCGCCAGCCGTAGCGCATTCTCCCGCTACAACTGGATCATGTGCCGCCGCAGCTTCTTCAATTCTTCCCTGGCTTCCCTGATGTTGGCGCAAACCGATGTCCCTACTTCCACCACCGACTGGTGCATCTCCGTCTTGACCCGTTCCTGCAGAATCAATCTGCCCTTCTCGATGATCTCGGCGTGAATGTGTGACCGAAGATCCCGGGTCTCGGGATCGACGGTCTGATATTCCTCTTCGATACCCAGCGTGAATGTAGGCTTCATCGTGGCACCCAAGGCTGCCAGGCAGGAAGGGACTCTGGCAGAAAGTCCAATTAGTATACCTAATGAGCAGGCCGGGCGCGGACAAACTCGTGCCGATTATACGAACCACATCGCACCCCTCGGCCCTCCGGTATCGGCAAGGTTTGCGGCTCGCGACAATTGTCGGGTCCGACTGCGATGCCAGCGCCGTGATCGGGGAAAGAGTCCTCGTCGACAGCCACCCTTTTGCGGATCAAAACGGGTGTACAATATCCCCGCTCTTAGAATCAAAAGAGAATTTTCCGGCTATATCAGTGACGCGAAGAGAATCTTCAGGCGTTTCTCGTTTCTCAGCTAAGTGCCTTACGGCTGATTTCAGCGCTAACTCTCTAAGAATGCGCCCACTTACCTGCGGTTCAAAAGGTGAAGCGATGAGTCTGACTAAGAACGTGGTCCTGTTTCTATCTACATTGCTGCTACTTGTGGTCCCTATGGTGGGAGGTGACAATCCAGACCAAACTGGCACCACCTTCACTGTGCGTACGGATTTAGTTATGGTCCCAGTCGTGGTTACCGACAAATCCGGCGTGCACACGGCGGGCATGACCAAAGACGACTTCGAAATCCTCGAAAACGGGAAGGAGAAGCCGATTGCCTCCTTCGAAGAGATCAGGAGCACCACCAGTCGCCCAGCCCGCACCGCCAGTCCGCGGGGCGTTTACAGCAACGCTCTCAGTGCTGACGCTGGTCCTAAACGCCTGACTATTTTTGCGATTGATTTGGTGAACACTCCCTTTATGGACCAAGCTTATGCGCGCCAACAACTCATGAAGTTCCTTGCTAGTCGTGTTTCCAGCCAGGAACCTATCGCTTTGGTCGCGATCAAGGGGAACGGAATCAAAGTGCTACACGATTTCACTTCGGACCCGGCGTTACTAGTTGAGGCGCTTAAGCATGTAAGTGGTGAAATCCCCGCGCTCAAAGGAGGCAATCCCGGCGATGTGATCGCCGTGGCCGCTGATACAACCGGCCTGTATAACGATTTGAAGGACTTCTCGACTGAGAATGCAGAATATGTGGCACTGGCGGAGCGGCAAGCGATCACGGTGACGCTGGAGTCATTTCAGCACGTCGCCGAGGCTTATGCCGGGATTCCGGGCCGCAAGTCGCTAATCTGGGCGACGGCCGGTTTTCCTTTTGCGCTGGATCCCGTGAGCGGCACGATCATGTTGCCCCATACCTTCTCCCAAGGCAGCACACACGTCACCGCTGCGATGTCCCACAGTGGCAACCTGGGTACTTTGCCCGACAACACGCAGTTCAATGTCGGGGACGATTTGAAATCCCTGGAACCGCTCTACCAGCGCACCCTCCAGATGCTCAACGATGCCAGTATTTCCGTCTATCCGGTGGACGCTCGCGGTTTGATGGTCTTTTTCCCGGGCGCTAACGTGAGCCAGATTCAGGGCTTGGGATCCGCAAAACAAGCCATTTTCGAGGCCACTCGCGACACCATGGTTGGCTTCGCGGACATGACGGGTGGAGAGGCCTTTTACAATCGAAACGATTTGGACGTTGCCTTTCAGAAGGCAGCCGACGATTCCTCCACTTACTACATGCTCGGCTATTACCTTGATAAGAATGCCAAGCCTGGGTGGCACAAGTTGCAGGTCAAGGTGAAACGGGGAGGGACGGAGGTACGGGCCCGAAACGGCTTTTTTGTAACCGATACTAAGAAAGTGGACAACCGCAAAATGGATATCAGTCTGGCACTGATTTCCCCGCTCGACTATACCGGGCTGCCGCTCAGCATACGCTGGGGCAGTCCGCAGCCGGCAGACGGGGCCAAGAAGAAAATCCATTTCCAGATCAACCTGCCACCAAGCGCCAATTTAGTAGATACCACGAATGATAATTTTGTAAACTTGGAATTTGTTGCGATTGCTAGAACTCCCGCCGGCAATCCGGCCGACCAGTTCTCCCAGCATGTCGAAACAAATCTGAAACCGGACAGCCTGCAAGCTTTTCGAAAGGACGGCCTGAACTACGGCAACGATGTTATTGTGCCGCCCGGGGAATATTCCGTTCGCTTTGTCGTGCGGAACAATGTTGACGGGCGAATGGGCAGCGTAATGGCGCCGTTGCGAGTTGCGCCCTAGGGAACGTCTGAACAAGTTC
>PMMJ01000476.1 GCA_003162255.1 Acidobacteriaceae bacterium | reverse complement strand
TATTCCCGACAGACTCCTAGAGCGAACTCTGTTCTGGAAAGGTTGCATCCATACTTGTCATCCTGAGCGAAGCGAAGGACCTATGCATTTGCACCTGCGATGCAGAGGTCCTTCCTTCAGGATGCAGTCCCGATTCGTGCCCGCGACCCGCTACCGCGTCGCCGCCGCATTCACCAGGTCGGAATTCAAGTAGCGGCTCATCGCCAGGTCGACAATCCCGCCAATCATTTCCGTATAGGAAAGTCCGGACGCCTTAGCGGCCATGGCAAATTCCTGCCGGCTCGCCAGCCACGGATTCGGATTCGCTTCGATCACGTAGACATCGCCATTCGGAGCCAGACGCATGTCGATGCGGCCATAGTCGCGCAGTTTCAGCGCCCGGTACGCGGCCAGCGCCGTGTCGGACAGCCGTTTCATGGTTGCTTCATCCAGATTTTCCGCGACCGCTGATTTGGTCAGCTTGTAAGCTTCGGTATTCTTCTCGAATTTCACGTCGTAGCTGGCGATTTTTGGCGTGCCTTCGGGTAAGCGCGACAGGTCGAGCTCGATCATCGGCAGAACCTGCGCCCGTTCGTAGTTACCCAGAATTCCCGCATAAATTTCGCGCCCCTCGATGTATTCCTCAATCAGGGCGGGCGAGTCGAATTCATCCTGGATGTACTCGATGCGTTCCATCATCTCCTTGATGTTTTTCACGACCGAGCCGGCATCGATGCCGATCGATCCATCCTCCCACGACGGTTTGACAATGAGCGGAAAAGAAATGTCGTGGGCATGTTCGATTCGTCCGCGATAGGCAGTCGCAAAGAACGGAGTTTTGATGCCGTGAAACGCGAAGATCTTCTTGGCAATCGCCTTGTCCTGGGAAAGAAAAATGGCGTGCGGACCGGCGCCGGTGTAGCGCAATCCCAGCATGTCGATATAAGCGACCACATTCATTTCCTTGGTGTCGTCACCGCCAAAAGACTCGGTCAAATTGAAAATGAGGTCGGCGTCGCAACGCGAGAGCGAGTGCAAAGACTGCGGGCGCCCGTCGAGTTCGAAATAGGAAGGCTCGTGCCCCAGCTTCTGCAGCGCGTCGGAGATTTCCTCGCGGTCGGTCTTTTCCTTCTTGATCTTCTTCACTTTCTTGCGAGGCTTGCGCACAGGGACTGCGTCTTCCTTCTCCGCCGCCGCAATCGGATCCTCGTTCCAAACGTCATACAGCAACGCGATCTTAAGTTTTGCTCCGATCATCGTGTCACCTCGGAAAGCAGTTGCAAAAAGCTCGTAGCTCAAAGCTCGCAGCCCGAAGCTCCTTACGGCTGTATAAACTTTCCTTTCGTCACATAAGTCATCACCAGCGCGGTGACATAGGCCGTAACTTCCGCCAGATGCTCCGCGCTGCGCGTCTTGTCGGTGCGCAAGTCAAGTTCCCCCGCGCGCTTTTCAATCGTGTCCATCAAAGTCTTGATCAGCGGACGCTGCGCCCCCGTCCACTGCGCAACTTTGTCGATCACCGCTTTGCGATGCTGATGCAGAAACTCGTGCGCCGGCAGTGCCGTCTTCCGCCGCTTGGATACGGGAAAAATGTCGCGCAAATCCGTATCCGGTGTTAGTTCCCTGACGCCAGGCTCGGTGACCGCAACTTCTTCCCGCTCATCCTGGTGATAGAACTCCGCCACGGTAGTCTCCATGTCATCGACCGTGACGTCCGTCTGTCCGCGCCGCCGCAGAGGATCGCTCTTCCCCAACTTGCGCGCCAGCCGGTTCAAGTATTGCAACTTAGCCAGAGCGCCCCATCCGCGATAGCGCTTGCGCCAGTTCGAGCGCGGCGTCAGCCAAACCGCAAACGTCTCGGCAAAATCTTCATCCGGATGCTTCTGCGCATACCATCCCGGTAAATGCCGAACATAGTCGCGCGAAAACGGCGCCGGCCGGTAATTGTCGTGATAAGGCCGCCGAAACGGCCCGAAGGTCTTTTTCCATTCCGGCCGATTGTGCAGCTTGTAGGCATAAGTGAACGCGTGTCCCGCCTCATGCCGCAGATACATCATGATTTCGCGAGCGTCTTCAAGATCATGCGTTTCTCTTTCCAGCTGCGCCAAAGCCGCATGAGCCAAATAAAACGGAATCCCAATAATCGGCTCGCCCGACGGACATCCCCACTCATCGGTCAAGTAACAAGCCGGACGAAACTTAGTCAGCCCCTTAGCGTCCAGCTCGCGATAGAGCTGTTCGACAAAGCGCTCCACCGGAGACCCGGCAAGCGTAAGCCCCAGCTCGCGAATCGGCCGGCTCAGAAGTTCCTGGTACGCGGGCGGTTCAGTTTTTGCGATGTCGATGTTGTGCACAATGTTATTTACGATCGCTCGCTAAGGAAGTTCTGATTAAGTCCCTGCGGTCCTCCGTGCACCCCTGTGTACCCTGTGGTTCATGCTTTCTGCCGACACTTAATCAGAGTTTCCCTAACCAACAGTCTGCAACCGCGCAAGCATACACGGGGAGAGGCAGTATCACTAAGGTTAACAGTAACGGAAAGTACATCTGTTTAGAAGTGACTGGGGGAATGCGGGGCAGGGCGAAACGGGCTCAAGTGTATTGCAGAATCGAGCGCGTGGTAGCATCTTCCACATCCTTGGCATCGGCCTTTCGTATGTCCTTGATCCGATTCGGAGAATTCGAACTAGACGAGCGGACATTAGAACTGCGCAGGAAAGGTACGCTTGTCAGGGTTCAACAACAGCCGGCTCGCGTTCTGGTATTCCTCCTGAGCCATCAGGGCAAACTCGTCACGCGTCAGCAGATTCAAGACGCAATATGGGGCCACGACACCTTCGTGGATTTTGAACAGAGCCTGAACTTTTGCATTCGCCAAATCCGCATTACTCTCGATGATCACGCAGAAAAGCCGTCATTTATCGAAACCCTTCCTCGGCTTGGCTATCGCTTCATCGGGGCCGTCGAGAGGGTCGGAGATGACGGACCGAAGACTGGACGCAATCGCATTCGGATAGGGATCCTGCCCATTGAGGATCTGGGGGGAGCGGTTGAGGACTATTTCGCGATCGGGTTGACCGAGGATATGATTTCGGCACTTTCGCGGATCGATCCTGAAAGACTGCGCGTGACCGTTGGCCCTCGCTCTCCGAGCGGAATTCTACCGAGAGAAGAACTCGATCGCTTGCAGCGGGAACTTGATCTCGATTATCTGCTGCGGGGGTCGGTTCGGCGCTCTGTAGACGCGATTCGCATAGCTGCTCAACTGCTAGATCTCAGAGACAAGAGCGTGCTGTGGTCGGAAGTCTACGACCGCAAATCTTCGGACCTGCTGGGTGTGCAGGAAGAAGTAACCAGGAGGGTCAGTCAATCTCTGGTGCTCGAACTGCTTCCCGGAGCGACGGTGGGATCAAGAAAGTATGCGCGCTCTTCCGCCGCGTATGACGCTTACCTTAAAGGCCGCTTCTTCTGGCATAAGATGACCCCCGACGCGATTCGCAGCAGTATGGCCAATTTCAACGAAGCGCTGACCATCGATCCTGAATTTGCGCCCGCCTATGCCGGGCTCGCAGATTGCTACGCACAGATGGGGTCGATCAGATTGAGCATGCTGAAACCCTTTGAGGCGCTGGCGAAAGCGCGAACTTACCTGCAGCGCGCGATGGAGCTCGACGGCACGATGGCCGAAGCGCATTGCACATCGGCATTGATCAAGTGTTGGTACGATTTTGATTGGGCTGGGGCAGAACGGGAGTTTCAGCTGGCGCTGAGTCTGGATCCGGGGCAGGCCCTCTTCAGCAAGGACTTTCGCTCCTATGAGTCCGATCCACGGTACCATTCCTTCCTGGCTTCGCTTGGCTTGTCGCATCTCGCCAAGGGCTAAGGGGCCGGGGCAATGTTCTGATTGAAGTGGAAGAAATTGTCTGGATCGTACTTCTTCTTGAGCTCAGCCAGCCGCTCGTAGTTGGCGCCATAGGAAGCGCGCACCGCCGAAGGTCCCTCATCTCCGAGATAGTTGACGTAAGCATCCGATGCGCCAAAACCTTCCAGCATCGATGCGAACCCCCGCGCCCAAGCAATGCATTTCTCTGCCAGGCTTGGGTCACTCCATGCGGGCATGATGTTGATGCTGTAATGCGTACGTCGCAGACCGAAGGCGGTCTCGGTGGCCGGAACTCGACTGGCCGCGCCGTGCATGTGTTCGAGGACAACCTGCGTCTGTTCCGTTGGCAGCGACTCCCCATACTCCACAATGGCGCGGATCGCTTCATCGGTGAGTTCGCGGAGGAAGGGGCATTTGAAGTAATAGTGCAGGCCCGCTGGAGCCGTAAAATCAAGCATCGATTGCACGTCGGTATACTTCTTCTCGCCGGTCAGGTCCGCCGCCGGCGCCTCGGTCAAGTAGAACTGGCTACTGACATTGGCCCCTCCCGAGCGCGATCCGCTATCACACATGGCTATGGCTACCATAGGTTGCCCATGGCCGATCATCAGGGCAGCGTAGGCCGTGAGTTCATCTGGAGCAACGTGAGTGACATCGCGGTAACGGCGCAGGAGGTCAACGGCGCTGCTTCGTGGATAGAGCAGGAGTCCACCATGCACTGACTTCAGCGCATGAAGGCGGAATTCAAGCGCGGTGACGATGCCGAAGTTGCCGCCTCCGCCACGAATCGCCCAGAACAAGTCTTCATTCTGCGACGCGCTCACCGGCATGTGAGAGCCGTCTGCGCTGACCAGGTCGGCGGAGACTACGTTGTCGCAGCTTAACCCATGCTTGCCCATCAGCCAGCCGATCCCGCCGCCCAGAGTCAAACCGCAGACGCCCGTGGAAGAGATCACGCCCCCCGTGGTTGCCAACTGGTGCCGTTCACACTCCCGGTCGAACTCTCCCCATTTGGCGCCGCCTTGCACCACCGCGGATTGAGCGCGGGCGTTTACCTGGACACCCGTCATGAGTGAGAGGTCAATCATCATCGCATCGTTGGCAACCGACTTGCCGGCGACGCTGTGACCGCCTCCGCGAACGCAGACGGGAAGTTGATGATCCCGCGCGATTCGGACCGCCTGCATGACGTCAGCGATACTCGTGGGCCTGACGATCACGGCCGGTTTGCGATCGATCACGCCGTTCCAAACGCGGCGAGCTACATCATATTGCGGATCTCCGCTGGCGAGCACTTGGCACTGCAGCTTTGTGCGTAACGAGGTCAGCTGTAACGGATTGTGTCCCTCGGATCGGTCAGTCATGCAGGGAAGTTAACACATTTCTTTTTGTGTGATCGCTGAGTTCCCAATGAGGCGCGGCCGCAATCGAACTCAGCACCAACTCATCTTCGCCTCATTTACGCGAGTGGAATTGTGCCACAGAATCGCTTTCAACAGACGGCGCAACCGAGGAGGAAGCGCCAATCCCAATGAAGGAGTTTCCATGAAAAACAAAAGAATTCTCCCAATCGCAGCATCGGTATTCGTGCTGGCGCTCTCCGTGCTGCCCAATGCCGTGGCCCAGTGCGGCGGCCTTCGTTCGTCGCTCGTTCATCCGAGCAACTGACATCCACAATACGGACAGGCGCGGTTGTTACGGATGGCCCTGGTTGCACCTGCTGGTCAGGACGATCCGGACAGTGGCAGTCAAACGATTGTCGGCTTCTGGCACGTGAAGTTTGTGTCCGAGGGCAGTGAAGGAATACCCGATGGTACCGAAGTCGACGCCGGATACTCGCAGTGGCATAGCGATGGTACTGAGATCATGAACTCGGCAGGACGCTCGCCCATCACCGGCAGCTTCTGTCTAGGTGTGTGGAAGCAGACTCGTGCGGGCACCTATAAGCTGAACCACTTTGCCGCAGCCTGGGATTCGACGGGTAGCAACCTGATCGGTCCCGCCAATATCCGTGAAGAAGTGACTCTGGACCCTAAGGGGAACACATTCGCCGGCACCTTCACCATCGATCAGTATGACGAAGCCGGAAATAAACTGGCTCATGTTCAGGGCACTATCACGGGAACCCGAATCGGGGTGGCTACTAAAGAGCAGAGCATTTTCTGAGGCTCTTGCGAGCGGCTTTGGCGCCTTCACTTCGGAACAGGAATTCCCCGGAGTGAAGGCCCGTATTTGTCGGAAGGTCCCGGTTGGCCGCTAACCGGAATCGGTCCGGTCGGCAGATCGGTACCGGGTTTTGTAATAATTACAGTGTAAGCATTACCCGGTTGTGCCTCTTTAACCACAACCGCCCATGAGCGTTATCAATGACTTGCAGGCCATCCCACAGCGAAATTCCCGACTACGAGTCATACGCAACACCCACTGTACGTACATTTTTGTCATGTTCCACGTGAAACACTGTACGTACATCTGAGACCTGAGTTACTGCAGCAGCGTCCCATTCCCATTCGGCTCGTCCGGAGGGATCACCACCGCCGCCGCCACCCGGTCTCCCGGCTCAACATTAAGTAAACGCACGCCTTGCGCCGACCGCCCCGATTCGCGGATGAACTTCGATTCGATGCGGATGATCTTCCCATACTGGCTGATCAGCATAACCTCTGATTTTTCACTCACTTGCGAGATGCCGACAACCTTGCCATTGCGTGCCGTGGTCTTGACGTTGATCACGCCCTTGCCCCCGCGGTTAGTCAGCCGATACTCGTCGGCCGGAGTGCGCTTGCCGTATCCGTTCTCGGTGACGGAAAGAATGAGCGAGCCTTTCTCCGGAATCAAGTCCGCGATCTCGGGCGCGATATCTCCTTCTTTCACAACAGCTTGCGCCTCCGGCTTGATCGTAGTGGCCATGCCGACGATGTAATCCTTCTCGGCCAGGTTCATCCCGCGCACGCCCGTGGCGTTGCGTCCCATGGAGCGAACGTCGTTCTCATCAAAGCGAATAGCCTGCCCGTCGTGCGAGGCAAGGAAGACGATCTGGTTGCCGTCAGTCAGCGAGGCCGCAACCAGCTCATCCCCAGTTTCGATATTGATGGCGATGATGCCGCGCTGCATCACATGCGAGAAGTCTTTCACCTCAGTCTTCTTGACTGTGCCATTGTGCGTGACAAAGAAAACGTATCTGCCTTCTTCTTCCAGGTCGCGCACAGCGAGCATGGTGCGGACCGTTTCGCCGGGCTGCAGGCCCACCAGATTGCCGACGTGCTTGCCTTTGCCGGCGGCGGCGATGTCGGGAATCTCATACACCTTGAGCCAGTACACGCGCCCGGTGTTGGTGAAGATCAGAATGTAGGCGTGAGTCGAGGCGATGAACAGATGCTCGACGAAATCCTCGTCGCGCGTCTTCATGCCGGTGCGCCCAGTGCCGCCGCGGCGCTGCATGCGGTACGTCGAGATCGGCGTGCGCTTCATGTAGCCGGAGTGGCTCACCGTAACCGCGACTTGCTCGTCGGCGATCAGGTCTTCCAGCATGATTTCCGCAGCTTCGTCTTCGATCACCGTGCGGCGCGCGTCGCCGTACAGCTTCTTGACCTCTTCCAGTTCCTTGATGATGACTTTGCGCAGCTTCGACTCGGACGCAAGAATTGATTCGAATTCGGCAATGGCCTCGCGCACCTGCTTCAACTCGTTCGAAATCTCGTCGATCGAGAGCTTGGTCAAGCGGTGCAGTTGCAGTTCGAGGATGGCATCGGCCTGCTTCGCCGTGAACGGCTTGTCGGCTTCGAGCTTCGGAGCTCGTCCCGTGGTATTGATGTCGATCTTCTTGCCGACGAAGTACGCGACTAGATTTTCCCTTGCGTCGGCGCGGTTGGCGCTGCCACGGATGATGACGATCACGTTATCGAGATGGTCGAGCGCGGTCAGGTAGCCTTCCAGAATGTGCTCCCGATCGCGCGCTTTGTTCAGCAAATACGATGTACGGCGCCGCACTACATCGACGCGATGGTCAATGAAGTGTTTGATCGCCTGGATCAGCCCCATTTCCTTCGGCTGGCCGTTGACCACGGCCAGCAGAATCATGCTGAAGCCTTCCTGCATCGAGGTGTGCTTGAAGAGCTGGTTGAGCACGATCTGAGGTTCAGCTCCCCGCTTGAGCTCGATCACGATGCGCATGCCGTCGCGGTCGCTTTCGTCGCGAACGTCGGAGATGTCGTCGATGGTCTTCTCGTTGACCAGATCGGCGATGCGTTCGATGAGGCGCGACTTATTCACCTGGTATGGAATCTCAGTGACGATGATCGCCTGCTTTTCCTTAGTGACGTTTTCGATGGCGGCGCGCGCCCGCATCATGAAACGCCCGCGGCCCGTGCGATACGCCTCAAAAATTCCGGCGCGGCCGTGAATGATGGCCGCAGTCGGAAAGTCCGGTCCCTGCACGAATTTCAGAATCTCCGGCAACTGCGCGGCGGGATTATTCACCAGCGTAATCGTGGCATCGACGATCTCGGTCAGGTTGTGCGGCGGAATTTTGGTGGCCATGCCGACGGCAATTCCATCGGAACCGTTAACCAGCAAATTGGGAAAACGCGCCGGCAGAACCGCGGGCTGCGTCTCGGTGCCGTCGTAGTTCGGATAAAAATCGACTGCTTCTTTATCGAGATCCTCAAGCAGCGCGGTGGAGACGCGCGTCAAACGAGCTTCGGTGTATCGATCCGCCGCCGGCGGGTCGCCATCGACCGAGCCGAAGTTGCCTTGTCCATCGACCAGAGGCGCGCGCATGGCGAACGGCTGCGCCAGTCGCACCAATGCATCGTAGACGGCCAGGTTTCCGTGCGGATGGTACTTGCCCATCACTTCGCCGACGATGCGGGCGCATTTGCGCGTGGCGCGTCCCGGAGCCAGCCCCATCTGCTGCATCGTGTACAGAATGCGGCGATGCACGGGCTTCAGTCCGTCGCGTACGTCGGGCAGCGCGCGGCCAATAATCACCGACAGCGAGTAGTCGAGATATGACCGCTTCATCTCGTCTTCAATGTTAACGGGCTGCATGTTGAGGGCGCCCGGACCGGTCGGACCATCGCCTCCAGGAGGAGGAGTTAAGGGAAGCTCAGGATTTTGATCGTCAGCCATGGAAGTCAGTTCTCAGTTCTCGTAAACGCCCGCCTGCGCTCGTGTGGGGACGGGCGCCTCGCCCGTCCAAGCGGAGCGAAGCTCCGCCCGCTCTGTCTCGCCACAAATGTCGCTAAGCTCTTGCATCTACAGGCATTATCTGGGAGGATTTACTCAAGAATTATACCATGTTTGGGGACGCTCGGGGGTGGCCGAGCAGTGTCTTTCCAGGCTCTTTTTCAGGCTCGGCGCAGGGTCAGCAGCGTGATCTCCGGAGGCACGCCAAGCCTTACCGGGAAGCCGATCGTTCCCAAGCCCCGGTTCACATAGAGGGCGGCCTTCTGTAGGCCGCTGCTCCCGGTTGCCGTTCCACCATGGCCGTTCATCGGCAGGTGATAAAGTCCGGCGACAAAAGGGGTCATCAAGCGAGCCGGACTGACGTTGTGATCCACGATTTCAACTTTCACCTGCCCGCCGTGAGTGTGGCCGGCAAGACTGAGTTCGATGCCGAGTTCGGCGGCGCGACGGAACGAGTTTGGATTGTGCGAGAGCAGGATGTTCGCCATGTCGCGGCGAACCAGAGGCTCGATCTCGCGCAACATTGATTGTGGGCCGGCATCTTCGCCGCTGGTCATGTGATCGCGCTGGTAGTCGACGCCCAGCAGATTGAACCGGGCTCCATTGTGCTCGACGACTGCGCTCTGGGCGCGCAGCAGCCGCATTCCCTTTTCGCGGAAGAGCCGTTCCGCATCCTCTTCCACTCCTGCATAAATCTCATGATTGCCGTTGCATCCCCAGACGCCCAGCGGAGCGCGCAGCCGGCTCAACTCGGTGATGCAGACGTCCAGCGGATCGCCTACGCTCGAGACAAAGTCTCCCGTGACAAAAGAAATGTCAGGCTGCAGATCGTTCGCCATGTCCACTGCGCGCGCAATTTCGTGCGGCGGCATGTAGTCGCCAATGTGTATGTCGCTAAGCTGAGCGATGCGCAGCCCATCCAGCTCCGGAGGAAGATTGGCGACGGGCACATCGACGCGCTCAATCGTGTAACGCAAGCGTTCGGCGGCAAACCCATAGGTAGCGGCAAGGAACGGAAAGCCTCCAGCAAGAACAGCGGCGTATTGGAAGAATGTCCGGCGCGAGGGATTGAACTCACCGGCTACCGCGCCGGGATGCAGTCGTGCCGCGGCGTTCGTGATCCACTCGATCGCGCCCACCGATTTGACCGCGACGAAAGCGAAGACTGAAGCGACCAACCACAGGCGGCCAAACGTGACCAGCGTCTTGCCGAGATTCAAACTGTCAAAGTTGAAGCCGCCCAAGCTGAGGCGCGAGATTCCGTTGCCCAGCAGTGGATCGAGCAGCGTCGCCACCAGCGCAGCGGCCAGCGCGATCAGTCCAGCATGAAGGCCGAAACGCCAGTTGGCATTCGAGAACGAATCAAGCCACGACCACGCCCGCATGAACCAGAATCGCTGGACGGCGTAGATGGCTAAAAGGAACAGGGCTAAGAAAAGGACTCGGCTAAGAATCAGGGCAATACTCCGTTAAAGAAATTCTTTTTCGTTAGATGCATTGCAGTCGAGGAAGGCTCGACAGGCGCCCCACTCATTTGCGCCCTTGCGATGGGTTGGCTTCTACCCAATCAACCCAGCAGCGGGTTCACCACCTCAACCGCCCCATAACGCTGGCCGTGTGCCAAGTCCTCGGAGTAGAGGATTGCGGCTCCGCAGCTCTCGGCGGCGTGCAGGATCAGGGCGTCCCAGTATGAGACTTTATACCGCTCTTCGATCCCAAGGGCTGCGACGATCGCTTGCGGAGTGTTGATGACGATCTCCCAGCTCAAATAGTCCTCAATCAGCTTCGCGATCTCATCGCTGGGCAGCGGATGCGCAACTCGGCGGCGGAGATTCACGCAGAGCTCCTCCAGAACCTGCGTGCTCAAAGCGCCTTGCCCCGTGGTCCACAAATGCTCGATCAGCTGGCGGGCGCGTTCGTGCTTCGGTCCAGCCTCGCGGTCGTGGGCATAGATCAGGATGTTGGTGTCGACGAAATACTTGGGATTTGCCGCGCTTATCGCTCTTTGCTTCATCGCTGGTAAAGCTCATCGCGAGTCCGAGGCGGAGTCCAGCCCAAGCTCATCCCCTCGCTTAGCCGTGCCAAGGCGCGGCGGCGTGAACGATCATACCTTTTGCGCTCGCGCAGGATTTGTTCCAGACGAGCCGCCAGCATCGCGCTGATGGAAGTGCCTTCCTCGGCCGCCAAGACGCGAATCTCGCGCAGGAGGGAAGCATCAAGTTTCAAAGTGATATTGGATTTCATTCGCAGCACGTATTTACGTGCAATACGAGTCTACGTGCTGACCGGACCGGCGTCAACCTCGGGTGACCCTAACCCGGCGATCAGGTGTTTCCAGCACCCCGGCTCAGCGCAGACTCGAGCCGTGTTGGCGAGGCCGTTGGTCGAGGCCGTTTCCGGTTAGCGGCGTAGATGCATATCGACCGATGCTCTTCCAAGTCGCTTTTGGCCCGCTCCATGTCGACGTTCTTGCAGGCCGCAAGCTCCGTGGTGACGCGATAATACGCAGCGGAAAGGGCCTCGGTGTACTGGCTGCGCCGGGATACAAAAGTCCGTTCCAAATCCTTACAGATTAAACAATTCACGGTGATCCCTCCAGCCGTCCAACGGACCCACGGGCGGCGGTGGAATGGGGAGGCCTTCTACCGCTCCCGTTTAAGGATCTCCCGCTCGGCGCGGAGCCAGTCCTGTTCGTCTTGGCCGGGTTCACGACCGCGGCCTTGATACAGTTCATAGGCCCGCTCTCTTATCTTTTCTTGCGATGGGACAGTCTCTGGCATCAAAGCCACGTTGCCAGTAGAGCTTTTCGGACCAATGGAAATCTTTGGCGTCGGTTGTTTCTGAGCCTTATGATCGACCATATAGGGAACCTCCTGGGGTGATAAAGACTAAGGGGAAAAGGTACTTCAGATGAGCTGACTTAGTTCAGGGAACCTGAAAGAGGAGAGGAACTGCTCGCTCAGTCTTAAGACTACGCTAAATCCTTACGTTTGTCCAATTTCGAGACAAACGGTGGCGGCAGCTCTCGCTCTCATCCTTACCTACTTACCTGGCTTCCTGGCGAAATATCGCGATAACAGCGACAACGTCCTAACGCCGCCGCACGATTAATTTGTCTAACGGGCGGCGAGTGGTTCCTGTGAGCGCAAAGCCGCAACGCGTTCGCGGGCGTTCTGCAGGGCGCGCTTGACGTGACGTGGCGCGGTTCCCCCTGGGACATCGTGCAATTCGAGTACCTCGGGAAGTCCGAGATGGGAGTGGAACGCCGCGTCAAAACTGGCATGGATCGCTTGGAGGTCGGAGAGGGGCAGTTTTTGCAGATCACATCCGCGTTCCACGGCTAGCTGCACAGCCTTGCCTATGGCTTCGTGGGCGAGGCGTGAGGGCACTCCGCGTTCGACGAGGTATGCGGCCGCGGCCCAGGCGTTCATGAAGCCCGATTGCGCCGACTGATTCATCTTGGCGGCATTGAATTCGACCGTGTTCATAAATCCGGTCACGAGCGGCAACATGCCGATGATCGTGTCGGAGGCATTGAAAACGGGTTCCTGTGTCTCCTGCAAGTCTTTGTTGTACGCGAGAGGCAGCCCCTTCACCAAAGTTTGCAGCGTGGTGGCGCATCCCATGACGCGCGCCGCCTTGCCGCGCACTAGTTCCAGCAAATCGGGATTCTTTTTCTGCGGCATNNCCCAGCTCCGCGGCCATGGCTTGACGATTGATGGTGAGCGTGGCGCCGGCGACGGCGCCCGAGCCCAGCGGGCATAGGTTAGCGCGCTTGCGGCAGTCGGCGAGGCGAGCGGCATCGCGCAGAAACATTTCGACATAGGCCAGCAACCAGTGTGCGACCAAAACGGGCTCTGCCGGCTGCAGGTGCGTATACGCGGGCATAGCTGATGGCGAAGCCGTGCTGCCTGCGGCCTCGGCGCGNNGCCGATCAGCGCGGCGAGTTGCTTTTCCACGAAGTGGTGGACGTCCTCGGCTTCAGGATCGTTGAGAAACTCTGGATCGGATTGGGCGCGGCGGGCAATGTCTCCTAGCGCTTTCGCGATTTCAAAAAGTTCATCGGACGACAGCACGCCGGCCTGTTGGAGAGCGTTGGCGTGGGCGCGGCTGGCGGCGAGTTCGAAGGGCAACAGCCGTTGGTCGTAGGGAAACGACCGCTGCCACTTTTCAAATTCGGCGTCCAGCGGTTGCCGGAAGCGGCCGGACCACATCTTNNGGCAATCCCAGGATGCGGATGAACCCTTCAGCGTCTTTCTGATCATAACTTGCGCCCATGGTGAATGAGGAGAGGTCGGTGCGGTAGAGCGAGTAATCTGATTTTCGGCTGACGATGTCGACGTTGCCTTTGTAGAGCGACAGCGTCACCGCGCCGGTTATGTTTTGTTGCGTGGTTTCGACGAAGGCGTCAAGAGATTCGCGCAGGGGCGTGAACCACAGGCCGAAGTAGACGAGCTCGGCAAACTTTAGCGCTACGTGTTGCTTGAAGTGGAGCAGGTCGCGATCGAGGCAGAGGGCTTCGAGTTCGCCGTGAGCGGCGAGCAGCAGGGTGCCTCCAGGAGTTTCGTAGCAGCCGCGCGACTTGATGCCGACGAAGCGGTTTTCGACCAGGTCGATGCGTCCAACCGCGTTGCGTCCGCCGATTTCGTTCAGCAGTTCGACCAGCGACACCGGATCGAGATTCATACCATTTACGGAGACGGGCACACCTTTTTCGAATCCGATTTCGACTTGTTCCTCCTGATCGGGAGCCTCTTGCGGCGACTTCGTCATTTGCCAGGTGCTCGCGAAGGGCGCGTTGGCGGCGTCCTCGAGTTCCCCGCCTTCGTGGCTGACGTGCCAGAGATTACGATCGCGGCTGTGAATCTTCTCGCGGCTCGCGGTCACGGAAATACCGCGCTTCTCGGCATAGTCGAGACAATCTTCGCGCGATTTCAGATCCCACTCGCGCCACGGCGCCACGACTTTCAGCTCGGGAGCGAGCGCCTGGTAGGCCATCTCGAAGCGGACCTGGTCGTTGCCTTTGCCAGTGCATCCGTGGCCGACGGCCGAGGCGCCTTCGCGCAGCGCGACTTCCACCTGATGTTTCGCGATCACGGGACGGGCAAGCGAGGTGCCGAGCAGATACTTGTTTTCATACACCGCCCCGGCTTTCAGCGCGGGCCAGACGTAGCCGGTTAGAAACTCTTCGCGCAGATCCTCGACCACGACCTTGCTGGCTCCGGTCTTGTAGGCCTTTTCGACCACAGCCTCGACGTCATCTCCCTGGCCCACGTCGGCGACCATGGCGATCACGTCGTAATCATAGTTTTCCTTGAGCCACGGAATAATGATGGAGGTATCAAGCCCACCGGAGTAGGCGAGGACAATTTTCTCTTGCTTAGGCATGTGTGCTCCTTGCGGGAAAGCGGCCTACTCCGCCGCCCAATAGCCATACGAGAATGGCTTTCTGAATGTGCAGACGATTTTCCGCCTGATCGAAGACGACCGAGTTGAGCGAGTCGATGACCTGGTCGGTCACCTCGCAGCCTCGATGCGCGGGCAGACAGTGCATGAATAGCGCACTGGGCTTAGCGAACTGCATGAGTGCAGCGTTCACTTGGTAAGGCGCGAAAATGGCGGCGCGTTCTTCCGCCTCCTGTTCGTGTCCCATGCTGGCCCAGGCATCGGTGTAAACGGCATCGGCTCCGGTAACGGCCTTGCGCGGATCGGTCATTATGCGCAGCGAAGCCTTGGTTTTGTCCGCGATGGCCTCGGCCATGGTGACGATGACGGGGTTGAGCCCGTAGCGCTCCGGGGTCGCAATGGAAACTTTCGCGCCCAGCGAGGCGCCTGCCAACAGCAGCGAGTGCGCCATGTTGTTGCCATCGCCGACATAGGCGAAATGAATTCTCGAGAGATCGCCGAAATGCTCCTGCAGGGTGAAGAAGTCGGCGAGCGCCTGGCAGGGATGTTCGAGCTCGCTAAGGGCATTGATGACCGGAACGGCAGCATAGGTCGCCATCTCTTCGACCGTGGCGTGGCTGAACGTGCGCAACACGATGAGATCGATCCAGCGTTCGAGATTGTGGGCGATGTCGTAGAGAGACTCGCGGGCATTGAGCCGGCTGGCCGTCTGATCGACAAAGAATGTGCTGCCGCCTAGGCTGTCCATGCCGGCTTCGAATGTGAGGCGGGTGCGCAGCGAAGGTTTCTCAAAGAACATGACCATCTGCTTGCCGGAGAGAACACCGCGATAGTCCGCAGGACGCTGCTTGAGCATGGAGGTGAGGTTAAAGAGTGCAAGGATCTCGGCGGGCGTGAGGTCCTGGATGGAGATGAGATCGCGCGGCGCGGCTGGTTCCGGCAGCAAACTCGTTTTCCGTGGATCTATCAGTGCCACGGGTTCGCTTCTCATATGCATTTCTTAACACTCCATTAAGGTCTCGGGTCCTAGGTCTTAGTTCTCAGAACTTGTTTTTCCTGACACCTGAGACCTGAGACCTGGCACCTGATCTTCTACGACAGCTCGCGAATACGCCGGGCAAGCGCGTGTGCTTTCTGTTTGTCGGTAGCGATGACCAGCACGGTATCGTCGCCGGCAACGGTTCCGACCACCTCAGGCCAGTGCGAGGCGTCGAGCGCGGCGGCTACGGGCTGCGCGCTGCCCACCGTGGTCTTCACCACCAGCAGGTTCTGGGCCTGGCGAATTTCGACCACAAACTCACGCGCGAGATGCATCACCGAGGGCAAAACACCTTCCGTGCCCAGGTTCTTACTAGCCCGCCGATAGCCCTCGGGGCCTTTGACGAGTTTCAGTTCGTGAATGTCGCGGGAAAGCGTAGCCTGGCCCACGTCGAAGCCCTTGCGCTCCAGCCGGTGCTGGAGCAAGTCCTGGCTTTCGACAGGTCCGTCGTCGAGCAGATCGAGGATCGCTTGGTGGCGCGCTGTTTTTGACATGAATAAAAATGCAATGTACTGCATAAGTATCCATGTAGGCGAATGGCCGTGTCAAGCGGGAAATGCGCTGGGGAATGCTCCGGGTGACGGGGAGTTTCGGCACTCCGCTCCCGTCGCTCAGTCGTCGCCGAGTTCTTTATTGCCGCGCCGTGCTGGCCGGGATCTGGAAGTCCACGCCGCGCTCGTCGTTGGCTTTGCGGGTGGCGGGGAGATCGAGGTCGGAGACCAGGATCTTGCGGGTGCGGCCGTCGGCCAGGTCAAAGTCAAAAAGCGTGTCGCCCACGATGGCATAGTTGAGCACTTCGGACCGGTGGCCATCTTTGAAGACGAGGACAGTCGAGGGCTGGGCGGCTACGGGATCTTCCGGTTCCCGAGTTGGCTTGGCGGAAGCGTCCGCCTTCGAGGCCGACTTACGATCCCCGGCTGGCTCCGTGGCAGTATCGTGGTTTGGCGCGCCAGGTGCTTGGACGTCTTCGACATCGGGCGAATCAATATCGGGCGAATCGGCGGCGGGCGAATCATCGTCGGCTTCCGTAGCATAGGGAACAGCGTATGGAATATAGACCGGTTCGATGATGCCGACCAGAAAAGCGGCGTGATCCTCTCGGTGGTGGCGCTCGGGGCGTAGCGGCGGACTCGGTCTCGCCGGCAGAAAAAAGTTGGCACAGCAGTTTCCAAAAACGGGCCAGTTGTTGCTGTAACTGGTTGGCCCGGGGGGCGTCACGCTGGGCCGGACCCCACGAGTGAGGTTGTTACTTGCTCCGGAACCAATTGAAGTCGCCGAGGGGGACACACCGTTAACCTGAGCATGAACAGCCAAACAGGCAGTCAGGGAGAACACCAGCAAGAAGGAAAGAAGGAAACAGGACCGCACACGGGCCAGCATGAGAAGCCTCCCCCCGCCTAGGGTACAACAGTTGAATGCTTAACCAATTAGAACTCGCGCTGCGGGAGAAGTTGCGCGAAAAATTCGCACGGGCGACCCAATCTGCTGGTTGCGCGGCCGGCTACGCCGCAGTCAGGGGCGCGCGGGAAGTCATCCGGCGCAATTCGAGCATTCGGTGGCGGACGTAGCCGTCCTCGGTCAAATGGGCGGAAGCAATGGCTTTGCGGCTGATGGCCACCATTTGGTCGAGCGGGCGGCGCTCAGGGAAATGTGGGTCGAGTTCCCGGCAGAATTCACAAGGCCGGCTGGAGCGCGTGTCGAAGCGATAGATGACAGAGGGATTAATGTGTTCCACGAGAGACGGCTCCTGGGTGGGGCGACTGCGAACTCGCCCGGTTTGTGAAGCAGAGTCACATTACTACTCTGCCCCGGCTGATTCATTCACTGTTTTGGGCGATGCCTTTTTACTACAGGGCACCGTACCTAGACAAGCCCTTCGTGGCGGGCGCAAATTCTCTGCTTTCGCGATAGCTCAAGTCTACAGGAAGCGCGGAAATCCGGCTTTAACGCGCGCCGCCGCCGGACTGTCATTTCTGGCATGATAAGGCCACGTCTTGTTTTCGAGATTATGCGGGATAACATTGCGGAGACCGTGTGATTCACACTGATGCCAATCCGAGTACCGTGTTCTTTTTCGATGTGGACGATACGCTGCTCGACAATGATCGCGTGGCCGAGGATCTGAAACGGTACCTCGCGAATCAGGTGGGCGGGGGCAGCGCCGCGCGCTATTGGGAAATCTTCGAGCAGTTGCGCACGGAACTGGGATACGCGGACTATCTGGGCGCGCTGCAACGCTATCGCGTCGAGCGGCCGCGCGATCCCAAGCTGCTGGCCGTCTCGCACTTCATGATCAATTATCCCTTCGCGAACCGGCTGTTTCCCGAATCGCTGGATGCGGTGGAGTACGCGCGGCGGTTGGGACGGGCGGTGATCCTGACCGACGGCGACGTGGTCTTCCAGCCGCTCAAGATCGACCGGTCGGGCCTGTATGAAGCCTTCGACGGGCAAGTCCTGATCTGCATTCACAAGGAACTGGAACTGGACGATGTGGAAGCGAGGTATCCGGCGGCACACTACGTGATGCTGGACGACAAGGTGCGCATTCTGGCGGCGATCAAGGAGCATTGGGGCACGCGCGTGACCACGGTGTTTCCGCGCCAGGGACACTACGCGCATGATACGGCGCTGGTGGCCAGGTATCCGAAGCCGGACATTACCCTGGAGCGGATTGGAGAGTTGCAGAACTACTCGCTGGAACAGATTCTGGTGGCGGCAAGAAAGTGAGCGCCTACTCGGCTTCTTCCTCTTCTTGAGACGCGCCGGCTTGGACCAGACTTTCCAATTCCCGGCTCAGCTTGGCGCGGCTGGCCTCGGGCAATTCCAAGAAGCGGAAGGGCTGCAGGCATCCCTGGGTGGCCCACATGGGAAACAACATTTGCGCGCGGCAGCGGATGCTGGTGATGCCGAGGTGGAACAGGGCCGTCACCCGGATGCCTTCGTCGAGCGGATGTTCGAGCGAGACCAACCCGCCGTTCACGGAAAGCTGACTCATCCGGCCGCGAATCTGGCGCCCGTTTTCAAGCACGACCAGAGCGAGGATGGAGCCGCCGAGTTTGACGCGCAAGCCCCGTTTTCCCTTTTGGATGGCGGCTGTGGAGGACATTCTCCGTCAGTATGGCTCAGGCGGCGGCAGCAGGGCAGATTACTAAAGTTAGGCCCCCACTCTAGCCTTCTCTTTCCGGTTGGCGCGGCTGCACCGCGCGTGCGAGAATGCTCCACGGTTTGGAGGTGAAGATGACGAAACGACTGGTGATGCTGGCTTTGGCGGCTTCCATGACGATTTGCGGTCTTGCGCAATACGGCTTTGCGCAAAAGCGAACGAAAGTCTCTGCTGCTAGCGGAGCGGTGGATAAAGCCTACCTGCAGAAGATTTGGGATGGCTGGGCGACGCTCGATGCGGCGGGGCAGAAACAGTACTACGCGCAGGGACCGCACGTGTTCTTCGACGTTTCCCCGCTCAAGTATGGCAGTTGGGACGAATATCAGTCCACGGTGAGCAAAGAGCTGGCGGAGTACAAAGCGGCCCGCTTCACGGTGAATGACGACGCGCAGATTCACAGGAGCGGCGATGCGTACTGGGTCACGGCCACGGTGGCGTCGGACATGATGCAGAAGTCGGGCAAGCGTGAGATGGCCACATTCCGCTGGACGGCCGTCTTCGAATCGCAGGATGGGAAGTGGCTGATCGTGCACGAACACGTGTCGGAGGCGCAGCCCTAAACAGGCTGCAGTTTCCCCGGTGCAGTTTCACGGCAGCGGATACAACAAGTTTAGTGGTAGCCCTTCCAGAAAAAGTACGCGGTCATTGCTGTTCCCACCGCAATGACGAAGCCGCGGATCCACGACCCCGGGAGCTTCTGGGCGTAGTGCGCGCCGAGGTATCCGCCGAGGACCGCGCCCACGATCATGACACTGCCCTGCTTCCAGACCACGGCGCCGGCCACGACGAAAGTGATGACCGCGATGCCGTTGATGATCCCGCCGAGCACGACTTTCAACGCATTCATGGCGTGGATGTCGGTCATGCCGAGAGCGGCGAGCATGGCTAGGTTCAGAATCCCGACCCCACCGCCGAAGTAGCCTCCGTAAACCGCGACCACCAACTCGAACATTGCCGCGACCGCCAGAGCCGAGGTGAAAGCATCGCTGGCAATGGAGCCTCCCGAGCCGTGTGCTAGGCGTCCACCGAACGTAAACAGCAAAGTGGCTCCCAGCATGAGCCAGGGCAGAACGCGCAGGAAGGTTTGCGCGGGCGTGTGCAGTAATAGGTAGGCGCCGGCGATGCCTCCAATCACGCTGGTGACGGCGAGCGGGATCATGACGCGGCGCGAAACGTCGAGATGCTTGCGATAGGCTCCGCCGCTGGCCGTCGTTCCCACCCAGAGCGCTACGGTATTGGTGGCGTTGGCCGCGATGGGAGCGACTCCGCTAAACATCAAGGCCGGAAAGGCGATGAAGCTGCCGCCGCCCGCGACCGCGTTCAGCGCGCCGCCGAGAGCACCGGCAAAAAACAGGAAGATTGCGGTGTGCAGGCCCAAGTACAAGATGTATCACGGGCGAGGCTGTGAGTAGAAGCCTTCGAATTCTTTCACTCCTCTTTCACGGGGCGAGGCCCTTGTCGTACATCGCGCCGTAGTCGAGGTATTGCGCGACGGGGTTGTCCCGATAGCTGATTTCCACCTTTCCGACCTCGCCGTTCTTGCCAAAGCTGGCCGTCAAGTGAGCGTTCACGCCGGCAAAATATGTGGGCAGGTTGAGTTTCCGATAACGCTCCAGCATCTGGTCGCGCAGCGCCGGATCGAAGTGAACGCCGTAATTATCGACCAGGGCCTTGATCGCGTCGTAATCCCCTTCCGCCTTGATGCGCATGAGTTCCGCCAGAAGCATCCCGACGCCCTGACGCATCTTCTGATAGTCGGCCACGCGAACGTAAGACTTCCCGTCGCGCGTGAACTGTTCGATGGAGCCGGGGACCTTGTCGGCGATGTAGTGCGCGATCAACTGCCGATCGCGCTCGTGGTCTTCTTCAATCGTGTCGCCTTGCGGAATGCGCCGCAGTTGGCTCAAAGCGGCCAGGGCCGCGCTGTCATACATAGCCTTCGCGACTTCTTCCTGGTTCGTGATCAGCCCAAGTTCTTTCAGCTTGGGATCCCACACGTTCCACAAAGCCATCAAGTCGGCGCGCCCTTCCTCGAGCGTGGAGAAATATTCCTTCAGGAAGGGTTGCGCTCCATCGCTCACGCGGTCGCTGAGCTTGCCGGAGCCGTGACCGATGACCTCGTGCAATGCCGTCATCAGGTCCTTGGCTTCCGTGCCGTACTTCGCGCTGCGTTCGATCTCCGCGGGGCCGGCGGCAAACTCCGCGATCGCCGTCTTGCCGGTCGATTCGTCCAGGGCGCGGCTGCTTCCGGTAAACAGAAAATTCTTCGAGCCATATTTCTCGTGGATTTCATTTTCGTTGGGCAGATTGTCGCCGATCGTGCTCACGGCGAAATCGCCACTTTCGATCAGGGTTTCGACTGCTTTCACCACCGGAAGTTTGAACGACTCACGCTTGTACTTGGGGTCCCAGGGGGCCTTCGCTTCAAAATAGGCGGCGTTTTGCGCGAGTTTCTTCATGGCGGTCGTGACGGGCTTATCGGTGATGGTGACAAAACTCTGCGAGCTTCCTTTCGCGCCGCGGGCGTCGCGATAGACCTCGATGAAGCCGTTGTCAAAGTCGACCGTGGCATCGTTCTGCACCCAGGCGGTGCCAAACGCCACCCAGTCCGCGTAATCGCCGGTCTGGTAGAAGCGGATGAGATGGCTAATCGCCTCGGCTTGCGCAGGCTCGGCGTAGGCGCGCGCTTTCTCGAAGCATTCGTTAGCCTTTTTCAAGAACGTGGCGTACAGTCCGGGAGGAAACTTGCCGTCGGGCGTGCCGGCGCGATAGACGAGTTCGCTAAGCTTGCCGTCCGCCGCTCTGACCACCCGCGAATTCAGGGGATGTTTTTCTTGAAACCCCTTCAGATCGTCCAGACTCAGGCCCGGATAAAAAGTATTGGAACTCGCCTGGATCGTGTCTTTTCCGGCCGACGGACTTTTCGCCATAGTCATCGGCTCAAACGTGGGGTCAAGAAACGAAGCTCGCAATGACTCCACTTCCCGCGTCACGGACGCTGGTTGGTTCAGCGGCGGGAGATCGGCATAGGGCGTCCGAAAAGCCCCGTTCTGCTGCGCGATCAGCGCGGCCTTTTTCAGCTGATCAAAAGTAAAAGTGGGCAGAAATTTCTGGGACGTCAGCTCGTTGTGATTGCCGCGGTTGGCCCAGAAAAGCTTCGCAAATTCGGCGATCTTCGCCATTGCCGCCGGATCGATCCCCTTCGGATGTGCCATGATTTCTTCGAGCAGACGTTTCTGCTGCAGACCGTAGGCGGATAGCTGATCGTAAATAATCGGGTCGGTGGCAATTGAAGCCTGCGTCAGCCAGTACGCCAGGGCCTGCTGCCGGGGCGTCAGCGTCTGGAAGCTGGGAGCGCGCAGTTGAATGAATGCGGTGTCGCCGACGCGTTCGACGAGGACGTTGCTGGCTTTGTCTTGCTGGCATTGTGCCGGGGCGGCGACGGCGAAAGTGATGAGCAGGAGAAACAGCGCGTAATTAAGCGGCTTCAAGGATAGCCTCCATGCGGTTCCGGTCTGAACCGGACCAAACTCCGCAGGCTACCACAAACTGGCTGGGCAGCGGTGGGAGAGTCGCTCCGGCAAGCGGCCTATTTACTCCGAGGACCTTCCCAGTGAACAGNNTGAACAGACCTGGCTCTGGTTTTATCCGCGCAAGAAATTCGCCACCAGTTTCTTCCCTTCGTCCGTCAGCACGCTCTCCGGATGAAACTGCACACCTTCGACTGGGAATTTCCTATGGCGCAGGCCCATGATGACGCGCGTGCCATCCTGATCGCGAGTCCATGCGCTGACTTCGAGATCGCCGGGCAAGCCTTCTTCGGCGACGATCAGCGAGTGATAGCGGGTCGCGGTCATCGGCGAAGATAAACCGCGAAATATGGTCTTGCCATCATGCTCCACTTGGCTGGTTTTGCCGTGCATCAGGTTCTTCGCGCGAACCACCTGGCCGCCGAAGGCCGCGCCAATCGCCTGGTGTCCGAGGCAGACGCCAAGCAGCGGCAACTTGCCCGCGAAATGCCGGATCAGTTCGATGCTGATGCCCGCTTCCTGCGGAGTGCAGGGTCCGGGAGAAATCACAATGCGCTCCGGGGACATCGCCTCGATCTCTCCGACGGTCACTTCGTCGTTGCGGCGAACCTCAACCTGGGCGCCCAATTCCCCAAGGTACTGGACGAGGTTGTAAGTGAACGAATCGTAGTTATCGAGGACGAAGACCACAGGTTTATTGTAGCCGTGAAAGACAGGTTTCAAGGTTTCAAAGTTTCAAAGAAAAGAGCAGCAGATCGTGACGTCCAAGCCCTGACGAAACCTTGAAACTTTGAACCCTGGCTTTTGCGCCCTTCCTCCTTGACAGACGTGCCGCCAGTTGCCATGCTTACAGGCGATTTCCCGCAAAGTCTCCGCAACTTTGAAACTTTGCTTTTTGGAGCGGTTTTATGGCCGAGACGCAGCAGGACAATGCCAATGATAATGACAAGCGGGCCACGCGGCGCTTCGCGCTTCGTCTGCCCGTAAGTGTCCGTTACGGCGAAAATGAAGAGCAGCACGCGGCGCACACCCGCGACGTCAGCGCCCGTGGAATCTGCTTCTATGTCGATTCCGCCATCCAGGCCGGCTCCGCGATTGATTTCACGCTGACCCTGCCGCCCGAGATCACGCTGACGGAGAGCATCCGCGTGCACTGCAAGGGCCACGTGGTGCGAGTCGAGGGGGGCAGTGCCTCCGACAAGTTGGCGGTGGCCGCCATCATTGACGAGTACGAATTCCTCGCCGACACCTAATACCCCGCGCGCTTTCTTCATGTGTCTTTCTCCATGCAACTCCCGAGTGGTATGGTTTCTCTAACACTTGAGTGCTTGCGTGAGCAACTTTCCGCCAAATTTTGCGTTCCGCCAGCGGTCGTTCCGCTGCAGCTTGCGCGCGGAATTGTGCGTGGTTCTAGCGCTGGGAACGCTCCTGCTCGCAGCCCCGTGCCTTCGTTCCCAGACAACGGTCAAGCCTGGCTCCAAGTCTGCCGCGCCTTCCGCGAGCAAAATCGCCGCCATCAAGAGCTTTCGGATTGTGCAGGAAAAAGATGGCCCCGCAGTTGAAATACTTTCGACGCAACCTTTGATTCCTTCGATTCAGGCGATCAGCGACCCCGCGCGGCTGGTGATCGATCTGCCCAATGCGCGGCTCGCGACTCAACAGAAGCGCGTCAGCATACAAGCCGATCAGATCAGCTCGATACGCGCCGACCAGTTTCAAGAGAGTCCTCCAGTGGCGCGCGTGGTCGTGGATCTGCTCGCGCCCCGCTCCTACACCTGGGACGCCGCGGGAAATCGCCTGGTCGTGCATCTCGGCAAGAATCCTAACCAGACGAGGAGTTCGCCATTTGAGCCACCGACGGTTCCCAGCCTGACGCCTGGGCCAAAACCGGTCGTAGCGGCAGTGCGCGCGGCCGGCCCGCTGGCGCTCAGTGGAAATGACGGCAGCTCCGGTTCTTCGATTACCGCTGGCCCCGATACCGCCGTTCTCCGCCTCTCGAGCGGTGGCGAGGTGCGTGTTTGTCCGGGAACGACGGTGTCGGTGACTCCATCGCAGAACCGGCACAACCTGATGCTCAGCATGAACACGGGCGCGCTGGAAGCGCACTTCGCTCTCGACGCATCTTCCGATTCCGTGATGACGCCGGACTTCCGCATCGTGCTGGTGGGACCGGGAGAGTTTCACTATGCCATCAGTGCCGACAATCAGGGCAACACCTGCGTGCGCGCGCTGCCCGGCAACACGGCAGCCGCGATTGTGAACGAACTGCTCGGCGACCGCACTTACCAGGTCAAGGCCACCGATCAGCTCGTATTTCGTTCCGGGCAACTCGATCGCGTGGATATGGCGGTACCCCTCGAGTGCGGATGTCCCCCACCGCGGGACCCTCCGCTGCGGGCAATCGACAATTTGCCCACGCAAAACCAAGTGCCGGCCGAAGCAGCAAGCAAAGCCGTGCCGCCCATGAACGCAAGTTCCGCGCCGGTTGCCGAGATCGCGCACGCGGAAAACGCGCCCTCGACCGGAGCAGAGTCCGCCCCACTTGGCGTCTCGCTCGCGCCTAACGAACTTCATGTNNCGCGCCGGTGCGCGGCTTCTTCAAAAAACTCGGCGGATTTTTTGCCGCGCTATTCCGCTGATCTGCCCAAGTGTGTGGCGTGAGCAAGCAAATTTTTTCGCCACTCTTGCATCTATATTTTTTAAGAATGCAAATTTCAACCCGCAGCTGAAGTCGCACCCTAAGGAGAACGATTGTGCGAAGAGGATGGCTTCTTGTCTTATTGTTGACGATGCTCGCCAGCGCCGCCTGGCCGCAGATTCCGACGCGGGGAAACGTGTTTTTCGGCTATTCCTATGACCGCACTCCTATCGTCTCGAACGACACCAGTAATCTGAATGGATGGGAGGCAACGCTGGAAGGGAAGTTCCTGCCGTGGATTGGCCTGGTGGCCGATCTCGACGCGCATTATGGCAGTCACAGTTTCAGCGGCACCAGCGCCGATGTCACCGCGCACAACATTCTGTTCGGACCGAGAGTCTCGGTGTCATACCACCGCTTCCGCCCGTTCGCGGAGTTCCTGGCTGGCGCGGGGCATATCAGCCGGAGCAACGGAATTTCGGACTCGAATACTTCGTTCGTCAATGCGGTTGGCGGAGGTCTGGATTATCGAATCTTCGGCCCGCTAACCCTCCGCGGACAACTCGATTGGATCAACACTCGCTTCTACGGCGAGGGCCAGGATGGCGTGCGCTTTTCAACCGGGGTCGCGGTGCACTTCTAGGAGTCATGACTCGGCGAACGTCTCTCTGACTTAACATGGGAAAATGACTTCGCTGAATCTGCCGTTCACGCGGCTCAATATGCGCCGCCGCTACGAGTCGTGGTTTCTGCGCTTCGGCTTGGCCGGCAACTCGGGCGCATGGTGGTTGCGTTATCTCCTCGCGAATCCAGGACGCGAAGGCTGTCCCAGCCTTCCCGGCGCAGGCCCGGTGCAAATCTGGGCAACCTGGTTCCCGCGTGACGGTCAGCCTGAGACTTTTATCCAGGAGTTCCCTCTCGGAGCGTTGCGCATTAGTGACCGGCGTGGCCCGTTTTTTCTGGAAGCCGGTCCCAACCGTATCGAAGATGCCTCCTGCCGCGGCGCGCTCGATGTCCGCGAACACCGGCTTTCGTGGGACCTGCATTACCGTTCCAATTTCGGCATCACGCTGAGCAACAAAGGTTGGATTGGTTTTTCGCGCACACCTCATTCCGACGCTGTTTTCTCCGGAGAGATTCGTCTCGACGATCAAGTTTTCCGCGGCGATCCTCTCGGCTTCGGCGTGCAGGGCCACAATTGCGGCTTCCGCCATCGGCATTTCTGGACATGGACGCACGCCTGCTTCCCGCAGTCCGATGGCCGTCTCAGCACGTTCGAAGCTCTGGTTTACGAAATGCCGCTCGGCCTGTTGTTTCGCACGGCGATCCTGTGGCACGAAGGCCGCGCCTACGTTTTTCGCAAGCTGCGCGAGACTTGCCGCGATGCCAAAGCGATGCGCTGGATTTTTCGAACGATCTCCAAGGCGGGATCGATCGAAGTGGAAATCGAGGGCAGCGGCCCGTCCTTGCATCATATGCCCTACGCCAAGACGGACTGCTCCGGCACTTTCGAAGTGGCCAACAACAGCCTGGCGAGGGCGCGGCTCAAGCTGCGCCTGGGAAATTCAGCACAAAATCCAGCCCAAGAAGAAGAGTTCGTAACCGACGGCGGCGCGGTCCTGGAAATGACCGGAGATTATTGATGCCTAGACGGCAGCCCGAGATTGAGTTGCAACCGCCGTGCGTTGCGCGCATTGTTCCAGGATGATCGGCACTTCAAACAGCGCTCGATTCGAGTACTCGTTGGCCTTCCGGCGGAATTCATCGAAAGTCGCGTTCTCGAGCAAGCGTTGAACGGCGGGCGCGATTCTTTTGAAGCTGGGCACGACGATCCCGTAGCCTTTCTCCGTCACCCATTCCGCGTTGTAGCGCTCCTGCGGCAGCGTNNACTCGACATTCTGCGCAAATCCGACGACGAGGTTTGGCTTCCTGGCCGGCAGATTCTTGAGCGCGGCGGCGAGCTTCTCGTTGTGCCCGCATATCAGAATTAGCTGGACGCCGCTGCCGGCTTCGTTAAGTTGTTTGGCGATGTCGACCATCACCTGCGAACCATAGCCTCCGAACAGGACAATCCCAGTCGGGCAATCCGCCTCCAACCCGAGCCGCTTCCTTTCAGCAACGCGATCAACCGTAGTTTTCTCGTAGAACTTTGGCTTCAGGATCATTCCCGATGT